>JBEHXV010000002.1:0-216029 GCA_048498515.1 Bacteroidota bacterium | reverse complement strand
GGTCTTGGATCCCGGTACAAGTATTTACCGTAACAGTGGCTGCTGCGCTCCAGTAACAACCCGCATTATTTGGCGTGCCGTCATAAATGGTAGCGGTATAGGTAGTGGTTACTGTAGGCGATACATAAATGGTGGTGTTGGGCGAAGGAACAACAACATTGCCCGGATTCCAGGTATAAGTATATCCCGCACCACTATTTCCCTGTAATAATTTATTATCGCCCGGACAAATTGGCCCTGAACCAAAAGGATAACTTAACACAAACCACGACATATCATTAATTTGGGCATACCGAACATTAAACACCTGCTCGCATTTTGTAACCGAATCTTTTACCAGTAATTTATACCCTTTATTCATGTAACCCGATGCCGTCAATGTTTCCGTAAACACACTTCCGTTTGACTGAACACCATCGATGTCGAAAAAAGAATATTTAATATCCGTATTGGTGCTGGCGGTAGCTGTATAAACAGCGCTTTGGCCGGCACAGCCAATAAAATCAAATGAATTGCCAAAGCTGCTTGTCGTCATTGGGGCCGTATATCCATTCCTGTCAACAGATACTGTAAACACAGAGGCACAAAAATGTTTATTTAAAAACATGTCATTACCCGTTGAGCCGTTATTAATGTAACCTGCTGCCCATATTCTTCCGTCAACATCAACAGCTACATCGGCAGCTCTGTCCAAAGCTGTTCCACCTTGTTTATATACCCAGTTACATTCTCCGCTGGTAATACTGTAAGACGAATAAAAATAATCGGGGTTTGCACCGTTGCTGTTGGCGGTATAAGTTCCGGTTCCTCCAATATTAAAATTAGTGGCCCCCTGGAACTGGCCGGCAGCAATTACATTCCCCGAATTATCGAAAGCTGCCCCAAACGTTTCATCATTCGCTGTTGCACCTCCCAAAGGCTTGGCCCACTGGCAATTCATTAAGGTATCATACACAGCCACAAAACCATCTTTGCTAAGTGATGATGTTGTCAGGTTCACAACCGGGACTTCAGCATAACCATTCATGTTGATTTGTGTTGTAGAGCCCGGAGCCAATACACCTGTCATGACGATCTTCCCGTCCTTTACTTTCAGGCTTCTTGCATAATCGGTATTTGTAGTACCTCCTACTGTTTTTACACTTGCCAATGTTCCGTTCTTTGTGTATTTCAACAATAAAATATCGTAGCCACCTGCGCTGTAAGCATTCCAGGTTGGGCCTGTTGGATTTACGTTTTGCGTGCCGCTAACCTGTGTTGCCCAATACACATTATTGGCATCGGCACAAACCGCATGCGCGTTATAGCCACCGTTTGGCGAAATTTTATGCCATAGGTAATTTCCGTTATTGGAAAGCTTTACCAGGAATGATTTATAACCGGCTGTAAACGTAGCCGCTGCTACACCCGGCTCAAAATCAACGATGCCTGCTCCTGAAGTAGCGTGCCCTGTTACATACACATCACCTGCAGGATCTACCGTAATACCTGTTCCAAATTCATCGCCACTTGAGCCAACCACTTTAACCCATAATATGGCGCCTGCCGGAGAATACTTCGCTACAAAAATATTTTGAGAACCCAGATTGTTGTTTCCGGTATTGCCATAAATGGTTCCGTCGAATGATGTTCCGGTACCCTGTGCCCAGCCCACCGCAAATATATTGTTGTTGGCATCTTTAGCCAATTGGTTAACTGTAGCGGCACCAATGGTCGACTGCCACACATTAGCTCCAACCTCGTTAAATTTCCCAACGAAATTTGTATTTAAGTAAGGGGTTTTAACAGCGAATGGTGAAGGGTTCAGGTTTCCTGTAGCGCCTGCCATAATTACATCGCCATTGGTATAATCCAAAACGGCTGTCGCAAAGTCACTGTTGCCGCTTGCTGTTCCGGCATAAATATCAGAGAATACAAGATTAGGTGCCTGAGCCTGCATTTGTACAAAGCCAGCTATAAATGTTGCAACTGAAAGTAATATCTTTTTCATATGATGAATTTCTAAATTAGTGTTTGATGAATTTTATAACTGAGCTTTGATTTTTTTGAGTGATCCTGGCAAAATAAACCCCAGGACTCATGGTGCTGATGTCAATACTTTCCTGTTGTTCAATGTTGGATTTTACCATAACAACCCTGCCTGTCAGATCAAGTATTTCTATTACCGCATCATTGGAAACCTGGTTGATATGCAATATGTTATTTGCCGGGTTAGGATAAACAGAAAAGGTTGCATCTTTTGAAATTTCATCGACACCGGTTGCAAGGTCATATTTCATCATAAAGGTTCTGATGTTCGATATCAGCGGCGACATGGCAGTATAAGCAATGTAAACCGCACCATTCACAACTTTCATTGAGTTGTAATCAAGCGGGCTACCACCCAGGGAAAATCCTGCGGGCCCTACCAGCTGCCAGGATGAGCCGTTATATTTTGAAACACTGAGCTTGCCATAGTTATGGCTATTTCCATAAGCTACATAAGGTGTATTGGCATCCATAGCCAAAGCCATCCCATTGGTTGGCGAAATAATTGTATCGGATGATAGCGAAAGTGGTGAACCCAGCGGTTGCCAGTTAGTTCCAATACACCTTAACACTGCTCCTTTAGCCACGCCCGTTGAATAGCTCACGTAAGCTAAATGAAGGTTTCCTGAGTTGTCAAAACCAATTTTAGACGGTGATGTACCTGTAACATGCGTTCTCAGGTTAGTCCAGATGCCTGTTGTAGAGCTCCTTTTTGCCACCACAATGGTATCAGAGTTCCAATCGGCCGCCGATGTGTATAATTCGCCATTATATACCGACAAGCCTACGACGCCGGTTGCCAGTGGGGGGAATGTACTCATGTTAACCCCACTCCAGGCCTGTGTTGCCAAGTTGTATTTATTGATGCTTAGAGAGCCGGTTCCACTTGCCGTATACGAAACATACAGGCAATTATTGGCTGCATCATGAACCATTGATGCACCAGTTATGGCAACTGAACTCAATGCGTTGCCAACGGAACTCCAGCTGCCCGATGCATATTTCATCACGCTAAGTTTATTGCTGTAGTTTGCATCAGCAAAAGCAATATAGGGCACCGAATTGATCACTGCTATTGCCTCATAATCTGAGCCTGCGCCTGTAATTCCTGCAGTTCCAACATTTTGCCAGCTGGCTCCGTTGAAACTCATTACCGTTGGGCTGCAACCATTGGCGCAATCGCGGTATACTGCATAAGGTGTGGTGCCATCAAAATCAGTTGATAACCAAAAGGCCTGTCCTGCCGAAAAACCCCATGGCCCTCCAACTTCCGACCACTGCGCCTTTAGCGATGTGCCGGTTAAAATAATTCCTAATAAAAAAGTAATAGTTTTTTTCATGTTATATAGTTTTAAATTTAAAGCAAGATTAGCGCCTTATGCCAGCATACAAATGGATGACTCCATAAACAGCCGGTATGACTTTATAAAGTGCAGGTTTCAATAACAACCTTATCGGTTCATGAATTGCTCTTCATTTTATATGATTTTCCATAAGCTGCGGTTTTGACTTCATAAACGGTCGTTTTTTGATAAAAGTCACTATGGTTTTTTTTATACCTTGCAGTATAATTTAATGCATATGGCATCCATTAAAGCAATTATTGTAGACGACGAACCCTCCGCCCGCTCTCTTTTGCAAAAAATAATCGCGGAACATTGCCCCGGAGTTGAAGTAGTAGATGAGGCACCTGATGTGAAAACAGCGGTAAAGCTCATCAACAAACATAAAATAGAACTGGTGTTCCTTGATATTGAAATGCCCAACGAGAATGGCTTTGCCCTGTTCGAGTATTTTGACTCTCCTACTTTTGAAACTATTTTTTGCACCGCATATTCCGATTACGCCATCAAAGCCTTCGAAGTATCGGCGGTGGATTATGTATTAAAACCCATCAGCATTTCCAAACTGCAATCGGCGGTTGAAAAAGCGGTGAAGCTCGTTGGTCAGAACCAGATCATTAACCGGGTAAATGCTTTAAAGGAAAACCTCACCGTAAATAAGCTGCAAAAAATTGCGCTGCCCTTATCAGACGGGCTTATTTTTGTGAAAATAGAAGACATCTATTATTTTGAGGCCGATGGATCTTACACCAATGTCATTACAAAAGACAAATCGTACCTGGTTTGCAAAAAAATAAAAGAGTTCGATGAGCTTTTAAACGATGATACACGCTTTTTCAGAGTGCACCGCTCCTACTTCATCAACATCCAGCAAATTAGGAAATACAGCAAAAAAGAAGGCCCCACCTTATTGTTTGAAGACAACAAAGTCATTCCGGTAGCCCGTGAAAAGAAAAACGAGTTCGATGAATTTATAGGAGGGATCAGCGTTTAAGAATAATGAAAGCCAGATGCTTTATTTTTTTGTGTTGCTGGTCGGTGATGTTAACTGCCCAAAGCACGAAAGACAATTTAATATTACAATTAAAACAACATCCGCAAAAGGATACTTTACGGTGCGATCTGTTGAGCAAGCTTATTGAGGAGGAGCCTGATAATGTCATTTGGATGGGCTATAATAATGAGCTTAAAGAAATAGCACAAAAAGAAGCGCACAATCCAAGCAATTCAGAGGTAGTACGCAATGCCTTTACCAAATATTTAAGCATTGCTTATAATAACGAAGGTGCCAATTACATTTACACCGACCAGTATAACCTGGCCATAAAAAGTTACCTGGCTTCTTACCGGTTAACATCCAAACTTCACTTTCATTACGGAAATTCTCTGGCTTTACAAAACATTGGCACCGCTTATGATTTTATTGGCAAGCTCGACAGTGCTTTATACTATTTAAAAAAGGCTTATGAGGAGGCTGTTGTGTCGGGCGACAAGTCATCCATTGCCTACGTGTCAACCGATTTGGGTTATGTGTACAATAATCTGGGTGATAACGAACTGGCCATCAAATACAACATCAATGCCTTAAAACTGTTTGAAGCGTTAAATGACGATGCCGGGAAAGAACGCACCAATTTTGCCATCGGTCGCATTTTCGACAGCCAGAAGGATTATACCAAAAGCTTGCCCTACTATAATACCTGCCTCGACATCAACAGGAAGCTTAAAGATGAATTCAGGGTATCGCTGATCCTCACGAGCCTGGCAAATGTATATGTCAATCTTAACCGGGAAGAGGAGGCAATTAGTCAGATAGAGAAAGCAATTCCTGTGTGCCAGCGCATCAATAATGTATCGGGTTTGGCTTCTTGTTACAAATTTTATGGCGATATCTATTTTGAGAAAAAAGAGTTGGATAAAGCCATGAACTATTACCAGCAATCGGCCGATATTTATAAGACCATAGAAAGCGGTAATTTTTATGCCAAGGTATTGATTCAACTGGCCGGCATTAATTTATTACAAAACAACTTAAATCGGGCCGAAGAACAAGCTTTGCAGGGATTCGAGATTTCCAGGGCAAGTTCCTATCCCTCGGAAAATAAAAACGCCGCCGAAATTTTAAGTAAAATTTATGTGCTGAAAAACAATTTTAAAAAGGCATACGATTATAAAACTATCGCTGCCAACATCAGCGACAGTATTTATTTTGATGAAAGCAGGAACATTGCCCTGAAAGCCGATTTTAAATACGATGCGGAAAAAAAGGAAACCGCTATTAAAGAGCTGACCCAGGAAAAAACCATTTCCAATCTGCAATCGCAGCGTAAGAGCATTTTAATTTATTGCATTATCGGCGGCATTGGTGTTATTCTTCTCATTGTTTATTTCCTGTTCTCGCGCTACAAAACCCAAAAACAAAATGAGTTGTTAAAGATCCAGCTTGAAGAAGCGCAAAAGACCATTGATGCCGAAAAGAAAGCGGCCGAAAGCGAACTAAAAGCCCTGAAAAGCCAGATGAACCCTCATTTTATCTTCAACGCCCTCAACAGCATCCAGGAACAGTTCATGTACGGCGATAAGCTCAAAGGCAATGAGCAATTGGGAAATTTCACCTATCTCACACGGCAGATCTTAACTGTATCGGGAAAAAAACAAATCCCTTTAAGCACTGAGATCGAAATTTTACAGAAATACCTGGAGCTGGAAAAAATGCGCTTCCAAAATGATTTTGATTATAGTATTACATTTTCCGACAGGATCGATGAAGATTATCTACAATTACCGCCCATGCTTATTCAACCCTTTGTAGAAAACAGCATCAAGCATGGCTTGTTGCACAAGCAGGGGCATAAAGCATTATCCGTTCATTTCGACCTGAGTGACCAGGAAGACGTTATTGTTTGTACTGTGCAGGACAATGGCATCGGCAGGGAAAAATCGGCTGAGATTAAAGCCGGAAATGCCGGCAAGCACGCGTCGTTTTCCACCGGTTCCATAGAGCAACGCCTGGAACTTCTGAACCAGAACCTGAAGTTAAATAAGCTCATTGTTTACGAAGACCTGAAAGACGGGAACAAGATGAGTACCGGCACCAGGGTCATCATTAAAATTCCTTTGGCCTAAGTTGCTGCATAGCAATTAACTACCCTCTTTCCTTTTTAAGCGGTGCAAAGGCCAAAGGATTAGCCGAAATTTCTTCCAGCAGCTCCCTCTTCCTGTAAATGTCAATGGCCGAATATAAAGCCTGCCTGAAAGAAGATTCATCGGCTATTTGCTTACCGGCTATGTCGTAAGCCGTTCCATGGTCGGGAGAAGTACGTACAAAATTTAAGCCGGCCGTAAAATTCACGCCGCTTCCAAAGGCCAGTGTTTTAAACGGGATCAAGCCCTGGTCGTGGTACATGGCCAGTACACCATCAAATTGCGCCTGTGTGTTTTTTCCAAAGAAACCATCCGCGGAGTATGGCCCATAAACCATCATGCTTTCCTTTGCCTTAGCAATGGCCGGAATAATCACATTCTTTTCTTCATCACCAATGGCGCCATTTTCGCCGGCATGTGGGTTTAAGCCCAGCACCGCGATCTTTGGTTTGCGAATTCCGAAATCTTTTACCAGGGAGGCGTGCAATTGGGCGATCTTTGAAACAATATTGTCAATAGTGATGTGCTGCGATACATTTTTCAATGGTACATGCCCCGTTGCAACAGCAACCCGCAGGTCGTTAGAACACAAGAGCATGAGTGGCTTACCTCCCAATTTCCCACCAAGGTATTCGGTATGGCCGGGATAATTGAAACCGGCTTCCTGCATGGTGTGCTTATTAATTGGAGCGGTAACCAATACATCTATTTTTTTATCCAACAAGGCCTGCGTAGCCGCCTCCAGCGAAAGTTTCGCGTACTTGCCGCTTGACACGGTTGGTTTTCCCAGCTCAATGTTCACCTCTTCTTCATAGCAAATAAACACATTGGGTTTTTTAGTATGTAACTGGTTCAAATCCCTGATGGGATTAAAGTTAAAATCTTCCAGGCCCAGCATTTTCCTGAAATAAGAAACCGTTTTTTGTGAGCTGAACAATACCGGCACACAAATCTCTGACATACCCGGCTCCATTAATGTTTTTAAAATAATCTCCAATCCAATTCCGTTCAAATCTCCCTGAGATATTCCTACTACTACTTTATTTTCTATCATAATTTTTATTGTTTTATAAAGCCAATAATGGCTATTACATCTTCCGAATCTATATTATCCCATTTAGCCGTTGCTACATTGTACACCGACATTCCCTGCTGGTACGACTCATCGCCCATAATAATTTCCTTTACCATGGCCGCGTGATGCTCCGATGATTTAAAATTTTTCAGGTCGAAATGATAGCGCCCAATATCTTTACCCTTGTAATAAATAGCCCTGCCTGCCGCTTTTGGTTCCACTTCAACCGAAAAATTTTTATCCACTTCCTTAAAATTTGACAAGAGCATGGTTTCCTTGGCAGGATTGATGCAATAGAGCTTATTTTTAAAATAAAATTCAATATAGCAATCCACACTTTTCACCATGTCATAAGTAGCCGGCACGTTGGCCGTAGAGCTAAAGGTGCCAATTACTTTTGATGTTTTAGTGGAAATATCATATTTCACAATGCTGCCTTCCAGGTCGGTAATTTTTATGTTCGGAAAAATGAAGGTGTTATGGTCGATCCAGTAAATAGGGATGTCGGCTTTCTTATCTTTGGAGCTGATGCCTCCATGACCTGCATCTTCCATCAGCACCACCTTAGGTTTGTTTTGAGGGTAGTACAATAATTTATAAGGCGATTTGCTCCGGTCAAATTCCACATCCTGACCCAAAATAGCTTTAAAGGTAAGGGATTTGATCTCGGAGTAAGTGTTTGTTTTAATATCAAAATACGAATAATATTTTCCCTTAAAAATATCATTGGTAAAAAAAATGATACTGTCATTGGAGCAACGAACAAGCCTGCCTCTGCCGTCATGCACCACTTTTTTTTCTTTCAGGTCGATGATGTTGCCTATACCCGAAACCAGGTAACGGTCTTTGTACAGGATATTTTCGCCACGGTCGAAGCGTATGTAATCCATGTCGTTCTTTCTTCCAACTACCGACATGATCTTTTCGCGGCCGGCATAAACATTATTCACAAAATTGTAACGGTAAATAAGCTGTCCGAAATTTTCCTTATTGGCGTCATCAAGATGTACTACAATCAGTGACTCGTCTGCCTGGGAAAAACCCATCACAGAGCAAAACAGAAAAATATGTAGCAGTAAGCCTTTCAAATATTATAGGTTAGAAAAGAAATCAAACAACAAACGCACACCATAGCCTGTACCACCCTTGCCACGGTAGCTATCCTTACCGGTTACAAACGCAGGGCCGGCAATATCAAAATGCATGTAGGGGTAATCGGTAAATTTTTGAAGGAACTTTCCGGCCGTAATAGCGCCACCGTATGGGCCTCCTAAGTTTTTCTGATCGGCAATGTCCGATTTTAATAATTCATCGTACTCGTCCCAAAACGGAAATTCAACCAGGCGCTCGTGCATACGTAATCCACTCACCGTTAGTTTTGTTTTTTGTTCATCGGTGGCGGTTCCCATACTCACAATACCATACTGGCCAATGGCAGCAGCCGCGGCTCCTGTTAAAGTAGCAAGGTCAATGGCCATTTCGGGTTTGTAGCGTTTGGCATAATGCAGGGCATCGGCCAGGATCATGCGGCCTTCGGCGTCGGAGTTCAGCATTTCAACTGTACTGCCATCCATCATGGTAATAATGTCGCCGGGAGCAAAGGCATTAAAGCCCGGGCGATTATCGGTGGCAGGAACCAGGCCAATAACGTGTACATTTAATTTTGCTTTGGCTACGGCGTATAATGTGCAACCAACGGCTGCAGCACCTGCCATGTCGCATTTCATCAAATCCATGCTGTTTGGCGTTGGTTTTAAGCTTAAGCCGCCGGTATCGTATACCACGCCTTTGCCAACCAGCACGTATGGTTTTTTATTTTTTGCGTTTTTAGGCTTGTATTCCATTACGGTAAACGTTGGCGGATCAACGCTTCCCTGGTTCACGGCTAACAAGCCACCCATTTTCAATTGTTTGATCTTTGCTTTATTGAACACCTCAACCTTAAAGCCTGCTTGTTTACCCATGGCTTTAAAGGCATCGGCTAAATCTTCTGCGTTTAAAAAGTTTACCGGTTCATTTACCAGGTCGCGCGCCTTTAACGTTGCATCTACGGCAATGGAGAGGTTGTTTAAATGTTGTGTTGTGATCTTATCATCAATCACATTTACGGTGCCAAGTGTAAAGGTTTCTTTTTTGGCACTTGGCTTATGCTTAATGAACTGGTAATTTGCCAGAGCAATACCTTCGGCCAAAGCCAGCGAATAATCGGCCTGTGACAGGTCGCTCATTACCTGCACTTCTTTATGCTTATTGCCATTCAAGGCATCGGCAATGGTAGCCCCGGCTTTTCTTAGAGACTCCAGGGTTGTATAATGATCTTTTTTGGGATCTACTAAAATCACATTTACCAAACGGGACAATGTGTTGATGCTTACCGATTTTTTATTATTTGAGGTGATCTCGGAAGAAATATAATCGGCCTGTTCTTTTGTCAAATTATAATCGGCTTTATTTTTAAAAGCAGAGCAGAGAATGACTAAACTTTGTTTAGCCTCTGGTTTTGTTTTTTTAGAAATGGTTGTCATATAGGCGAATTTACTAAAAATCAATGATTTCCTAAAATTTAGGTGATCTTTTCTGAACCTTGGATCAATCGCAAAAATCATATAAGAACAGATAGGAACGCAGATGACACGGATTGGGCAGATTTTCGCGGATGGATTGTTATAGAAATATGTCAAGCGAAGGGTCAAAATGTCGAAGTCGCTTGTACAAAGATATGTTAAAAATTGCGGGATTAAGAACCCTAATTTAACAAATGACTATTAACAAACTCCTTTACCTGTTTTTTATGGTTTATCTTTTTGAAGTATGTTTAAATAGCTGCAAGTTATTCCTCCCATTTCCAGCCCCGAAGTTGGTAGTATTTTTTTCGGGGTGTAGCCTTTAGAGGATCAATGCCGTTCTTTTTGCACCAAATAACATGGTAAATGGAGCCTGGGATCGTGGCAATAACAGGTAGCATTGCTGCCCAATGCCCGAGCCAATAATAAATGCCAATGGTAATGGCGTATATTACCAGCCATTTTATGATCCGGCGGGCGGCTGATGTTTCCACTTCAAAGCGGCCAAATAAAACGAAGGCAAAGAGTTGTAAAACTAATAGTTCTACAAGTTCTAATTCGATCCCAAGGTTTAGCATGACGTATGTTTTTTAATTAAATTTTTTATTCTGAATACGAACTGCGTTTAATATAGCCAGTAGCGCTACGCCTACATCGGCAAATACGGCCTCCCACATGGTAGCTACGCCTCCGGCACCCAAAGCCAGTACAATTACCTTTACTCCGAAGGCAATCCCAATATTCTGCCATACAATGCGCTTAGTGGCTTTACCTATTTTAATGGCTGTCACAATTTTTGAGGGCTGATCGGTTTGAATAACCACATCGGCAGTTTCAATAGCTGCATCGCTGCCTAAGCCGCCCATGGCAATGCCTACATCACTAAGGGCTAAAACAGGTGCATCGTTAATGCCATCGCCAACAAAGGCAATTACACGCGTGTTATCTTTTTTCAGTTCTTCTACTTTTTCTACTTTGTTCTCAGGCAGCAAGCTCCCAAAAGCTGCATCAATATTCAATATTTTGGCAACCTTATCTACCACCTGCTGCTTGTCGCCTGAAAGCATTACCGTTTTTATATTGAGCGCGTGCAGGCTTTTTACGGCTTCGGCGCTGTCTTCCTTAATCTCATCGGCAATGGTAATGTAACCGGCATATTGGTTATTGATTGCAGCTACTACAATGGTATCGGTTACTTGCTCAATTTCTGCCGGATAAGCAATATTGAATTTTTTGAGCAATTTGGTATTACCGGCCAGCACGGTTGCGCCGTTTACTTCGGCTTTCAGTCCATGCCCCGAAATCTCTTCGGCATTGCTGCCTTGTTTTTGAACAGCACTTCCTGCATGCTCTACAATGGCCTTGGCTATGGGGTGCGTAGATTGCGATTCGACGGCTGCAACAATGGAAACAAATTCGTCGGGCGATAAAGACACAGGCTTTACTTCCTGCACTTTGAATACGCCTTTTGTAAGCGTACCGGTTTTGTCCATTACTACCGTGTTTACTTTGGTGAGCAAGTCGAGGTAATTAGAGCCTTTGAACAGAATGCCGTTGCGGGACGCTGCACCAATGCCGCCAAAATAGCCCAGCGGGATAGATACCACAAGCGCGCAGGGGCAGGAAATAACAAGGAAAATCAATGAGCGGTACAGCCATTCGGAAAAAACATAATGCTCCACAAAAAAATAAGGCAGGAACAAAACAGTCAGCGCAAGGAAAACCACAACCGGTGTGTAGATTTTTGAAAATTTGCGAATGAACAGTTCCGTTTGCGCTTTGCGGGAATTGGCATTCTGCACCATTTCGAGAATACGGGCCAAGGAACTTTCTGCGAACTTTTTGGTGACTTTTATTTCAATCACCTTATCCAGATTAATCATGCCTGCCAGAACGGTTTCGCCTTTGGCAATGCTACTGGGCTGGCTTTCGCCGGTAAGCGCTGCTGTATTAAAGGAACCGCCTTCGGACTGTAGAGTGCCATCCAATGCTACCTTTTCACCGGCTTTTACCTGGATGATCTCGCCAATTTGTACCTCTTCGGGCTTCACTTCAACGGCCTGATTTCTGATAACGGTAGCTTTGTCGGGCCGAATATCGAGTAGGGATTTTATATTTCGTTTTGCGCGGTTTACCGCAGCCGACTGGAACAGCTCACCAATAGCGTAAAAAAGCATCACGGCTACGCCTTCGGGATATTCTTTAATGGAAAACGCGCCAACGGTGGCAAGTGTCATTAAAAGAAACTCGGTAAAGATTTCGCCGGTTGCCATAGCTTTAACGGCATCCTTCAATACTGGGAAAGCAACCGGAACATAAGCTACCAAATACCAGCCCAGGCGCAGGTAGCCGGTAAAAAAGGTTGGTTTAAGCCAGTTATCGAAAGCTATGCCCAGCATCAACAATACAAAGCTGCCAATGGCGGGAATGTATTGCTTTACACCAAGTATTTCGCCTTCGCCGCCATGATCGTGCTCATGGTCGTGATCCTGTTCGTGCTCATGGGTATGTCCATCACCTCTTACATCCTTTGCTTTTGCATTGTTATATACCTTTTCCTCAAGGGAGCAACAGGTCATGTTTCCTTTTGCATCGTAGGTGTGTTTATGTTGCGGATCGATATTAATCATTTTCTTAAGTTTTTATACAACAAAATTACCTGCCTTGTTTTGCAACCGGATTGCATTTTTCGCAGGTGCCTTTTGCCATCAGGTTTATCTCCTGTAGCTGGAATTTTGCAGGCAGTGAAATTTCGGGCACATGCGTTTTGGGCAGGCAGTAGGTTTCTTTACAGGCATTGCAATAAAAATGAATGTGCAGATCGTGGTGGCCGGTGCTTTCGCATTCGTCAAAGCACAGGGCAAATTTGGCCGAGCCGGTGCCATCGTCAATTTGGTGCACCAACCCTTTTTCCTGGAAGGTTTTGAGGGTGCGGTACAGAGTGATCCGGTCGGAGTGGCTCATGCCTGCTTCTATGTCGTTTAGGCTAACGGAATGTTCCTGCTTTTCAAGGTATTCCAGCACCAGCAAACGCATAGCCGTTGGCCTGATGCCTTGTGCAGTAAGTCGCTTTTCCAGTTCTGTTGCCATAGCGCTTTTATTGGCAGCAGGCATCCAGCGTGCCGCTCATTTTTATTTGTGAAAGAATAAAAAAGGCGCCTTTTGTTACTATTTCTGCATCTTCGCCTATCTCGCCCAGCGGTTTTACTTCTACATATTTTCCATCGGTAGCACCGGTTTTAATCTCAACAGTTTTAAAGCGGTAGCCAGCCAGTTCCGATTTTTCTTTGCAGTTCTCATGCGCCGTACATTCTTTATGCGGGCAATCTTTTTTGTTTTTGCATTTCTCATGCACTTCACAATCGGGGTGTTCCGGGCAATCTTCTTCCAGCGGGCAATATTCATGCTCGGTGCAAAGCTGGTGCTTACCGCAGCTTTTTTCATCTTCTTTAATAAAAATGTATTGCTTGTCGTTTTCGCGCACAATGGCTTCTACCGGCACCGATTTTACTTCCTTGCCATCCAGTTCAATTACGGCGTTAATGAACATGCCGGGCAGCAATTCCTTATCTTCTTTATCGAGGTGGCAATGAATGCGCACGCTCCGCGATTCGTCGAAGGCTCGGCCAATAAGGTGAACGGTGGCGGTAAGTTCCTTATCGGGATTATTTGCCAGCGTAAAGCGCACTTTTTGCCCTTCCCGTATTTTTGTAATGTCTTTTTCAAAAACGGTGAGTTCGGCATGCAGGTGCTCGGTATCTACTATCTCAAACATTACATCCTGCTGGTTTACCATTTTGCCAATGTTTACGTTAACCTTTGTAACATAGCCATTAATAGGCGATATAATGGTTATAGAACCGGAGATATTACCAGCCAGTACGCTGCTTTTATTAATACCGGCCATCCTGATGCGCTCTTCCAGCGCCCTGTACCTGGCCTGGGCAATGTTAAACTCACTGGTGGCCTGCTGCAATACTTTTGCTGAGTTTACATTTTCTTTATTCAGGTCCTGCTGGCGCTTTAAATCCTGCTCGGCAAGATCGTAGCGGCTTTTTGCTTCAATAAAATCCTGTTGCAGCTGGGCTATTTCAGGATGCTCCATTACCGCCAGCACTTCGCCCTTTTTTACGTGCATGCCCTCAAGCATTTCGGTTGATTTTAGAAAGCCGCTTAAAGGCGCACTAATGGAAATGAGGTTTTGCGGTGGTACGTCCAGCTTGCCGTTTACTTTCAAAATGTCGTTCAGGCTCTTGGTTTCCATGGCACTGGTTTCAATACCGGCGCTTTCGTACTGCTCTTTGCTTAGCACAGTTTCTTTTGCGCCTGGGTTTGCGCACGAGTCTGCCGCTTCGGTTTCTTCTTTTCCTTTATCTTTTGTAGAGCAAGCGGCGCCGCTCAAAAGCACCAGCAACAAGGCGCTGATGAAGGTGTATTTGCTTATGGTTTTTAATATCGTTTTCATATCGGTGTTATTTGGTAGAGCCGGTTAAAAAATCAAGTGAAATAATTTGCTTGTTGTATTCTAATAGCGTTTGCAGGTAGCCTTCTTTTATCTCATCGGCCTGCCGTAAATTCATAAAATGCTCGTTCAGGCTGATCTCTCCCTTGCTGTAAGCCAATGCGCTTTGCTTTGTAATGAGAGTAGCATTAGCCAGCCCTGTTTCTTTATAATAGCGGAGCGATTGTTCTGCGCTCAGGTATTGGGCATAGGCAGCTTCTAACTGGGCCATGGCGCTATTTTGCGACTGCTGAAACTGCAGCTCGGCGGTTTGCCGGGCATACTCTGCCGATTTTATTTTAGAGGCCTGCGGGCCAAACCATAAAGGTATGGTAATGCCAGCGGAAAAGCCCTGAAAGCGATTGCTATACGTTGCCAGCGGTGCGGTGGCATCGTTGCCATAAGGCACACCGTAAAGGGTTTGATTAAAATAGCCTACCGTAATATCGGGCAGTAGGGCGTTCTTATCAACCTTCTTTTGATTTTCAGCTATAACGATCTGCTGTTTCAGGTACTGAACATAAGGGTTGGCAGCCGCAGCTGCTGAATCTACCTTTATAGCCAGCGTGGCTTCTTCGGGCATGCTATTATCGAGCGCCGAAATTTGCAGCCCCGTAAATGCTTTCAACTGGGCAGCCAGGGCTTTAATCTCATTGTCAATAAGCAGCAGTTGATTTTCTGTTTCCTTGCTTTTGGCCTCGGCCAGCGATTTTTCGAGCAGGTTGCTTTCACCGGCTTTATAACGCAATGCAGAGGCCTTTGCCACGCCCTTGTATAAGCTATCGCGGGCAGTGAGCAGCTCACGGCGCTGGTTGTAATTCAGCCATTGAAAATAGATCTCCTTCACCTGGTAAACCACCTCGGCCTCGGTTAGCTTTTTGCGCAGCTGGTTGCTTTCTACCACCGCGCCCGCTAATTGCGACCGTGCCATCATCAGCGTTGGAAAGGGAATACTTTGCGTAATCATCAGGTTATTATCCTTTTTGGCAAAGCTGTTGTATTGCCCGTAGGTAAGCCCAATGCTGGTTTTTGGAATTTCGCCCGAGGCTTTGCGCAGGTATTGGCTGCTTTTAATTTCGGCCTCGGCGGCTAAAACCGATTTGTTGCTTTTTAATCCTTCTGCAATCCAGGTGTTGAGCGCTGCATTGCTTTGCGCCCTGCCAGTATTGCCGCATAATACAAACAGCAGCACCAATGGTGCAGCAGCTTTAATGGCGCTGGGCTTCATTTTTTCAAACAGCAGGTAAAGCACCGGCAGCACAATAAGGGTAAGCAGCGTGGCGCTAATAAGGCCGCCAATTACAACCGTTGCCAACGGCTTTTGCACCTCGGCACCGGCCCCATGCGATAAGGCCATTGGCAAAAAGCCCAGCGAGGCCACGGCAGCCGTCATAATCACAGGGCGGAGCCGCACTTTTACACCGGTAAGCACCCGCTGTACCGCATCGGTAATACCTTCTTTTTGCAACTGGTTAAAATAGCCAATAAGAACAATGCCGTTAAGCACCGCCACACCAAACAAGGCAATAAAGCCTACACCTGCGGAAATGCTAAACGGCATGCCGCGCAAATAGAGCGCAAACACCCCGCCAATGGCCGACAGCGGAATAGCAGTGAAAATAAGAAATGCCTGCTTGAAGGAATGAAAGGTAAAAAACAGCAGCATAAAAATGAGCAGCAAGGCTGCCGGAACTGCAATAGACAGGCGCTCTTTAGCTTCGGTTAGGTTTTGAAACTGCCCGCCGTAAGTAATGTGGTAGCCCGGTGGCAGCTTTACCTGCTTATCCAGCAGGCTTTGAATTTCCTTTACCACGCTTTCCACATCGCGGCCATCTACATTAAAGCCCACCACAATGCGGCGCTTGGTGTTATCGTGCGATACCTGGGCAGGGCCATCCTGGTAGCTTACATCGGCAATCTGGTTAAGGGGAATTTTAATGCCGTTATCGGTAAGCACATACAGCTGGCTCAGGTCGGCAATATCCTGCCTAAAGTTTTTATTGAAGCGTACCACAAGGTCAAATTTCTTTTCGCCTTCCAGCACTACGCCCGCAGCTTCGCCTGCAAAAGCGGCAGCAATGGTTTGATTAACCTCGGATATTTTAATGCCGTATTGCGCCAGCTTATCGCGGCGGTAGTTAACTGTAATTTGTGGCAGGCCAGTTACTTTTTCTACATTAGGCGTGCCCACACCTTTTACGCCGCTAATGGCCGCAGCAATTTTATCGGCTTCGGTGGCCAGCACATCCATATCATCGCCATACACTTTAATGGCCACATCCTGCCTCACGCCGGTCATTAATTCATTAAAGCGCATTTGTATGGGCTGGGTAATCTCTAGGTTTACTCCCACAAGGCCTTTTGATAGCTCTTCTTCCATTTTTTCCATCATTTCTTCTTTTGTTTCTGCACTCGTCCATTCATCTTTTGGCTTCATGGCCACCATAATATCGGCGCGCTCCATGGCCATAGGGTCAGTAGGGATTTCGGCACTCCCAATGCGCGATACCACCTGGCTTACTTCGGGGAATTTGGTTTTGAGGATCTTCTCGGCCTTGCCTGTAGTTTCGGTCATTTGCTTTAATGAGGTACCCTGCATCATGGCAAACTCTATGGCAAAATCGCCTTCTTCAAGCGTTGGTATAAACTCGCCGCCCATGTTAAGGAACATAACAAGGCTAACTACAAACAATGCCAGCGCCGAAACAACAATAATTGCCTTACGCCGAATAGCGCGGGTAATCACAGGCATATACAGCCTTTCAAAAAACTCCATAATGCGGTCGGAGATATTGCGCTTGTGGTGCGGCTGTTTGCTCAGGAATAAAGCAGAAGCCATTGGCACATAGGTAAGCGATAAAATAAGCGCGCCCAAAATAGCAAAGGCTACGGTTTGCGCCATAGGGCCAAACATTTTGCCCTCAATGCCAACAAGGGCAAGAATGGGCAGGTAAACGATCATAATAATAATTTCACCAAAGGCTGCCGAGCTCCTGATCTTTGTAGCGGCATCGTACACCTCGGTGTCCATTTCTTCCTGCGTAAGCATTACATCGCGCCTGCGCCCGGCTATGTGGTGCACGGTGGCTTCTACAATAATCACAGCCCCATCCACAATCAATCCAAAATCAATAGCACCCAGGCTCATCAGGTTGCCCGATACGCCAAATAAATTCATCATGGCAATGGCAAACAGCATAGCCAGCGGAATAACAGACGCTACAACCAAACCGGCGCGCAGGTTGCCAAGCAGCAGCACCAGCACAAAAATAACAATAAGGCCGCCTTCAATAAGGTTGCGCTCTACGGTGCTAATGGCTCTTTTAACCAAAGCCGAGCGCTCTATGTAGGGGTCAATCTCCACACCTTCGGGCAGTGTTTTTTGTATTTCGGCCATGCGTGTTTTAACGGCTTCAATTACTTTGCTTGAGTTTTCGCCCTTTAGCATCAGCGTAATGCCGGCCACTACTTCGCCCTCGCCGTTGCGTGTAATAGCGCCATAGCGCGGGGCACTGCCAAACACTACCAAGCCAATATCGCGTATTAAAATAGGAATGTTGTTGCGGGTGGAAACAACAATGTTCTCAATATCCTCTTTTGTTTTTACCATGCCTATGCCGCGCACAAACGATACGTTGGGGCCTTTTTCAATGTAAGCGCCGCCGGTGTTTTCGTTACCCTGGTGCAGTGCATTAAACACATCGGTAATAGAAACGTTCATGGCGTTAAGCCGGGCGGGATCAAGCGATACCTCGTATTGCTTTACTTCGCCACCCCATGCGCTTACTTCGGTAATGCCGGGCACACCTGCCAGCTGGCGGCGCACCATCCAATCCTGCATGGTGCGTAGCTCCTGCGCAGAATAGCGGCTCTCATAGCCTTTTTTGGCGTGCAGGGTGTATTGGTAAATTTCGCCCAGTCCGGTAGTAATGGGGCCTAGTTGTGGCTTGCCCAGGCCTTCGGGTATTTCGCCCGCTGCCTGGCTGATCTTTTCAGATACCAGCTGCCGGGCTTTATACGTTTCCACCCCATCATCAAACACAACGGTAATAACCGAGAGGCCGGATCGGGAAATAGACCTGATCTCCTTTACATCGGGCAGGTTCGACATGGCAATTTCCAACGGATTGGTAATAAAACTTTCCATTTCCTGCGCCGCCACGGTTGGGGCTGTGGTAATAACCGTTACCTGGTTATTAGTAATATCAGGCAGGGCATCAATGGGTAATCTTTTTAAGGAATAGATACCCCAAACAATCAAAGCAATGGTAAACAGGCCTATTACCATTTTGTTTTTGATTGAAAAACCTATGAGTTTATCAAACATAATTACGATTTAAAAAATAATGGATAGCGCAGGAACAGCCCTATAGGCCATAGCAAAGCAGCATTAAGCGTGCGCTGTTTTTAAGAAATGAAATGCTGCTGCAATTAAGCAACCTTTGGCGGCTGCCAAACAGGAATAATAGCCGAAGTAGTTGCGGCTTCTTTAGGAGCCGGGTAAACGGTATGGATGAGAGATATTTGCCCGCTCAGGGGCTGAAAATCGTTAATTAAAAAATGCGCCGCGCAGCAGGAGCAAACACAAAAAGGCGTGCAGCCCTCATCCTGGTGCCGTTCGTTTTGATGTTCGGGGTGCTGGCTTTGGCACAGTTCGCTTTTGTTGTTATCATTACAATCGTCCTTATCGCCGCAGGGAGCCACAATAAGCGAAACAAAATAAATGGTAAACAATATGTAAAATGCCTTTTTCAACGTTAACAAATGTACAAAAAGAATTTAAGGAAGCAACCCCAGCTCAGTGCTTATAAAATCCTTCACTCCATCCTCTCCGGTTAATTCCAGCCACGCAGCATTTCCTGACACTGAAAGGCCGAATGTGAAAAAATCGCAGCACTGCCGCTCGGTTTTTATAAATTCATTCAGCTGTTCGAGCATTTTATCAGTGCTTTTAAATTTAAAAGCATAGCCATTTTTCAGTTCTTTCTTTTCAATAACCTGTTTTCGCAAGTCTGCTAAAACGGTTTCTTTTCGTTTTTGGAGTTCGGGGCTTGTAAGTTTGCAGCTCATGTTTGCCGGTTGTTTGGAAGGGCATTTATGATCGCCATAGGAGCAGAAAACACAACAGTCGTCGGCTTTAGGATGCAATACCGTTTTACAATTCTCACAGGTATAGCTTAGTAAACAAACTTCCGTTGGCAATGTCTCAGTTTTTTTATGTGCGCATTTAGGACAGGTAATTGTTGATTGCGACGAGATCTTTCTATTATCCTTTTCACAGGCAGCACCATCCTCGCAGCAGGAAGACGTAGAATCAGCTGCAGATGTAGTAGTACAAGCCGTAGAATCGCCTGATGAGCAGCATTCCTCAGAAGGCTCTTCACAGCCTGTTGGCGAACACTCAGAAGCTGCCATGCTTGCCTGCTGATATTTTGAGTATTCAAAGTAGGTAAGGAAACCAATGCTAAGAATCAGCCCCAGCCAAAACACAAACTTATTAATCCTTGTACGGCGTTTTTCTTTTGCTGTTGGTTCGCAGGCGCAACCTTGCGGAGTGGCGCAGGCCAATTTTGGCAGAACATAAAGCGAATAGTAAGAGATAGTAAACGATACTGCGCTAACAGCAATCAGCAGCGGTTCCAAAGCAGCTATCCAGGGTGAGTTAGCCATTGCCGCCGACGATATGCCAAATAGCGAAGCCACAGGGCTGGCGCAAACCCCAATACACGCGCCGCTTTTGCAGCATGAGAGTAAAACAGGCGCTGCCGAAGTAAGGCCGCCCGTAATGCTTGTCCAAATTGATTTTTTACTTTCCATTCTCACTTGTTTTTTGTTTTAATCCCATCCAGCCCAACACGGCAAAGATTGCACCCAATACCGGTGCGGTGATGTAAACCCATAAATGTTCGGTGTGGCCCGAAACAACGGCAGGAGCAATAGAGCGGATGGGGTTCATAGAAGCCCCGCAAACCGGCCCTGCAAACATGGCCTCCAAAAGCACTACCGAGCCAATAGCCAGCCCTGCAAACATGCCTTTTTCTTTGCTTCCGCTTGCTACGTGAATGATTACGAACATCAAAATAAAGGTAAGTATCAGTTCCAGCACAAGCGATTGCATGGCTGTGCCAGCGGGCAAGGTTGCTCCCAATGTTTCATTTGCCGGAAACAGAAATTTAAGGCTCAGACTGGCAATAAACGCTCCTATTGCCTGGCTGATGATGTAAGGCACAATTTCTTTGGCCGGAAACAGCTTAGCCGCCCAAAACGCAATGGTTACGGCAGGGTTTAAATGCGCGCCTGATATATCGCCCAGCGCATAGATCATGGCCGAAACAATGAGGCCAAACGTAATAGCAATACCCACATGCGTAACTACGCCCCCCGTTTGCTGGTTAATAACAATAGCGCCGGTGCCGCAAAACACCAGCGCAAAAGTTCCTATCAATTCTGCGATATATTTCCTCATAGGTTTTCTTGTACAAATTCCCGGCAATAGTCTTTAATAAGATCACGCACTCTTTCAAATTCGGCCTTTATTTCCGCTTCGCTGCCCGTTGCTTTGGCTGGATCAGGAAAATTGTGATGGAACTTTTTTGCATTGGAAGGGAAATACGGGCAGTTCTCTTTTGCATTATCGCAAACCGTTATCACAAAATCAAAATCAATCCCTTTGTATTCATCAATGTTATTAGATGTGTGGCCCGATATATCAATGCCATCGGCTTTCATAGCTGCAATGGCTTTCGGATTTACGCCGTGCGTTTCAATGCCTGCGCTATATATTTTTGCTTTGTTTCCAGCAAAGTGTCTCAAATAACCTTCGGCCATTTGGCTGCGGCAGCTGTTGCCGGTGCATAATACCAATACGTTCATACCTGTTGTTGTTTAGCAGCAGCCTCCACCTGGGGTGCAGCAGCCTTGTTTTTGTTCGCCTAAATCCGATAAGTTTACTTTTTGCTTGCCATCGGTAACGCCGCAGGCATCGCTGGCAAGGCAGGCCGTTTGTTTTGTTGTAAGCACAAAGTTTTTGCCGTCAAAATCCAGCCCGTATTTGCCAATGGTGCTGCTTTGGTATTCCACTTCTATTTCCGCATCTTCTACGCCCAATACTTTTTCCGACAGGCTGATGATGCTTACCAGCTTTTGCGGCGCAAGGCGGTGGTCAAAATCACCGGCTTCCCATAACTGGAAGTTTACCGCTTTTTCATGGCGCACCGTGCCGCCGCAATCAATAAAATGCTTGTTTATCTGGCCTACTTCGGTAACGTGAAAATGGTTCGGCACAAAGGTGCCATCAGGTAATTGAAAATTTATTTCATTAATGCCTGTAAGTTTTGATTTTAATTCTGATAGTTTCATGGTTTATATTTATTTAATCGTTATTTACCGATATATGAGTGCAAATTTTTTTAGCAGCACTTAGCCTTGTTTTCGTAGGCCACAAAAAAGTTGTTCATGTATTCTTTGGCAATGGCCCATTCCTTCTCATCTATACAATAGCATACCTTTACGCCTTCCACATCGCCTTTTATTAATCCCGCCTCTTTCAGTTCCTTTAAGTGCTGCGATACGGTGCTTTGCGATAGCGGCAGCTCATCTACAATATCGCCGCAAATGCAGGCCTGCTTTTTTATCAGCACTTCCAAAATGGCTACGCGCGCCGGGTGCCCCAGCGCTTTCATGTACTTAGCAATTTTGTTCTGCTTTACAGTAAATTCTTCTGTCTTGCTGATTCCCATTTTATTTATTGCTTGAGGCGGCACAATCCTTATTGGTTGGATTAACGCTGGCTCTGTTCTTAATTAATGCGTTATAAAAATTATCAAAAAGCTGTTTAAACTCTTCCAGCTTTTCGTAATTGATGCAGTACGTAATGTTCTTAGAAGTAAAGGTGCCGTTTACCAAACCATACTTTCTCAAATCCTTTAGGTTTTGCCCTACTGTAAATCGGGAAATACCAGGAATTTCCATAAAATCGCCCTTCATACAATGTTTGTTGGCAGCCAACTTTTCAAGAATAGCAATGCGGGTTGAATTACTAAACGTACCGCAATAGCGGGAAAGTAAAACGTACCGGTTATTATCTGCTAACGAAATATTCATTAATCGCAAAATTACGATTAAATATATTGTCGCAAAACAAAAATTAAAAAGCGCAGGTTAAAATATTGACTGTTAATGCGTTATTTTTTAGGTCTGGAAGTTGTTAGCCCTCTTAGCGCCCCTAAATTTTTAAAATAAATAATTGTAGCATTACCAAAATGCTACGTTATATAGCAAATAAATGCTATTAAAAATAGCTAACTTTGTTAGGCAGCAATTAGGTAATATCGGCTCAAAATCAGCGAGTTATTAACATGCCGTTACGGATAATAATACAACCACTCATAGAGTAGAAATCCTATATATCATAGCTTTGGAACAAGTAATGCGCATATTGATAGATACAAACATCCTGATTCAGCTTGAGGACAACAAGGTGATTGACGATCAGTTTGCGCTTTTCTATCAGTTTGCCATTTCTAACAAGTGCGATATATATTACCACCCGGCGTGCCTGCGCGATATAAAAAAGGATAAAGACGAGGAGCGGCAAAAAATAACCCTTTCAAAACTTAGCAAATACACTAAAATGCCCGATCCGGCAACGCCATCGGCTGAGTTTACGCAACAGGTGGGGCAGAAAAAAGAGAATGATGAAATAGATAACGCACAACTGTTTCAGGTGTATAAAGAATATGTAGATTACTTTATAACCGAAGATAACGGCATCCATACCAAGGCCGGTAAAAATAACCTGGGCAATAGAGTATTGAGTATTACCAACGGCTTAAAGCTGCTACAGGAAAAATACACCCTTATTATTCCGCAACATCCCTTACTCCAGGAGTGTTCAATCCGTGAAATTGAAAACGAATTGACGGATGTTTTTTTTGATTCGCTTAGGGGTAGCTATAACGGATTTGATGCGTGGTTTATGAAATGTGCACGCGAAAACAGGCGATGTTATTTGCTTAGGGTTGATGGCAATATTGCTGCCATACTTATTTTTCATCGTGAGAAAAAAGCTGACCATGATTTGCCAAACGTAAACGATGATGCCATGAAAATGTGCACGTTTAAGGTGGCTGAAACCGCCTTTGGCTACAGGCTTGGTGAACTCTTTTTAAATAAGATGTTTGAAATGTGCATAAAGGCACAAATAAATCATTTATACCTCACCGTTTTTCCGCACCATACACAGCTAATTGATTTGTTAGAGAAATACGGCTTTACAAAGTATGAGTTTAAAAACAAGCACGGCAACGACGAGTTAAGGATGATAAAATCTTTAATTAAAGCCGAATATAAAAGTACGCCACAGGCTGTTAAGGCGCATCCGTTTTATACCGATGGCGAGGCAATAAATAAATTTGTTATACCCATAGATCCTAAATTTTATGAAACCCTATTTAAAGATGGAAGTTTTAGGTCGCCCAGTTTGTTTGATGATACCGAGCATGGCCTAAATGAAATTGAGGGCAATACCATTTCAAAGGCTTATTTATGCAAATCAAAAAGGCTGAGCATGAAAGAAGGCGACCTGCTTTTGTTTTATGGATCAAAGAACATAGGCAGTATAGAGCCTGTAGGAATTTTAGACAAAGTTGTTTATACAAAAGATATTAATGAGATTAAAAATCTGGTAAAGCGCAAAACCGTTTACAAGGATGCCGACCTTGAAGAAATGACTAAAAGCAAGCGCGAAATAACGGTGCTCGTTTTCAGGCTGGTATGCTATTTGCCTAAGCCCATAAAATTTGCCGCTATTAAGGAATTGCCAAGCTGCTCAAACAATTTTCAAACCATTACAACATTAACACACGACGATTATAACCATTTAAAACAAAAGCACTATTTCGATGAACGTTTTATTATCAATTAAACCCAAATACGCCAATGCTATATTGGCCGGCCAAAAACTTGTGGAGTTTCGCAAGCTTGTATTTAAGCAGGAAATTGAGCGCGTATATATTTATTCAAGCGCGCCCGAGCAACGCATTATAGGTTATTTTACTATTGACGATATTGTTTCTGATACGCCAAAAAAACTGTGGAAACAATTTAGCAAAGTTGGCTCTATTAGCGAGGAAGATTTTTTTGCCTACTTTGCCGATAAGGAAATTGGCTACTCTATTAAAATAAAGTCGGTCGAAAAATTTACCAAATCAAAAAATCCAAAAGATATTTTTGAAAACTTTGTTCCGCCACAATCCTATATGTATTGCGAAGAAATTTAAAATGAGCGCGCTGTTTTCAAACATATCTTTTATTGGCGGCATACACGGTGTAGGCAAAAGCACCGTTTGTAATAAGCTATGCAGTGAGTTGGGCATTGAATATCTTTCGGCCAGCCAGGTGCTCAAGTGGGCCGATATAAATGAAGATGCAAAAAACAAAAAGGTAGAAAATATTTCGCTTACACAAGACCGGCTAATAAACGGATTATTAAACACCGTAAAAAAAGAGCACCACTATTTGTTAGATGGTCACTATTGCTTATTTGATAAAGATGGCAAGGTTGCCCGTGTGCCCTTTGCAACATTTGAGGCTATAAACCCGGCATCGTTACATTTAATAATTGGCGATGTAAGCACCATAAAAACCCGTATAGAAGAGCGCGATAAACGAAGTTACGATTACGAAGTGCTTAAAGATATGCAAGAACAAGAAGTAGCTTATGCTAAAGAACTAGCTGAAAAGTTGAAAATAAATTTATGTATTGGAGAGGAAAACGATTATTCAGAAATTTTAAATAAATTGAAGAGTGGACTTAATTACTAAAACGGTAGCTGCTATAAGAAACATTTTGACGCCAAGGCATCATAATTCTGAACGCGGGTTTGTTCCTGAGTTCTATTCAGAATTAAAGGCTGTCCAAATACTTCAGCTATTCCCTGCTAATACAATACTTGAAAGTGAAGTGCAAAAAAGATTAAACGATCATTATGGTGTGAGGCAAAGGCCAGACATTTTAATACATATTCCGATAGAAACTGGTCTAACAGAGCACGCAAACGAAAACAACTTTGTTGTATATGCTTTTAAATTACAAGGTGGTAATAGCGAGGCCGATGCTGATTTCGGTAAATTAGATGAAATGTTTGATCGCTTAAATTACGAAACTGGAATTTATATTAACTTAAACGCTTATCCTGAAATATACTTGGAAAGATATAATGGCAACCACAAAAATAAAATACATGAGTTATCAGTTCAACTTAATAACAATCAAGTTTCTGTTCGGCACGCTTACTTCAACAATGACGTTTTAACTGTTTTAGATATATAAAAAACACAATTTTGATTGCTATATACTGCTTAAAAGTTTATCTTCGTCTAACCAAAAAATGAAAACCGATCTATCTCACCTTCCAGAGCACAAGCAGGCCGAACTAAAGGCCATTGTGGCGGCGTTGATCCCGCGCTATGCCGAGATTGAGATGATTATTTTATTTGGAAGTTACGCACGCGGCACGCAGGTAGAAGATAAGTATGTGGAGAAAGGCATTACCTACGAATATAAATCAGATTACGATTTGCTGATTGTGCTGAGCAAAAATGCCCACGCCAATAGCGATACCCTCACTCAATCCATTACCGGCAAGCTGGAAGAGCTGAACTATAGTACGCCAATGAACCCGATCTTCCACGGTGTGGAGTTTGTAAACCACGAGCTGCGCGAGGGCAATTACTTTTTTGCCGAGATCAAACGCGATGGCGTTTTGTTGTTTACCACCAACCGCTACCAGCTGGAAGAAAAGCGAGAGTTTAGCCCGGCAGAAGCGCAGGCTAAGGCTCAAGATTATTTTAACGCTTGGTTTAAGAGCGCAAATGAATTTTTTGAGTTCTTCCAAATCGCAATAGAAAAAGAATATCTAAATAAGGCAGCCTTTGAACTTCACCAAGCAACAGAACGCTACTATGGCGCTCTCCAATTAGTGTTTACTGGCTACAAGCCAAAAACGCACGACATTGAGATCCTGGGCAAGCTGGCAAAATCCATAGACATTGAATTTGGCAAAGTGTTCCCACGCGCTACGGTGCAGGAGCGCCAACGCTTTAATTTGCTTAAGCGCGCTTATATTGAAGCGCGCTACAATTTAGATTACCGTATTACTAAAGAAGAATTGGAATACCTGGGCGAACGGGTAACTCTGCTTCGCAACTTAACAGAGCAAATCTGTAAACAAAAAATAGAAAGCTTTACCAAATAACCGTCATAAAGCAGGTTGATACACCGGATTATCTAATCTTAAAATCAACCGTTATGACAAAAAAAGTAGAGCCAGGCATAAGCCTTAATTCCTTTGGCAATGAGCACGAGCACCGTGTTTTTGAAGCCACCACTGAGCCACCCGGCACCGATACGCCCTTGCAGGCGTTCAAATCATCACCCGTAGATATTGTTTTACACAACGGCAACCAAACCCAAAACGAGCGCGCGGCCCTGCAGCTCATTCATACCTATTTTGTAGCCCGCCGAGGCTCTACGCAAAATTATCTAGCCAAGTTTATTATCGAAAGCGGCCAAACGCTCCAAAACTTTGATGCGTTTATGTATGCTAACGAGAACAACCTGTTCTTCCGGCGCACCGTTGAGGGCGCCTATGCCGATGGCCTGTATTGGCAACACAGGGAAACCAGCTTTATACGCGTATGGCGCACCGCTGGCACCGAAAATTACGTCTGTGCGGCCAATTTTAATATGATTGGCAAGTTCAGGCGCAAGAAATTTGGCAAGCCCGAGGCCGTACCGCCGGAGGTGCAAGCCGAAGCCATCAGCCAGCTAAAAGCGCTTTTATTAGTTAGCCAATAAGCCCATGCAGCAGTATGTGAGGCCGCCGCCGCGGCCTAAAACCGCATTTCCAAAAAATTGATGGCGTCGATCCTTTAATCTTAAACGTCAATTTTTATGGAAACACTCGAAGCCCAAATTCAAAACACAAAGCGCCTTTTAAAACAGGCGCGCACACTACGCATTTTAAAGCACACGCTAAGCCCATTAGAGCTTAAGGCTACTCGCAGCCTGTTCCAGCCCTTTACCTACAAGCTGGCCGGCATTACGGTGTATGTATCGGCGGTTGATAGCCGGGCCATTATGTATGCCGTTATTCAAAAGCTAAATGCGATAAACACCATGCTGGAAAAGCACAAAGCGTTAATAAAGGTACCTATTAAAAAGCGCGCCATGTTTGATGATGTACGCATTGTTTTATCGCTGCCAGCCGTTACGCGCAATAAGCTGTGCGCGCTCGGCTGCATAACCTTATTGGATATTATGCAAAAAGGCAGGGCATTTTTCATTAACGAGCAAAAATTTGGTAAAAAAGCTATGAAAACGCTCGACGGTTTATTTTCGGAACACGGTTTCAGCCACCTGTTTGTATAAATGGCTATCGAAGAAACATTTAGCAGATTAACTGAGCTAGAAACCCAGTTGCTGCAAGCCATAGAAATACTATTACCTAAGAGTAGTGGTTTAACTGCCGACGATAACACGGTTATTAGTGCCGCATTTCGTAAAGCCAACGGGCTAAGGCATACTCCCAAACGAAAACCGTTTACGCTTGAGCGCGGCCAACCAGTAATATACGAGGGCAAAGGCTGGACATATACTATAAAAGACGAGCGGCATTGCCTATACAAGCACCACGAGTACAGTAATACCGATATTCATTTGTTTGATGTGGAGTGGAAAAAAGTGCTAACCTGGAAGGAGGATGATGTTAAGCGGTACAGGACTTATCTTAAAGAGCATGGCATAAAAAAGCGGGTAACGTTAGATACCACTTATTTTGATTACACCCTGCATTTAAAGTCACAAAGGAATAAGCGTAAGCGGAAATAGGAATTTTGCCTGATACAAACACGAATTTGTGCTTGCTGGGATCAGTTTTCAATTGATCCCAACGAGTACTTAATTGCTCCCATTATGGTTTCAATGGCTCCGCATTATGTTTCAATCGCTCCCTAATCAAAACACATGGCTCCCTCATTGCTCCCCATGGCTCCGCAATCAATACACCATTGCTCCGCATGGCTCCCCAATTGCTCCCTAATTGCTCCGCAATCCGGTTTAATCACTCCGCAAGGTGGTATAATGCCTCCATTTTTTGTTTCAAAGCCTCCCAATAGTGCGACAAACAATCTGCAACGGCTGCTAACTGCTCCGCAGCGTTTAGCAATAACTCCGGGTTTTGTTTCAATGTCGCCATGTTACGTACCAAATAACCTGCAAAGGCCGCTAACTGCTCCTTAACCTGTGCCAATGCCTGCAAGGGGTGCAGCGTATCGTCCGTAAATGGCAGGCAATTAGTCCCATGCTTGTTTTAAAGGCTTCAAATACTTCCATAAATGGTATTGCACCAATCAAAAAATCGCAATAAAACTTAAAAAATTACATGTACTTAAACATTAATCAAAAACGTAAAGTATCCGGCATAGGCCTAAAACAGGCGCTTTAGCTTTGTACCGTAAATCAATAAAAATAAAAAAAATGAGAACAGTAAAAGTAGAAGTGCCCGTAGACGTAATGATTGAGTTTGCGGAAAAATTAAGCTCAACCGACTTTGAGCATCAAATCACAGGAACTACCGAAGATGATGAAGTAGAGATTGAGATTTTTTACGAAAAGTACGAATCCGATGCAATTGACGAGCTGGAAGAATATCTCCAGGAATTAATTGATAACATCGAGGAAGAAGAAGAGGAGGAAGAAGATTAATTTAAACCAAAGCCAGCAGGAAAAGAACTGCTGGCTTTTATTCAAAACAGTAAGCACTAATAAAAAAATAGTATTGTCTCAAATGCCCTGCCAATAGGCTGTTATAGCTGTTAATAAAAAGAATTTTTGTATTTCTAAAATATTTATTACTTTAGAATATAAACCTGCCAAAAACAGGTTTTTGAATACAATAGTTCTTTGAAATGCTGGGAAATTAAGACATACTTAGAAAGGGTAAACCATGACTAAGCAGGTGAATGAGTTAAGTTTTGAAAGAGCAAAGTCTCTTTTAGGACAAAAAGAAATCAATGAAGAACAACTCAAAGAAGTGTTGGAGCGGATCAAAGCTTTTTGCAAAGTGTCCTATCAGCTGTATTTAAAACATACAAATGCTGAAATAAAGGATGCCGAAGTAATTAAGCTGGATTTTGAGCCAACAGATCAATTCACCACTGCTGCATAGCAGTAAAAAAGCTTAAACATCATGGAAAACAATAACAACCTTTTTAAAATTTTTGCAAAAGGTCAAAAAAACTTGCAAACTATATCAAATGAAATTGTAGTATACACCCGAGTGTCCGGCGCAAAGCAAATGGATGGGTTAAGCCTGCAAGTGCAGCTAAAAGGCTGTACCGAATATGCCGAAAAATATAAGCTACAGATCAGGGAAACATTTGGCGGAACTTATGAGAGCGCGGCAAAGGATGAGCGCAAAGAGTTTCAAAGAATGATTACCTACATTAAGACCACGAAGCACAAAATCTCAAAAATCTTAGTGTATAGCTTAGAGCGGTTTTCCCGAAATGAAAACTCCATTTGGCTCAGTTCGCAGCTTCGCAAGCTGGGAATAGAAGTAGTTTCTGTTACACAGCCCATAGATACATCAAACCCCGCCGGGATTATGCAGCAAAAAATGCTGTTTCTCTTTGGTGAGTTTGATAACCAGCTTCGCCGGAAAAAGTGTATGGATGGGGTAAAAGAACACTTAATCCAGGGCGAGTGGTGCCTGCGGCCACCTGTGGGATATGATGTTGTTAAACATAATAAGGACAGAAGGATTGTCGTCAATCAAACTGGCCATATTATCAAAAAGATGTTCTACTGGAAAGCCAAAGAAAGAATGCCAAATGTGGAAATTCAGCAGCGGCTTAAACCCTACAAACTGGATTATAGCTTACAGAGGATTACGGATATTTTAACCAATCCTTTTTACTGTGGGAAAATGGCTCATAAAGCTTTAGAGGGAGAAGTGAGGGACGGAAAGCATGAAAAGCTGGTTTCCGAAGCAATTTTTTTAGAGGCTAACAATATGGTAGCCAGAAAGAAAGTTGGCTTACAAACCAAAAAAGAAAGGCCTGAAATTGCCCTTAAAAGGTTTATGAGGTGTGCATCCTGTAACCAGCCAATGAGGGGTTATATTGCAAATGGCTATGATATGCCATATTATAAATGTAATACCAAGGGCTGTAAGTGTAACCGGAATGCCAATCAGATCAACAGCCAGTTTGAACTCATGTTAAGCAGCTTTCAGATTAATGAGGCTTATATGCCACTGATAAAGGAACAGCTGTTTTTAACCTTTCAGGAGCATAATAAAGGCTTACAGGAAAACAGGGAAGCCATCACCAAGCAAATTGAAGCCATTAAGCCACAACTGGAAAGATTAGAGGAAAGGTTCATTTTAGAGGAAATAACCGCCGACCTTTACCAAAAGTACAAGGCCAAGTTTGAGAAGCAGATAGAGGATTTAGCCCAACAAATGACAGAAAATGAAATTGAAATGTCGAAGTTGGATGATTACCTTTCCTATTCACTCCTAAATTGCATAAACCTCAGTAAAATGTGGGCCTCCGGGGACTACACCCAAAGGCAGGAACTACAAAATGCCCTCTTTAGGGAGGGAATAGTGTATGATCGCCAAAAAGATCAATGTCGAAGTACCAGCGATAATGAGTTTTTAAATGAAATAGCCCGAATATCAACAGATTCGGGCCTTTTTATAAATAATAACTCCTACATTTTAACCACAAGTCCGATTCGCTCAGTTCGAGCGGAGTCGAGAACCAAAAGGAAGCTTAAATAAGAACACTTCTCGACTCCGCTCGAAGTGACAGAAACTTTATCACATAAAAAAGCCGCTCAAAAAAGAACGGCTCTTAAAACAAAAATATAAAAACAAATTAGTTTCCGAATTCGCTAATGAACTTAATGCGCATTAGCCTTACTTCTTCCTCGCTGTATTCGTCTTCGCCCAATTCTTTCAAAATGGCATTGATATCGTCTGTTTCTGCTTCGCGCAGGCATTCATAAATCTCATCTTTCTTATCTTCATCAATCACCTGATCGATGTAGTAATTGATATTTACTTTTGTACCGGAGTGAACAATGGTTTCAATTTCCGTTAACAAGTCATCCATTTTAAGGCTCTTGTTTTTTGCCATGTCTTCAAGACTCACCTTGCGGTCGATATTTTGGATAATGAACACTTTGAGGCCCGATTTGTTAACTACCGATTTGATAACCATGTCGCTCGGACGTTCAATCTCATTCTCTTCCACATGTTTTTTAATCACCTCCAGGAATGGCTTGCCATATTTAGCAGCCTTACCTGCCCCAACACCGGTAATTTTTTGCATCTCTTCCATCGTAATCGGATAGTTGGTTGACATTTCCTCTAACGATGTTTCCTGGAAAATAACGTATGGTGGTAAATTGTTTTGCTTGGCAATTTTTTTGGTAAGGTCCTTCAGCATGGCATACAACACCTCATCGGTACTATGCGCGCCTTTTCCGCCCACAATGTCCTCATCGCTGTCGCTTTCGGCGTTACTGAAATCGTTATCTCGTGTAAATTTAATGCTGTACGGGCTTTTTAAGAATTCTTTTCCTTTATCGGTGATCTTCACCAGTCCGTAATTCTCAATATCCTTGGCAAAGAAACCATTCACAATAGCCTGGCGCATTACCGCATTCCAGAATTTATCGTCCTTATCATGCTCCACGCCTTCGCCCCATGTTTTGAGCTCATTGTGCTTGTATGATTTTCCGGTAGCCGTTAACACACCCATCAGGATATTGATAACGTCCTTCACCTTATGTTTCTCTTTGCTTTCTTTTACGGCTTTAATGGCCAGCAACAAGTCGTCCTGCGCTTCGAATTTTTGTTTCGGATGGCGGCAGTTGTCGCACATCTCGTTGCATTTGGCATCGTTGAACTCTTCGCCAAAATAATGCAGGATGAATTTTCGGCGGCAGGAAGAGGTTTCGGCAAAAGAAGCCGTTTCCGACAACATTTGTTTTCCAATTTCCTGTTCGTTCACCGGTTTATCTTTCATGAACTTTTCCAGCTTCATGATGTCATCGTAACTGTAAAATGTAAGGCAGTTCCCTTCGCCACCATCACGACCGGCACGGCCGGTTTCCTGGTAGTAGCCTTCCAGCGATTTTGGAATGTCGTGATGAATGACATAACGTACATCCGGTTTATCAATCCCCATCCCAAAGGCAATAGTGGCTACAATTACATCAATATCCTCCATCAAAAAGCCATCCTGGGTTTTGGCACGTTCTTTAGCATCCAAACCGGCATGGTAAGGCGCCGCTTTAATGCCGTTAACCAACAGGGCCTGTGCTACTTCCTCCACCTTTTTACGGCTCAGGCAATATACAATACCCGATTTGCCGGTATTTTGCTTGGCATATTTAATGATCTCGGTAACTACATTTTGTTTGGCCCTTACCTCGTAATATAAGTTGGTACGGTTAAACGATGATTTAAACAGGTTGGCACTTAACATGCCTAAGTTCTTTTGAATATCCTGCTGAACTTTTGGTGTAGCGGTAGCGGTTAAAGCCATTACCGGTACCGAGCCCAGTTTATCAATAATAGGGCGCAAGCGGCGGTATTCAGGACGGAAATCGTGCCCCCACTCCGAGATACAATGCGCTTCGTCAATAGCAAAGAAAGAGATCTTGAACTCGGAAAAGAACTCCACGTTATCTTCCTTATTTAAAGTTTCAGGAGCTACATATAAGAGTTTGGTTTTTCCGGATAAGACGTCCCTTTTTACAGTAGCTATTTCCGATTTATTTAAAGAGGAGTTCAGGAAGTGCGCAATCCCGGTTTCATTACTGAACCCACGAATAGCATCTACCTGGTTCTTCATCAGGGCAATTAAAGGCGATACTACAATGGCAGTTCCTTCGCTCATAATGGCTGGCAGCTGGTAGCACAACGATTTGCCGCCACCGGTTGGCATAATAACAAAGGTGTCTTGTTTATTCAGGATGTTATTAATAATGGCTTCCTGGTTCCCCTTGAAGCCATCAAAGCCAAAAAAAGCCTTTAACGTTTCCTGTAAATTATATGTTTCAACTTCTGCAACCATGTTTTTAGTGATTAAAGTGTATGTTTTAGTGAGTGAGTGGTTTTGTTCAATTTCTATATAAAGATATAATTAAATTTTTGATAAAAACAAAACTATTTGACGGTTAAATTGGAATTTCAGATTAATTGGGAAATAAACCCGATGAACCGGCAATTAATTAAGGAGATAGATGAGCCAAAAACTGTTAAAGATTTTTGTCCATTTCGCGGTAATGCATTAAAAAGAAAATAATGAAAACAATAGAATACAGGATATGATAAAAAAACTGAAAATTGTACAATTCAAGAAGCATGAAGGTAACTACCCTTATGGAAAATACAATAATAAACAGCCTCACGCCCCATTGCTTCATATGCCAGATGCCAATAAACGACACAAACTGAAACGTAATAATGATCCCCAATGTCATAGGTACAAAATCGCCCATGCGTTTAATGGAAGGGATGAACATCATAGGAAAGGCAAACAGGGTGGTTAAAATGCCCATGCTGGCAATAACTGTGATAATATGTGGCCGTTTTACTGCTGCCATTAGTTTGTACGTATTGCCTCTACCGGGTCGAGCTGCGAGGCACCATAAGCAGGAATGAACCCGCTGATAATGCCAATGAGAACCGAAATGGTTAATCCTAAAATAATATTGGAACGGGTAAGGGTTATTGCCATATCAATGGAACCCGCCGCCAGTAAGGTGAGCCCATAAATAAGCAGCAAACCAATCACCCCTCCGATCAGTGATAAAAAAACAGCCTCAAATAAGAACTGCGATAAAATAAAATAATTCTTTGCACCCAACGACTTTTGGATCCCAATCAAATTAGTGCGTTCCCTTACCGATACAAACATGATGTTGGCAATGCCAAAGCCGCCCACTAAAATGGAAAAGCCACCTATAATGGCGCCCGCTATCCCCACAATGTCAAACAAGCTATCAAAATTCTTGCTTAACAAGTTGGTTTCGTTCAAAGCAAAATCATCATCGGCCAAAGGTTTAAGTCCGCGTATGCTGCGCATAATGCCCGTAAGCTCATCTTTGAGCTGCGCATTGGTAACACCAGGTTTTGCTTTTACGGCAATAAAGGGATCGCTGTTCTCCGATTTTACATCCATGAGCAGGCGCGCAAAATTATAGGGCACTACAGCCTGGTTATCCATGGTATTGCCCAACATACTTTCGCCTTCCTTTTTAAAAAGGCCAATGACTTTGCAATTACGCCCCGCTACTTTTATGGTTTTTCCTATCGGGTATTCATTATTGGGAAACAAGCCGTCGGCAATAGCGCTACCCAATATCACTACATTATAGCCGCCTTCGGCCTCATCTTCCCTAAAATAGCGGCCTTCTACAATATCAAAGGCTTTTACCTGGCCGTAACCATATGACCAGCCCGAAACAAGGGCATTCTCGATGGTATTGTTCTTTTGTTTTAAAATTTTACGGGTCCCAATCCTGAAACCCATGGCTTCGGCGCTCTTTGATTTGCGCTGCACCTCGGCCAGCTCACTGTAAACCGGCACCGGGCGGTTAATGTACTTCCACCAGGGATAATCGGGACCAAAGGTCCAGGGCCATTTCATCACAAACACCACATTATCGCCCAGGCTTTGCACACTACCACGGATGTTCCGCTCCAAACTATCAACAATGGTAAATACAGTAATAATGGCAAAGATGCCAATGGTAATGCCCAGCAGGCTTAAAAACGTGCGGAGCTTGTTGGCTATTAAGGCCAACCAGGCAAATACAATACTCTCTTTTAATAAGGTTAATACCACAGCATAAAGATAAGACTAATTGCAACACGGATAATTACGAATTGATACGAATATACGAATGCCCTTTTAATCTTATTGATTCGTATATTCGTAAATTGATTCGTCATCATCCCTATGAAACCAAACAAAAATGCTTTATTGTTTATCTTCCTTACCATGCTCATTGACTGCACGGGTTTAGGCATTATTATACCGGTAACACCAAAACTCATTGAAGAGTTGACGGGCGGTGGCGTGAGCGAAGCGGCTACTTATTTTGGCTGGCTCTCGGTAGCGTATGCTGTGATGCAGTTCCTGTTTTCGAGCGTGCTGGGCGGCCTGAGCGATCGTTATGGCCGAAGGCCTGTTCTTTTACTGTCGCTTTTGGGATTAGGTGTCGATTATATTTTCCTGGCCGTAGCGCCAAGTATTTTCTGGTTATTTATAGGTCGCATGATCGCCGGCATTTCGGGCGCCAGCTTCACAACTGCTTCGGCCTATATTGCCGATGTGAGCGAGCCCGAAAAAAGAGCGCAGAACTTTGGGATGATTGGCGTAGCTTTTGGGGTTGGCTTTATCTTAGGTCCATTGATTGGGGGTTTGTTCGGAGGTTTTGGCACCCGTGTTCCTTTTTTAATTGCCGCGGGTTTATCCTTGCTCAACGCTTTGTATGGTTTTTTTGTACTGCCCGAATCGCTGGCTGTGGCCAACAGGCGTGCTTTTGACTGGAAACGGGCAAACCCGGTGGGCATGTTGCTTAACTTAAACCGCTACAAACACATTTATGGACTCATCCTCATTATTTTCCTGGTAAGCATTGCCGGGCACGCCGCACAATCAACCTGGACCTTTATTACCATGTATAAATTTAACTGGGGCCCTGCCATTATAGGCAGCTCTCTTGCTTTTGTGGGGCTTACCGTGGCTATTGTACAGGGTGGATTGATACGGATCGTAATCCCGAAAATTGGTGAAACAAAAGCCATTTTTGTAGGTTTTACGTTTTACCTGGTTGGCTTTATTTCCTTTGCATTTGCTACCGAAGGTTGGATGATGTTTGCCTTTATGGTTCCGTATGCTTTAGGCGGGCTTGGCATGCCGGCCGTGCAGGGCATGATCTCGAACCATGTTCCGGCAAACGAGCAGGGTGAGATACAAGGCGTGCTCACCAGCTTAATGAGCCTTACCGCTATTATAGGCCCCTTGCTCATGACCAGCCTGTTTCATTATTTTACCCGTAACGACGGGCCGTTTATCTTTGCCGGCGCACCCTTCATGATGGGCGCCTTTCTCACCCTTATCTGTTTAATCATTGCCATTAAAGCCGTTAAGAAAGCCGACGCGCATTAGTGATTTTTAAGACTTTTAATGCCGGGCGGTCTTTTGTTATTGCGCATTTAAACTTAAATTTGATTTTTAATCATGAAACTCCTGTCCTTTATACTGCTTTGTTGCCTGGCTGTTTTTTGCGCTTCCTGCAAAAACACACATGGCTACGAGAAATATGTAAAGGAACTCGATAGTTTGAAAGTAGTGGTCGAACAGGCTATTGGCAATTTCAAAACAGTTGATAGCGTGGCTGTGTATAATGCTTACATCAAGCAACAAACCTACACGCAGTTCATTAACGCCAATTTAAAGGACACTGTATCGAAAGAAGAGGCGCTAAGCCTGAGTAGTTTGGGTAGTATTGGCGAGGGCTTACAAGCCTATTTAAGCAATCGGTCGAAGTGGCTTGCAGAAGCAAGCTTAACCATCAACCAGCTTCATCATTTATCAACCGATTTGAAAAACGGAAGTGTGGAGATTGATGAGGCAGTAGAATACATTCATACGGAGAAACTGCAATCCGAAAAGATCATTGAAGAATTAAAAGTGAATACGGAATCCATTCGCAAGATCCTTGCCGTCCACGAAAAGTCATCGCCTGTTGTAGAAGAAATTGTGAAGAAACTGAACAATGGCAGTTTGCCACCCTTACCTATAAAAACCGAAAAATAGATCTTGAAAAAATTAAGTGCCATCTTCTTTTTATTGTTTTGTTGTTTTGTTGCCCCCGCACAACGAAATAACGATGAACAACTGGCCATGCAGTATTACGAACGCAAGGAGTTTGATAAGGCTGTTGTGTATTTTGACAAATTATACGATAAAAATCCCGACGCTTATTTTACCCATTACTTTAAATGCCTCACCGAAATAAAAGATTACAGCAAAGCTGAAAAGGTAATTAAAAAGCAGCTGAAGCGAAATCCGGAAAATTCTCATTTATATGTATGGCTTGGTAACCTGTACAAGCTTCAGAACAATCCTCAAAAAGAGAAGGAACAATACGACAAAGCCGTAAAAGAATTGATCCCAATGCAAAACTATGTGTTTGTACTGGCACACACCTTTGAAGCCGAGGAGCTCTACGATTACGCGCTGGAGGTTTACCGCAAAGGACGGAAAGAGTCGGCCAGCTATCCTTATTATTATGAAATAGCCGATCTGTATAAAAAGAAAGGCGATTTGAAAGCCATGATTAATGAGTACCTGGATGCTATTGAGTTCAGGGAAAGCGAGCTGTATACCGCCCAAACCAACCTGCAGCAATCGTTGGGTTATGACGATAAGAACGGCGGCTTTAACAATCCATTACTGAAGCAGGAGCTGCAAAAACGCATTCAGAAAAACCCCGATAAAACTATTTTTTCCGAATTCCTGATCTTCCTGCAAAACCAGCAAAAAGATTTTGAGGGTTCCTTTGTACAAAACAAAGCCCTCGATAAACGTGAGAAAGGAGATGGCACCCGCCTGATGGAGTTGGCCAAGCTTTGCCTAAGCAACGAAAATTATGTGGTAGCCGAAAAATGTTACCAATATGTGATGAGTAAAGGAAAGGACATGCCCTATTACGACATTGCAAATATTGAGCGCCTCAATGCCAATTATTTGCAACTTACTACCAAAAGTAATCCCACCAAAGAAGAGATCCTTGCACTGGAAGCCAATATTGAAACTGCTCTCAAACAATACGGCATCAGCAACCTCTCTCTTCCTCTCATCAAAAAATCGGCCCTGCTAAAAGCTTATTATCTTGATAAACCCCAGGAAGCCATTCAATCGCTGGAGGATGTAACAACGGCCTATACATTTGATAAGAATGCATTGGCTGAAATAAAAGTTGACCTGGGCGATATGAACTTACTGGTAGGTAATATCTGGGATGCCTCTTTGCTTTACTCGCAGGTTGAAAAAGATTTTAAGTACGAAGTGGTTGGCCAAAATGCCAAGTTTAAAAATGCCAAGCTCAGTTATTATGCCTCCGATTTTAAATGGGCCAAATCGCAGTGCGATGTATTGAAAGGTGCTACCACAAAAACCATTGCCAACGACGCGCTTGATCTTTCATTGGTTATTACCGACGCCATTGGTGTTGATACCAATGCCGCTCCTTTAAGCATGTTTGCCTCGGCCGATCTATTGGTATTGCAACACCAGTACGACAGGGCCATTGCCCGCCTCGATAGCATTAACACATTGTTCAGCGAGCATACCCTGGGCGATGACATCTATTATAAAAAAGCGGAGATCTATAAAAACACCAACCGCTATGCCGAAGCGGCAAAAATGTACCAGAACATTGTAGAGTTTTATCCTAACGAATTGTATGGCGATGATGCCTTGTTTAAGGAAGCCGAATTATACGAACGCTTTTTAAACGACAAGGAAAAAGCAAAACAATTGTATGAAGAAGTGCTCACCAAATATCCCGGCAGCATTTATGTGGTAGATGCACGGAAGCGATACAGGGACCTGAGGGGAGACATAATTAATTAACCAATGTCAGTTCGAGTGATTCTTTGCCTGCCTCCTGCAAAGAATTGTATCAAGAACCATGAAGAAGACTTCTCGATACAAATTTGCAAAGAGGCAGCAAATTTTACTCGAAGTGACAGAAAAAAATAAACCAATACAAAAAATATTCACTAACTCATTAACTCTCTATCTCTCCAACTATTATGTACATATACAACGTCACCATCAGCGTCGATAAAAACATTGCTCCCGAATGGCTCAGCTGGATGAAAACCGTGCACATTCCACAGGTTATGGAAACCGGGCATTTTACCGAATACAAAATGGTGAAAGTACTCAATGTGAATGATGAAGGCGAAACCTATTCGGTTCAATATTCTTTTAATGCAATGGCCGATATTGAAGCCTATCAGAGAGATCATGCCCCACGCCTGCAAGCCGAAACAAAAAAACATTACGACGGAAAATACGTCGCCTTCAGAACCTTACTGGAAATTGTGTAATGAGGCTGATCTTTTTCATAGTATTTTTATCCTGCTTTGAAAATTCTTTTTCTCAAAAAACACTCGACCTGCGTTACCACTCCCTGTTTGGAAAAGAAAAATATTTCCAGTTCTTTCTTAATTCAAATTTCACGTATCGCTTAAAAGGCAGTACCGGCTATAAAACACGCAAGCTGGTAAACATGCAGGACAGCGTGCTTGTTTTTGATAACGACTCCGTTATAAAACTATCACAGATAAAAGCCATTAAAATAAAAGGCGCAAAAATAAGTCCCTATTTTTTTGGTGCCGGGGTCTTATTTTTTTTAATAGACACAGGCAATAATTTGATATATCAAAGACCGCAAATTGTTAATGAACGGGCCGTTTTAGTAAGCACTGTTTTTATTGCCGGTGGTATTGTCCTGTCATATATCCAGGACAAGCATGTCAGGATTCATAAAAATACCGTCCTACGAATTATTGAGGCAGATTACCAGGACCTGAATTCCAAAAAATAAAGCTATTAAATCCTGAAATAAAGACCTGCATTAAGCCCAAAGGAATAAAAGCGTCCGCTGATAGGCCTGTCAACCAGTGGGCGTACAAATTGCCTGTAAGCCGGCTCGGCTTTTATGAAGATGTTTTTGCTGACATCATAGCTCACACCAATCCCAGCCAAAACAGCCAAATCCACCACCGGGATGTTTCTGTTATCATACACTTTAGATACGTTTTTTTCTGAACCACCTTCGTCAAAAGTATACTCCGTAACGGTTCTTTTTCCTATAAACACATTGGCCGAAACACCCAGGCTTGGGAACAGCTTTAATTTATTATTAATGGCATACCAGCTTACTTTCAAAGGCACTTCAAGGTACTGATACGTATAGGTGCTTTTGCTTTTAGCTGATTTATAAACGAAACCCTTGTTGTAATCAGGAATAGAAGGGTCGTAAGTGCCATTGCCATCCGGTGTTACCCAGTTTATGGAAGGGTTGTACACCTTCTCGCCTTTGGTAGAATATAAAATGCCGGTTTCAATTCCTACCCTGTCCATTAACTTGTACAAAAAATTCACCCCTGCGGTCATGCCTGCTTTTGGTTTTTCCGTTTCATTGCCATAAAGCGACATGCGACTTGTGTATTTTTGCCTGAAACAAAAATCGGGCGAATAGGTGAGCCCAATAGCCCATTTCTTTGTTTTTAAACTATCGGGTGTTTGGGCAGATAAAATGCCGCATAAAATAAGGGCAGGGACAATCAGTAAGCGCATGTTCAGTTCTGTTAGTAATAGTAGTTTTGTAAAACTAACAATTCCCTCAACTTATGCAAAAAATAGAGGCCGTTTTTTTATAGATAATAACTAACATTCAATCAGATTTACCAACTCAATTCTTTTACTTACTTTTAAACCATGGCATCACCGGTAAAAGCAAAGAAACATTTAGGTCAGCATTTTTTAACCGATCTCAACATCGCGCAAAAAATAGTGAATGCCTTGCCGCAGGACGAGCTTCCTGTACTGGAAATTGGTCCCGGTACCGGCGTGCTTACCCAATACCTTATTGCCAGGGATAATTTTACCGCCTTTGATATTGACAGTGAATCGATTGATTTTTTAAAACAAAAATACCCCGAACACGCTCACAAGATCCATTTCCAGGATTTTTTGGAAGCCGATCTTAAACCATTTGCTTCGAAAGGAAGTTTTAAAGTGGTGGGAAATTTCCCTTATAACATTTCCACGCAAATCATGTTCAGGGTGCTCGAGTACCGCAACGATATTACGTCATTGGTTGGTATGTTTCAAAAAGAAGTGGCCCAGCGCATTGCCGAAAAGCCGGGATCGAAGACCTACGGCATTTTAAGTGTATTGTTGCAGGCATTTTATAAAATAGAGTACCTGTTTACAGTAAGCGAACATGTATTTAACCCGCCTCCTAAAGTAAAATCGGCAGTCATTCGTTTAACCCGTAATAGCACAACAAATTTGGGTTGCGACGAAGACTTGTTTTTTAAGGTCGTAAAAGCATCCTTTAACCAGCGCCGTAAAACCATCCGCAATTCGGTAAAAGTACTGAGCGGGAACAGCCCGGTTGAATCTGTTTTTTTGGATAAGCGTGCCGAACAATTATCTGTACCAGATTTTGTAGCACTTACCAATGCCATTGGCACCGCGCTGAAAAAATAAATTCACCGACAAAAAAACTGTCATTACCTATCTTCCGGGTTTTGCAAGCCAATTTACTGGTAAAAATAGTAACTTTAAATCCTACAGCTTGTTTAAGTAAAGAAGAAACAAATAAATACAAATGTTATGAGAAATTTCTTTTTAATTGCATTAATCGTCTCATTTACGACCATGAATGCGCAAACGACTGATCTTGCTTTTTCAAAAAGTTATTCGTTTGAGTATGAAACCCAGTATGCAAAGGCCATTACCGCTTTAACCGACCTGCACGCGGAATCTTACCAGGTAAACTTGCGCTTAGGATGGCTTTATTACTTAAGTAAAGACTATACCAGGTCGGAATTGTATTATCGTAAAGCTGTTGTTCTTGAGCCATCGTCCATTGAAGCAAGGTTTGGTTTGGTATTACCCATATCCGCCGCCGGCAACTGGAACAACGTGCTGGCAACCTACCTGGAAATTGTGAAGTTCGACCCGAACAATTCCATTGCCAATTACCGCATTGCCAGCATTTACAATACCCGCAAAGATTATGCAAATGCAACAACCTATGTATCGAAAGTACTAAAGCTTTATCCCTTTGATTACGACAGCAATTTGCTTTACGCCAAAGTATTGCTGGCACAGGGAAAAAATGCCGACTCTAAAAAACATTTTACAAAAGCGCTGGAATACAACCCTCAGTCGGAAGAGGCGAAAACAGCTATAAAAAAATTATAATTGTTGAGCTGAAAAGAAGTGAAGGGGAAATTAAAGCAATACACCAAAGCCATTATCATCATCAGTTCGCTGATAAGCATATGCCTTGTATTGTTTATTGCCTTTAGTGCCAACTATTACATCACCCGTATGTCGAAAAACAATACGGAACTTTACAGCGCTTACCGGATCTCGGAGCTTATGAAATCCTTTAAGAGCAACGTTCTTATTTTGGAAAGCAAGCAGCGTGGTTACATTGTTACCGGCGACGGAAAGTTTTTGGAAGCTTATAAGCTTAAGGAAACCGAAACAAAGACCTACCTGAAAAGCATGGAAAAATATTTTTCGGGCAAGCCGGAAGAAGCAGCTTTTTACAGGCTGAAACAGCTTACTTATAAAAAGCTGATGGAAGCAAAGGACCTTAACGGGAGCATCCATGCAGGAGGTACGCCCGGGGACCCTTCCGCCAACGGAATTAACACCATGACCGAAATTACAAATACGGTTGATGAAATTAATGAAAGCCTGGGCAACACCACAAAAATATTACTGGATAACAGTGTGGAATACGTAAGTGCCTCAAAAAACTGGAGCTACCTTGAAATTGCATTGGGCATACTTACGGCCCTGGCAGCGGTAGTGATTTTAATTGCCGACATTAATACCCGTAACAAACTGGAGAGTGAGTTGCGCGTTGCCAAAAAACTGGCCGACGATAATGCCTTAATGAAAGAGCAGTTCATGGCAAATATGAGTCATGAGATCCGTACGCCTATGAACTCTATCCTTGGTTTCTCCGATCTGCTATATAAAACCCAGCTTGACAAAACACAAGCCGAATACCTGGCTGCCGTAAAATCAAGCGGGGCCAATTTGCTCAACATCATTAACGACATTCTTGATTTTTCGAAAATAGAGGCCGGTAAACTGAACATCGAAAAAATTCCATTTCATTTACGCGAACTTTTGGATTCTTTAAAGACCATGTTTAGCCAGAAAGCCATGGAAAAAGGCATTACATTCAGCGTGCACACCGATGAAAAAATACCCGCTTATCTTTTTGGCGATCCTACCCGCTTAATGCAGATCTTGATAAACCTCACAAACAATGCCATTAAATTTACGCAGCAAGGCGAGGTAAAGTTAAGCTGCGAGATAAAAAGCATTGAACACGACATTGTGCAGCTGGTATTTAAGGTAAAAGATACGGGTATTGGCATTCCTGCCGACAAGATCGGCAGTATATTTGAGCGCTTTAACCAGGGTAATACCGAAACCACGCGCAAATATGGTGGTAACGGTTTGGGGCTTGCCATTGTAAAACAATTGGTTGAGATACAGAACGGTGATATTTCGGTAAAAAGCAAAGAAGGCATTGGCTCCGAATTCATGGTTAAAATAAGTTACCCGGTATCTTATGAAAACAAAACCATTATTGCCGAAAATAAGACAACGCAGTTAAAGATCAAAACAGATAAACCCCTGCGGGTGTTATTGGCCGAAGATCATAAGCTCAACCAAAAACTGGCATTAACCTACCTTACCGATTTTGGCTTAACCGTTGACCTGGCTGAAAACGGCCTGCAGGCCTTTGAAATGTTCAAGATCAACGTTTACGACCTGGTGTTAATGGACATTCAAATGCCTTTACTGGATGGTTATCACACTGCCAAGAGAATAAGGGAAGAACTAAACAGCAAGGTTCCTATTATTGCCATGACGGCGCACATTATGCCCAATGAAAAGGAAAAGTGTTTAAGTTATGGGATGAACGACTACCTATCGAAGCCATTCAGGGAAACCGAACTCTATAACATCATTAATTTACATCTTGGCAATAAAGACGTGGCGGCCGTAACAGAGCATCCGGAAAGAATGAATGATGCTGCGCCGGATGGTTATACTGTAATTGATACCGGGCATTTAAAATCCCTGTCAAGGGGAAATAAAAAATTCATTAGCGAAATTGTTTCCATTTTTTTAGAACAAAACCCCGTGGAGTTAATAGAAATAGAAAATGCCATCAGTGCAAAAAATTATGACGTGATTAAAAGCATCGCGCACAAAATGAAAACATCCGGCGGTTTTATCGGGATAAAAAACCTGGTACCCGATCTTAATAAAATAGAAACCCTTGCCATTCATAAAGGTGATATAGATGAAATCGGCAACCTGTTTAATTCGGTAAAAAACATATGCCGGCAGGCAAACAACGAATTGAAGAAAGCATTGCAGGATCCTGCAATTTCTTCCTGATACAAATAGAGGTAAAGCACCTGCTTAAAACGGTAAATTTTTTCTCCCGCTTCATAATATTTATTAGCTTTAGCTATCCCTAAATATACTATTATGAAAAATCGTACACTGACCTTAATAGCACTCTGCTTTAGCTCTGTACTTATTGCTCAAACCGATAAACTCATTGCTGCTTTTACCAAAAGCATTGAGCAGGAAAAAAAAGAAGAGTACCTGCCGGCTATTGAAACCATGAGGAACCTGGGCGATACCACATCCTATGAAACCGTTATCAGGCTGGGCTGGTTGTATTATAAAGCCGGGCTCACCAAAAAATCGCTCGATTACTATAAACGGGCCATTGATGCCAAACCAAATGCTATTGAGCCGCGTTACGGCTTTAGTTACCCTGCTTACCTAACGGATTATAACGTGCTGGTTGAACAGGATAAAAAGATCCTGGAGATAGACCCGAACAACAAAATGATTAATGGAAATTTAGGATCCCTGTATTATTATCATAAAGAATACGCCAAGGCCTTACCTCATTTCGAAAAAATTGTGAGCCTTTACCCTTTTGAATATGAGAACAACTTAAACCTGGCCTGGACTTATCTTCATCTTGAGAAGAACGCGGAAGCTGAAAAGTATTTCAATATTGTGCTGCTTTACGCTCCTAAGGACCCGTCGGCGTTGGATGGCTTAACCAATTTGAAAAAAACGGCAAGCGGCAACGAAAGCCTTATCAACGCATTTTACAAAAGCTATGAATTCTCCGAAAAATCGGATTACAAAAATGCCATTACTCCCCTGAAAGAAGTATATGACAAAAGTTCTTATGCCATTAATTTACGTTTGGGTTGGTTATGTTACCTCGCCGGCCTTCAAACAGAATCGGTAAATTATTATAAAACAGCTACCGAATTAATGCCAAATGCCATTGAGCCAAAATTGGGCGCTGTATATCCTGCCTCTGTATTAGGAAATAAAAACGAGATGAAACTCTTTTACGAAGGCGTTCTTAAACTCGATCCTTTAAATACCTATACGCATTACAATTTAGGCCTGATTGATTATTACAAAAAAGATTATACCGCGGCTTTGGCACATTTCGAAAAAGTAGTGTCCCTTTACCCATGCGATGTGGATGGTTTATTAATGCTGGGATGGACCAACCTGCAAATGGCAAAAACCAGCGAAGCAAATGCCTTATTTAATAAGGTGCTTTGTTTTTCCCCTAACAATGCTTCGGCTTTACTGGGCCTGAGATCAAAACCTGAATCGGAAACCAAAAAGAAGACGGGGTTTTAATGCTATGAATTTTAATTATGAGAGGCCAGGGAGTTATTCTTTGGCCTTTTATATTACTGACAGTGTCACTTCTCGATACGTTTTTTGTAAGGGACAAACAAAAAACACTCGAACTGACACCTATCTTAACTTTTTTCTCTAAGGAATAAACTTAAGCCCCACTACAAACACATTGTAACGGTAATTAAAATTCTGAACGGCCTCGTGCTTAAACTCCATCTGGTATAAGCCATACGCAACAACGTGTTTATTGATGGTGACGTTGGCCAAAGCCGAATACCGTGAATTGGTGAGGTCAGGGGAATTATTAACCAGGTAACCGTTATCCTCAATAATGTTATTCTTTGTATTATAAAGGTAACTGAGCTTTAACGACAAACGGCTTATTGGGCGGGTATAAATAAAAGGCGCTACCGAAACATTGCTGCTCTTGTACCCATCTACAGTATGTAAGTAGCCAGTGCAACCAATAAGCAGTTTACTGTTTCCTAAAACCGAGTAAGAAACTGAGCCATCGTGAATGTACTGTGTTACATTGTTCATGTTAGAAACAGTAGTCCCAATACCGAATGTAAACTTCTTAAGTGTTTTTTGAACGCCAAGCGAGCCAACAAAATAATCGGCATTGGTTACGGTTTTAATGAGTTGTGGCCGCGGAGGTGGTGGCAACCCGGGTGTGGGCGTAGCAGGGGCCGTCATTCTTTCCGAGCTGTTGTTAATATGCACATAATGAACGGAAGGCGATACCATCCATCCATTTTTAAAAGGCACAGCGGCTTTTACAAAGTATTGTGTCTGCACTACCTTGCTCAAAAATGTTTGCTGACTGAAATACGTGGCCGCATAAAATAAGGAAACCCGGTTTTTAATATAATGCTGAAGCCCTAACTGAACGTAAGTAGGCGGATCAAAATAATTTGGTTTCCCATTAGGGTCGGCACTTTTGTAACTGGGACTGTCCGTTTTTTTAGTTCCCCCTTCCAGCATAATAAACCCAACAGAAGATTGTTTATCGGTTCCTGTCTTTTCAGCCAGGGCTGCATTGAATTGCCTGCTCAGCAACCTTGCTCCATCATAGCGCTCAGTATACAGGTAGCAGTAATACAAATATTCCAGCGCCAGTTCATCGCCCGAGTTGAACTGCAAGGCCTTTTTAAATTGTACTTCTGCCAGGCTGTAATTTTTTCTTTCAAAATACGCAATGCCTATGCGCATTCGCATGTAAAAATAATCAAAGCCTTTGTTCACCGCTTTTTTTCCATAGCTTATCAATTCCGGCCACTGCTTATCGAGGTAAAGCTGGTAGCTTTTTTGCTCAACCGTGGCTGAGTTAAGGGTATCCTGGGCTTTACCCTTAATGACGCATATCATGAAAAGAAGCGCGAGGATCCTGCTTGTATGTATAGTCATAACTGAGTTATTTAATTAAACTTAATCCTTCAAGGGCTGATTTATCGTTGGGACTATAAAGCAATGTTTTATTGAAGAGCACTGAGGCCTCGTTTTTATTCCCAAGGTAATAATTGGTCCAGGCGCTCATTAATAAATTGTAATAGCTAAAGGGCGACAGGTTCAGTGCCACATCAAAGTGTTTTTTGGCATTCACATAATCCTTTTTGTAATAATACATCAAGCCCAGGTTATAGCTTGCCTTTGTATTTTGGGCATCTAATTTTAAAATAGAACCGTATACTTTTTCTATTTCGGTCCAATTCTCCTGCTTTGTATAAGGGTTAATAATGCCCCATAAAGGTTCGGTAGCCGCGGGCATTAAAGTAATTGCTTTCTGGTAATAATTCACCGATTCCTTTTGTTTACCCGACACGTAGCAAAGCCAGCCGAGGCGAAGGTTGATCTCATATGACTTCTCATTGTACTCCGCTGTCAACACATTAACCGCGGCTTCGTAATTGTGTGCTGCTTCATATTCATACGATTGTTTGAACGCGTTTATTAACGGCTTGCTGGTTTGTCCAAAACTGCTGAACGCTGCCATCATTAATAAAAAAAGGTGTGTGCTGAATTTCATAAATAATAACTGAAAATTATGATATAGTAAAAAACGTTTCGGTTTTGTTTTTGTGATGAATCGTGAAGCGTTGAATTTTATTGTCCTTCAGCTCCATTTCATAGTTAATTTTTTTGAAAGTATAATTCATCAGCCTCGCTTCAATGTCAGTTCTTATCATGAGCTTTTGCGGCGCGTAAATATTATCGGCGTAGGTAAATGAAGAACTGTGATTGGCTTTGGTAAACAAATAAAACGGCGCTACAAAATCCTGGAAGAAACGGATGAGCTTGTTGTTGAACTGGATCAAAGGAACATTGTCTTTTACCTCAATCCCTTCGTAATAACCGAGTAATTGGCGGTAAGCCGCCAGGTAAAAATGAAACAGCAGGGATGATTTGTCACCTTCAAAATCAGTAAAATACAGCATCACTCCATCGTTTACAAAATACGCCTGCGACTTGCTTTCCTTGCAATACATATAGGTTCTGTTGTAGGCATCGGTAAACACTTCCCAGGTAATAACGGCATTACTGTTCTCTTTTTGAAACGAAATTTTTTGTCCCGGTAAAAACGAAAAGCTTACTACCAGCAATTCATTTACCTGTACATTGCTTATAAAAGCGCCTTCTTTTGGCACTTCCGAAATTTTTAATTGTCGCTCAGCTCCTGTTCGTTCTATAAAATAAGAAATGGGATACTCCAGGGTTGGCGCGCCAACCGTTGGCGTAGTTTGTAATTGAAAGTGAATGTGAGGTTCGGGCGAGCGGCCTGAATTGCCACAGGTAGCCAGGTATGTTCCTTTGGTAATGAATTGACCGATGAACACATTGAAGGAATCTTTTTTCACATGGCTGATCTGCGAGAATAAGCCATTCAGGTGATTAATAATAATGGTGTTTCCCCAATTGTAGTCGGTGTTCACTTCGCCCACATCATTTTCTTCCACGGTATTGATAATATCGTATACATAACCGTCGTATGGCGCAAAGATCTCCTTGTTGTAGCAGTAAAAATTATCGCGTGTAAAACTATCACGGGCATTCAACGGTTCACGGTAAGTTTTGTTTTTTGAATCCACTATCACAAAATCCAGCGCTTTGCTCCAATCGCCAAGATGTGTGATCTTTCCATTATAGCCCTGGCTTACGTTCCACTCGCCCGAAAAAGGCAAGGCAATTTTATACAGGTGCTCGTTTTTAAACCGCTGTATGGAATTAAGGTATTTGTAAATGGTTTTTTCGGCCGAAAAATACTGCAGGGTCACAAGGTATAGTCCCTTGTGCAGCCAGCGGTGATTCAATGAGAACAGGAAAGCCGTGCATACCACGCTAAAAGAGAGCGAATACGCTTTAAGTTGAAACACCGATAATACTTTGCCCAAAGACAATAAAACAATGAGTAAAACAGGGATCAGTAAAACAACCGTTACATAACTGTAGGTGTTGGGGATCAGGAAAAAGCAGCCAATGGCAATGGCAATGAAAATAAAATTAGAACCCAGTAAGTTATAGGTCAAATCGTTCACATCGGCCCCAAATACCGAATAAAAAAAGTAAGCCAGGTAAAAGCCAATGAGGCTCAATGAAAATGCAATACGTGAAGAGTACAGCAAGCCAAAAGCAATGAAGGCTCCGCCTAACACACTGGTTTGAAAAAACGTACCCGCCAGGGTTTTAAAATAGCTTAGGGCAAAAGAAGGCAAGGAGCTGTTATCCAGGCAATGAATGAATTGATACCAGGACGAAGATTGCCCCTTGGCCACTTCGTTAATGGCATACACATGACTTTCGTCGAGCTGAATGTTGCTGAAGTTGGAAGATGCCAGGGAAACGATCCAGTAAGTGAGGATAAAAGGAAAGGATAAAAATGGTAAATTATGAATGGCAAATAGGCCCTTCAGCCAAACGGTTATTAAAAGCAAAATGAGAATAGACGTTATAAATAAAATAACCAGTGTGCCATTAAAGGCAAATTCATAACCAAACACCAATCCCAGGAACAGGGCATTGAAGCCAAAAATTCCGTTCAGGATCTCTGCTCTGTTGAAACCCATTAAATAAGCAAACACATTGATGAGGACAACTGCCAATAAACCACAACTCCCGACAGCCGGAGAAAAAAAGGTGACCAAAATGATGAGTGCGGCGAACACGTTGTTAAGAGAAAAAAACATCAAACTATAGCTGTTGAGCGTGCTTTGCAGCCAATAGTTGGTTTTTAATATGTCGGTTAACGCTTTCAAATGATTGGTTTTTTACAAAATAATCACAACATAAATGTAAAGTTAAAATCGGTGAGTTTGGTCTGAAAAACCATTAAAAACAGGATTTGAGGTAAAAGGCCCGAATGTGTAGTTCAAATTATTAGAGATTATAAACTAAAAAAATGATCTTTACGTATTACTATTGCAGAAGACTAGTACTATTTAAAGACAAGAATCATGGGATCAACCGTTAATTTAAAAAGCAGGATCAAAGAAGCAAACTTGCTGAAACAAAAACAACAACCCGTTGTAAAGAATTTCGTGACCTGGTTCGAGATTCCTGCCTATAATTTATATCGCTCTGTTGCTTTTTATAATTACATCTACGGCATCGAGATCACTACTGTTGAACTGAACGGTTACGCGATGGGATTTTTTCCGGCAGAGAATGGCATTAGCGGAGCCATTGTAACCGGTAACGGATGTGTGCCCAGCGAAACCGGCCCATTGGTGTATTTGAACGGCGGCGATGACCTTAATTCGGTTTTGTCGAAAGTGAACGAAGCGGGCGGCAGGGTTGTATTGGAAAAAACATTCTTAAGTGAAACTGCGGGGTATTTTGCCTTATTTATTGATTCAGAAGGAAACAGGCTGGCATTGCATTCCAAACATTAAATTTAAACTGAATACAATCTCTCGCAAAGACCCGCATATGAAAGCGCAGTTTGGCAGAGAAAATAATACATCATTCAGCGAAACTCTGCGGTGGCATCCAAGGAACTCAGCGAGAAAAAAATAAAAAATCATGAATTCAGAACATTATAACATCAACCAGCTCAGGGTCGACCTGTGGAATGAGCTGAAGGAAAAAAGCAACCACATTACCCGTGTTCAGCATACCGAAGTGTTTGATAGCAACTTAAATGAGCTTAACGCGGTGCTTAAAGATTTGCTAAGCATTGAGAATTATTTTTCCTTTCCCGGCGCACCGCTGGTACGAAAACTTATTAAAGCGGTAGAAAAAAACGAATTTAAAGCCACCAGCAACCAGGTTGCCGAGATCGTTCATTTGCTGGTAAGCGATAATTATCGCGCGCACCCTGAACTGTTATCCGAAAAATTTAATGGCAGTTATAGCAGCGAAGGAAATAAAGACAAACTGGCAAGCGGGCCGCAAAAAAATTATTTTGAAGTATTGTATGTCGAAGACCTCTCTTCTAAAGAAGAGGTGGTTCTTAAAAACAAGTTCAAGGCGGTTATTAATCACAGCGAGAATTTAACGTACGATATTGTGGTTCAGCGTTCTTTCCAGGATGCATTGATCTGCCTTTTCTTTAATTCCAACATTCAGGCAGCCTGCATCCGCTATGCGCCCTTGCATTTGTCTGATAATATCACAAAACATATTCGTCCTTTTATTCAGAATGTTTTAAAGATCGATCTTTCCAATGTTTCCGATTCGGAGATAGGTCCGCTGCTGGGGAAGTACATTCACGAGTTCAGGCCCGAGTTGGATATTTATTATATTACGGATACCTCTTTAACGCACCTTGAAGATGCAACGCTGAAATCATTCAGGCGCATTTTTTACCGGATGGAAGATGTGCAGGAGTTGCACTTAACTATCATTAGCGGCATTAACGATCGTTTTGAAACACCTTTCTATACCGCTCTTACCGAGTATAGTAAAAAGCCAACCAGCGTATTTCACGCCATGCCCATCTCAAGAGGCAATTCTGTTTTCAAATCACGGTGGATCTCCGACTTTGGCGATTTTTACGGGCGTAATGTGTTTTTGGCAGAAACCTCGGCTACGAATGGTGGGCTTGATTCCCTGCTACAGCCAAAAGGCCCTTTGAAAAAAGCGCAGGAAAAAGCTGCCAAGGCTTACGGCGCCGAACATACTTTTTATGTCACCAACGGCACTTCTACCGCCAATAAAATTGTACAACAGGCCCTGATACGTCCGGGCGATGTGGTGTTGGTTGACAGGGATTGTCACAAATCGCATCACTATGGCTTGGTGCTGGCAGGCGCGTTCCCGGCCTACCTCGATTCTTATCCCATCCAGGAATACTCCATGTATGGCGCGGTGCCATTAAAAACCATTAAGGAAAAATTAATTGCCCTGAGCAAAGCCAACCGTTTGGATAAAGTGAAAATGCTGTTGCTCACCAATTGCACCTTCGATGGTTTGGTGTATAACGTTGAGCGTATTATGGAAGAAGTCCTGGCCATTAAACCCGACATGGTGTTTATGTGGGATGAAGCCTGGTTTGCCTTTGCCAGCTTTACCTATACTTACAAGCAACGCACCGGCATGTATGTGGCGCAAAAACTATTTCAGAAATACCGCAGCGAAGCATACAGGGAAGAATATAAAAAACACATTGCGGGATTAAAGGCCGGGGAGCTCCCCACCCTGCCCGATCCCGACAAAGTAAAGATCCGTGTGTATGCCACACAAAGCACACACAAAACATTGTCCAGTTTCCGCCAGGGTTCCATGATCCAGATTTGGGATGAGGAATACAGCCGCAGGGTTGCCGATAATTTCCAGGAAGCATACATGACCCACACAACCACTTCTGCCAACTATCAGATTCTGGCCTCGCTGGATGTAGGCCGCAGGCAGGTGGAACTGGAAGGTTATGAGCTGGTGGAGAAGGCCATTGAAATGGCCATGGTGCTTCGGTCAAAAGTACAGGACCACCCGAAACTGAGTAAGTATTTTCATGTGCTAAATGTGAAAGACATTATTCCTTCCGAATTCCGCCAGTGCGGTTTAAATGAATATTATACCGTGGAAGGTGGCTGGGACCGCATGGAAGAAGCCTGGGAAAAAGATGAGTTTGTGCTCGATCCTACCAAAATTACCTTATCGGTTGGCAAGGCCGGCATTACCGGCGATGATTTTAAGAACAGCTACCTGATGGACCGCTTCAATATCCAGGTAAACAAAACATCGCGCAACACCGTGTTGCTCATGACCAACATTGGTACCACAAGGGGAAGCGTTACCTTTTTAATAAACGCCTTGTTGCAAATTGCCGACGAACTGGATGAAAGCAACCGCTCATTGAATAAACGCGAAGCGGAGATCTCAAAAAAACACATCGCTTCGCTCATTAAAGACGTTCCACCACTGCCTGATTTCAGTCACTTTCATCGTTCCTTCCAAGCCTCACCCGGAGTGCCGGGCGGTAACATTCGTGAAGCGTTCTTTTTGGCGTATGAAGAAGAATTGTGCGAGTATATTTTACTGAAAGATTGCCTGCAACAAATGCTCGGTAATAAAGAGCTTGTTTCTACCTCCTTTGTCATCCCATATCCTCCCGGGTTTCCGATACTGGTACCAGGACAGGTGGTGAGCGCTGAGATCATACGGTTTATGATTGCGCTGGATGTAAAGGAGATTCACGGTTATAAGGCCGAACTTGGCTTAAAAGTATTTACTACCGAAGCCTTGAACCGTAAGAATATTATTTCGGCCATGGGTGCAATGCCTATTATACCCGTAACAGAAAGTAAAGCAAAAGTAAAAAGCAAATAGGTTTATTAGGTTCTTTAACTCATCCCCCCTTAAAAGACTCTATTATTCGAATAGCAAATAATTTATAATTAAATCTGTAGAACTCTGCGCATCAATCCGCGAAACTCTGCGAGAAATATAATTACCATGAACACACTAAATAGTATATCCGACATAAAACATTTTTTTAAAACAAATACCACTCCCATTTATTTCATCAGTGCCACCAACTTTAATTTGCTGGGTATGGACGAATGGGTGGGTCATTTTAAATTCATCAGTTACATTGATTCTTATGACGGTCAGCATCCCAACCTGTTTTCACCTAAAGAGGAAATGCCGCATGAAGAATTTACAAGTATTGAAGACATTAACAATTACCTGTTGCAACACCCTGAAGTGATTGATTACATTAAAGCTAACAGTGTCAATGGTATTGCCGGCAAAGCCCTGTTCTTAATGTTTGATGAAAAAACCGAAGAGCTGGCAAAATCGCTCGGGCTGGACGTATGTTTCCCTTCGGCGCAACTGCGTTCGTTTTTAGACAATAAGGTAAATACCAACCGCATTGCTCAAAAGGCCGGCGTAGCCTGCGTTCCTAACGTACTATCACCTGTAACGGATTATAACCAGTTAAGAATGGTATCGAAGGATCTGGGTGATAGCCTGGTTATTCAGACACCATATGGCGACTCAGGACATACAACCTTTTTCATTTCCAATGAAGAAGAATTTGACCAGTACAAAGAAGAGATCATAAAGGAGAAGGAAGTGAAGATCATGAAACGCATTAATTGTTACGGTACTGCCATTGAAGGTTGCGTGACACAGCATGGCACCCTGGTAGCGCCATTAATGACGGAGCTGGTTGGCTTTAAGGAATTAACTCCTTACAAAGGCGGTTGGTGTGGGAACGAAATTTTTGGCAATGCCTTTAACGCCGATATTCGGGAAAAGGCCAGGCGCTATACTCAGCAATTTGGAGACCAATTGCGCAAAGAAGGCTATAAAGGATATTTTGAACTGGATTTTTTAATTGATAAGGATAGCGGTAATATATACCTGGGTGAGTTGAACCCAAGAGTATCGGGTGTAAGCTCGCTCACCAATCATTCGAAGTTTGCCATGACGGATGTGCCTATGTTCCTGTTTCACTTGTTGGAATGGATGAACATTCCTTATCAGATTGATACTGCCGAACTGAGCGAACGCTGGGCAAAAGCGGAGAACATGGACAGCTGGAGCCAGTTGGTGATTAAGCACACTAAAAAAACACTGGAGCTTGTTACCAAGGCGCCTGCATCGGGCATTTGGGAAATGAAAAAGAACGGCAACCTGCACTATAAAAAAATGGACTCGGAACGCCAGTCGGTTAGCGACGATAATGAAGCTTTCTTTATACGTATTACGGGTAAAGACGACTATTTGTATGAAGGCGCCGACCTTGGCATCCTGGTGATGCGCGGACGACTGATGTCGGATGATTTCCAGTTATCGGAACGAGGCAAACGCTGGATCAAAGGTTTGCGTGCCCATTATAAAGCTGATATAATAGATATTGGAACATTGAGTGAAGAAGAACTGTACGCCACCGGTGATTTTAAGATCATGTAATCGTCATTCCTTTTCCCCCTTTTGAAGGCGTGTCCGCCAGCTGGCGGACAGGGGGATGTTGCTCTAAAACCAAATCATTATACACGCTTTCTAAAAAACTGTTCGTATAACTTTAATACTCCATAAGCTATCCCCGTTGATACCAATAAAACACCAACAAAGCATCCCATCAAGTGCAATGGCGAAGAAATCGTTTTATAAATTTCGGTAGCAGTATTCCCGATCAAAATCCACTGGATCACATAGATCAGCGTCACATTTTTTCCCAGCCATTTTATATAACGCGCAACTAATGTGTTACCTGCCAGGTTAGTGAGCTCATTAAGACATAAAGCATAAAAGCATACAAACAATACCACCCACAAAAAGAACAGGATGCCGTGATGATAGTAGGCCGGCAGATCGGAGGCTGTAACTACAGCATGGTTGATGGTACAAGCTAAAATAACTGCAAGCGTTAAGCTCACCAGTATTTTGGTTCTTAGTCTCAACGTGGTTATTTCATAGTGTTTTTGTAGGTTATAAAATATCATTCCTGCCAAAGGGTAAGCAAGCCATGGAAGCAAAGGAAAATAAGACCAGGGGGTACTGCCATAAAAAAATGCCGATACATATTGCGCCGTAGGGTTTACAGGAGTACAATCGGCGAGGTATTGTCCGGCCAAAGCCGAAAAAATGCAAAGGGTTACCGGTAGAATAAATTTGTTTTTCAGGATTTTTACAGGCGCGATAACGATTAAGCTAATTCCTGCAAACTGTAAAATGTCCACTCCAAATACATAAGGCCAGATGTTTGCCTCCATGTTACCATTACTGACCGATAATATGAGGTTAAAATTTAAAGCAAGGTTTAACAGCATGCCCAGGATAAAGATCTTCAGCCCTTTTAAAATCAATTGACCGGCAGATTTACCCGATAAAGCCGTAAAATAGCCAAAGAGGATCATAAAGACCGGAGCCACCGGGGGTCCTCCCAAAAAAAGCAATAATTTCCCGGCGCTGCTATAGTAAACAGGTTCGGCCGCAAACAGCTCCACAATATGCACCTCAATCATCAGGAGAACCGCAATTCCCTTGAGCAGATCGGCCGTTTGAAATCTGTGTGACATAGACGCTTTGCAAGGCTTGGTTTACACTAAATTTACATCGAATTTTTGGCAATTTTTCGGTTTTTCACCTATAAAATTCCCTTCTTTACCTAAGAAATAGTAAATCAACTAAAAGCTTTTGTAATTTTAGGTTAACAAGCTTAATCAAGGTGCTGCAAATGCATAAAACCAGCCACCAGATTAATTGCTTTATAATTTTAGAGACCCCTAACCTAAGATCTGATTTATGATTAAAGCCATAGCCATAGACGATGAACCGATCGCGCTAAAAGTTATTGAAAATTTTTGTACCGAAATTGAGATCATCAGCCTCGAAAAAACATTTAATAATGCCGAAGACGGGCTTAAGTATTTAAAAAAGTTTCCGGCCGATCTTATTTTCCTGGATATTGACATGCCAAACTTAAACGGCATTGACCTTTACAAACAGGTAAAACAAAACACCGTGGTCATATTTATTACCTCGCGTGCCGAATACGCGGTGGAAGGCTTTAACCTCAACGCCCTGGATTACTTGTTGAAGCCCTTTACATTTGAGCGCTTTAAGCAAGCCGCTGATAAGGCAAAAGACTATTTTTCGGTTACCAACAATACTCAAAAACCCCAGCACATTTTTGTAAGGGCCGATTACAGCCTGCAAAAAATAAACATGGACGATATTTTATACATTGAAGCGCTGGACGATTATTTAAAAATTCACCTGCACCAGCAAAAAACCATTGTGGCCCGCATGACCATGAAAGCCATGCTGGAAAAGCTTCCTGCTACCGATTTTATAAGGGTGCACCGCTCCTTTATTGTTCCTGTAAAACGCGTAGAAAGCCTTAGAAATAAAACCTTACAGATTGCCGACAGGAAAATTCCGGTTGGCAACAGCTATGAAACTGAAGTTCTTAGGTATTTTGGCAATTAACCGCAGGAAAAACTTCCTTTATCTCAAAAAATTGCCCGTAGTTAACTATTGCATTACTTTTAAGTAATAATAAATTAACTATGAAAATAAAATACTCAATTGCATTACTATTTTTAGGCTTGATATTAGCCATTAATACACATGCGCAGCAATGGAACGGACTTACTTTGTACAGTACTCAAAACGGTACGACGGCTCAATTAATAGATACCGCCAATGCAACTGTAAAAACCTGGACGGGGCTTACCACCGGAACCGGGTACTCGGCTTATCTTGAGCCCGGCGGCACTTTAGTAAGAAGCGTAAAAGTAAACAATACCACCTTTAACGGAGGTGGCGCCTGCGGAGGCATCCAAAAACACAGCTACAGCGGTACGCTCCTGTGGAACTACACCCATTCTTCAAGTACCTATTATACACACCACGATCATTGTGTGATGCCAAACGGCAATGTACTGCTGATCTCTTACGAATCGAAAACACAGGCCGAATTGACGGCAGCCGGCGGAACAGTAACCCTCGCATCCATCTGGCCCGAAAAGATCATTGAAGTGCAGCCTACCGGCGCCACCACGGGTAATATTGTGTGGGAATGGCATGTATGGGACCATTTGGTGCAAAATGTCAATTCAACAAAATCCAATTACCAAACGTCTGTTGTAAACCACCCGGAACTGCTGAATATTAATTACAACACCCAAAAAGACTGGATGCACATGAATGGGATTGATTACAATCCTATCCTTGACCAGATTGTTGTGAGTTCGCACAACTTAAATGAGTGGTATGTCATCGATCATAGCACCACCACCGCTCAGGCAGCCTCACACAGCGGAGGCAATTCGGGCAAGGGTGGCGATTTCCTGTTTCGCTGGGGGAACCCGGCTGTTTACCAGGCCACAGGAACAAAGATCCTGAACGTAACACACGATGCACACTGGGTGCCTGAATATCCAGAAACTACCTATGCCAATACAGGACGATTGGTTGGCTTTAACAACCAGGGTGTGTCTTCTACCCAATCGAGCATTGACCAGATAGTACCTCCATTGGTAGGTAATTATTCTTACAGCATTACCACAGGATCTGCCTTTACACCATCTACCTATACACAACGCAACTCGGGCTTCGGCTACAGCAGTAATATGGGCAACTCCGAGCAATATCCTAACGGTAACCAGCTTGTGTGTGTAGCTACTTCCGGAAAAGTTTACGAATTGAACCCTGCCGGTACTCCTATTTTCACCATCAGCGTATCGAGCACGTTAGCACAGGCGCATCGTTATACCACATGCTATATTAATAATGCCGCTCCTGTACAACCTACCATCACCACCAGTGGGAGCGACCTGACAACGGCTACAGCCAGCAGTTACCAGTGGTATTACAATGGTACCGTTATTGGCGGTGCCACGCTCCAAAATTACACCCCCTCACAAAGTGGCATTTATGTGGTAAGAACAACAGACGCCAACGGTTGTGTGTACGTGTACTCACAAGGCTATGCCTATTCTATAACAACGGCTATGGAGGAACTGGAAGGAAAGAACATTGGCCTTTTTCCAAATCCAACAACAGGCATTATTGATATAGACCTGGATTACCAAAACCCAACTAAGTTGATGGTGTTGGTTTACGATGGGCTTGGCAAGCTGGTATTTGAGGCAGAAAACAGCTCCCGTATCGACCTCGACCAATTGCCAAATGGGGTTTATACGGTATCCATTACGCTTGATAATAAAAAACCGGTTTACAAAAAAGTGGTATTAACCAAATAATTACTAACTTAATTTATATTGAAGATCATGAAAAAAATTTTATTCGCATTTGCTTTCATTTTTACAGCAATGACCCTCTCCGCCAAAAAAGTAAAATTCGCGGTTGACATGACAGGGCAAACCATCAGCGCTTTTGGCGTGCATGTTATTGGCGATTTTCAGGAAGCGGCAGGCTACGCGTTGAATTTTGATCCCGCTGCCACACTGTTAACCCAGGAGGGTGCAAGCAACATTTACAGCATTGTGGTTAACATACCTGCATTTAATAAATATGAATACCTTTTTGTAAATGGTAATCAAACGTATGAAGCGGAGTTTGTGCCCGATGAATCGAGGGTTGGCTATAACTTTGTGGACAACCGCTGGTTGTATGTTGATTCATTGGCCAATGATACCACTTTTGTGGGCGCCATCGTATTTGGTGGCAACGCGCCCGCGGGCCTGAACCTGGTACGTTTTAAAGTAGACATGAACAATGCTCTGCCGGTATCGCCTAACGGTGTGCATGTGGGCGACAACTACAATGGTTTTAGCCCAACCAAAGTTCCTTTGTACAGCTTTGGCGGCGGCATTTACGAGATCATCAGTTATTATTCTGCCAATGCTTATTCCTATAAATACTTTAATGGAAACACAGCAGGCACCGGCGAAACCATTACCGGAACCTGCTCTGTATTTGGGAACAGGGGCATAACAGTGACCAAGGACACGGTGATGGCGGCGGTGTGTTTTATGAGCTGCGATGCCTGCCAGGCGCTTTCGGTGCATGAGAATGCTTCGCAAATTTCATCCTTTAAAGCCTACCCTAATCCCGCCAAAAATAATCTGACCCTGCAATCTACAGTGAATGAAAAGATCGCGGGTATTTCCATTCAAACCATCTCAGGCCAGGTGGTAAGAACTATTTCTGACATCAATGCTTCCCAGTACACCATTTCCGATCTTGGCCTGGCGGAAGGGATGTACCTTGTAACCATCAGCAACGAACAAAAGCAGGAACAAAATTTAAAATTAATTATCGAGTAAGATGTTAAAATACATTTCTTTTATAATAACCTTGACTTTGTGCGGAAAGCTTTCCGCACAAAGTTTTTACGATCAAAACACCATTCAAAAAATTGAGATCCAGTTCACGCAGCCAAACTGGGATTACCAGCTGGATACCGCCAAGGCGGGCGCCGAAGGCTACATTATGGCGGCATCGGTAACGGTTAACGGCGTGTATTTTGACAGTGTAGGCGTAAAGTATAAAGGAAACAGTTCTTACAATCCTACTTATAATAAAAACCCTTTGCATATTGAGCTCGACAGTTATAAGAGCCAATCCTATTTAGGGGTAAAGGATATCAAGCTGGGGAACAACTACGCCGATCCGTCAATGATTAGGGAAGTGCTGGGTTATGATGTGCTGAAAAATTACATGCATTGTCCGCAGGCTAATTTCGCGAAGGTATACATTAATGGTGTGTACCATGGGGTTTACTCCAATGCCGAAAGCATTAACAAACAATTTTATTCCAACCATTATTATTCATCGGGTGGCATTGCTATTAAATGCAATCCCATTGTGAACCCAAGTACCAATACCAAATCCAATTTAAAATATTTTACGACGGGCGACAGCAGCAATTATTTTAATTTTTATGAATTAAAATCCGATTACGGCTGGAACATGCTCCGTACTTTGGCTGACACAGTCACCAATCATCAAACCCGTTTTGCAGAGAACATGGATGTTGACAGGGCCATCTGGATGCTGGCATTCAATAATGTAAATGTGAACCTTGATAGCTACAGTGGCGCGTTTTGCCAGAACTATTATTTATATAAAGATAAAACCAATCATTACAATCCAACCATTTGGGACCTTAACATGTGTTTTGGTGGCTTTCCGTATCTTGGTGTGAGCAACAGCAGCCTTGCCCAGCTGTCCATCGCCAATATGCAACAGTTGCCTATCACTATTCATGCAACGGATGTTTACTGGCCTGTCATCAATATTATTAACAGCAACGCGCAGTACAAGCGCATGTTGGTAGCGCACATGCGCACCATTGCCAACGAGTTCATTGCCAATAACAGCTACGTTACCAAAGCGCAGCAATTTCAGGCATTGATAGACACATCGGTGCAAAGCGATACCTATAAGTTTTATTCGTACCCGCAATTTCAAAATGGCTTAACGGGTAACGTTTCCGTTGGTAGTTATTCGGTACCCGGCATCAGCAATTTATTAGCGGCCAGGCTAACGTATTTGCAAAGTACCGCGGAGTTTGGCTATACTCCTCCAACCATTTCGGCCATTGCCTTAAGCACCCCATCGCCGGCGCTAAATTCTACCGTAACCATTACCGCCAATGTCATTAACACAAACACCGTGTATTTGGGTTACAGGGATGATGTGACTGAAAAATTTACACATGTTTTAATGTATGACGACGGCGCTCATAACGACGGCACCAGTGGCGATAACATATACGGCGCTAACCTTACCGTAAGCACCACACAAATGCAATACTATATTTATGCGGAGAATGCCAACGCCGGCATGTTCTCGCCTGAGCGCGCCGAGCATGAGTTTTATGCCCTGCCAACAAATGTGTTACAGCCAAACGCGGGAGAAGTAGTCATTAACGAATTTTTAGCGGTGAACCAAAGCGGGCAAACGGATGAGGAAGGCGCCAACGAGGATTGGATAGAACTATACAATACCAGCAACTCCAACCTCGACCTGAGCGGCTTGTATTTAAGCGACAGTTATACCAACCCGCAAAAATTTGTGTTTCCAAACAATACCATTATCCCTGCCCATGGCTTTTTAACGGTATGGGCCGATGAAGATGGCTCGGCCACAGGCGCTACCATTCACTGTAATTTTAAACTATCGGCCAGTGGCGAACGCCTGATCTTAAGTAAATCAACGACGGTGCTCGACAGTTTATCGTTTGGTCCTCAAACGGCCGATGTATCGTATGGGCGCTGCCCTGACGGGACCGGAAGCTTCGGTGTTCTTTCATCGCCATCGTATAATGCCAGCAATTGCACGGTAGGCATTAAAGAATTAGATGAAGCCGTTGGAACCCTGGCGTTATATCCGAATCCGGCAAATCAATTGGTGACGCTTATTTCTTCTTCCAATAATGCCTTAACATACGACATACTAAACACGGTAGGCGATGTGGCAGCATCAGGAAGTTTTACGCAAAAAACGGATATTAATACGGCTGCCTTAAGCCAGGGCATTTACTTTGTGAAAGTGCAGGGCAAAACCATAAAGCTGGTGGTTACACATTAAGAAAAATTAGTGATAGAACTTGATAACCTCAACTTCTATCTCATTTTTCTTGCATGAGTTCACAAAGTCAAGGATAATTTCCCTTACATCGCGGTTCACCCGTTCGTTGTGGCTTCCATCAATAATTACTTTATTCCCGGCGTTAGCCGATTCGAGAAACCTTACCAGTTTTCCTTTATTAAAAAAGGTAACGTGTCTTGGCAGTTTGATCTCCCTATGTGTTTTTCCATTTTCGGTGTAGGTGGATGTTTCGAAGAAATACTTTACATGATCTTTCTTCACAATTAAAAAAATAACAGCAACCGAAAAGCCTGCAAATACTCCTACCAACAAGTTAAAGAACAACATCCCGATAATGGTGACCAAAAAAGGCGCAAACTCTTCAATGCCTGCATATAAGTGTTCCATAACAATGGCGGGTTTTGCCATTTTATACCCGGTATAAATGAGTATGGCCGCAAGGCTGGCGTTAGGAATGAGGCTGATGGCTTTTGGAAACAACAATACACTAATGCCCAGGAGTATTGCGTGAAGTATAACAGACAGTTTTGTTTTGGCCCCCGCGTTAATGTTTACAGAAGTTCTTACCACAACCGAGGTTACAGGCAAGCCCCCAATAAGGCCGCAAAAAACATTGGCAAGCCCCTGCCCTACCAACTCCTTGTTGGTGTTGATCTTATTTTTTTCGGGATCCAGTTTTCCAATCGCCTCTACCCTCAATACCGTTTCCAAACTTGCCACAATACCAATGGTAAATACAACCGTCCAAAAGGAAGATTGCTGTATAAACCCAAAATCGGGAAATGTGAAGTTGGAGCCGATGTCGGAAACAGGCGAAATAGTGGATGTGTTAATTAAATGGCGGCTGCCGATCACAAAGAAAGGCGAATCCCTGAACAGCATGGTAAGTCCTATGCCTGTGAGCACAGCAAGAAAAGTACCCGGAAGAAAGGCAAGGAACCTATTGTTCTTATAAAAAGGCCTATCGGCAATAATGATAAGCATAAGCGAAACCACTCCAACTACCAAAGCGCCGGGCGTTACATACTGCCATATATTTTCAAGGGTCTCTTCAAAATTGTGGCCTTCGGGGTTTAATTTTTCGTAACCAAGAACAAAGGGCGTTTGCTTTACAATTAAAAGTATGCCCATGGCTACCAGCATCCCTTTTATAACCGAGTTGGGAATATAGGTGCCAAAATTTCCCGCTTTAATAAAGCCTAAAAGAAGCTGAAAAATTCCGGCAAACACCAGAGCTGCCAAAAAGCTTTCATAACTTCCCAACTGGGCAATAGCGCTAATGATGATAACGATTAAACCACCGGCAGGCCCGGTAACATTGTATTTAGAACCACTGATGGCCGCTCCTACAAAGCCACCTATAACGCCGGCAATAATCCCAGAAAACAAGGGTACATTACATTCCATGGCAACGCCCAGTGTTAAGGGCAGGGCAACCAAAAACAAGGCTATTCCTGATTTAACATCAGAAAAATGATTTTGCAAAGCAGTACGATTCATTTTTAAAATGGGGTCGGTTCAGTATATTTCAAAAATTACTTAAGCCCAATTTAATAAATAAAAACCAGTTGCCCAAATTTCTTACATATGAAAGAATCAGACAAAGATGCTAAATGCTGTTAGTACGCGCTATTGCTACTTCACATCAAAGTGGTAAATAGGTTCCATGTCCTCTTTACCGTCATAGATGACGCTCAAATCGGTAATCAACCCGCTATTAATGCCATATACCCAACCGTGCAAATGCAGCTCACGGTTTTTCCAGGTTTCCTGCACAATACTTGTTTTAGCCAGGTTCCTCACCTGCTCTATCACATTCAATTCCGTCAAACGGTCTGTGCGCTTGTCCATATCCTGTATGGCATCCAGCTCAACATTATGTTTGTTATACACGTTCTTGATGTTGATGAGCCAGTTATCCACCAGCCCGTGCAGCTGCCCGCTCATTGAGGCTTTTACGCCACCGCAGCCGTAATGTCCGCACACAATAATGTGCTTTACGCCTATGTATTTTACCGCATACTCGAGCACGCTCAATAAATTAAGGTCGCTGTGCACCACCAGGTTGGCAATGTTGCGGTGTACGAAAATCTCTCCACTTTCGGTGCCGGTTACTTCATTGGCAGGTACACGGCTGTCGCTGCAACCAATCCATAAGTAGTCGGGTTTTTGCCCCAGCGATAATTTTTTGAAATACTCGGGGTCGTCAAATTTTTTTTCCATTGCAAAACGCCTGTTGCCGTCAAGCAATCGTTGATATGCTTTATCCATGTTAGTCTTTATATTTTATAAGTTCAACTTCTATTTTTCTTTTTTTTGCGGTGTTGATGAAATCAGTGATCACATCGCGTGAGTCCCTGTTTATTTTGCGGTTAATGCTTCCGTCAATAATCACTTTACTTTGGGGCTGTATGCCTGCAAAAAATTTGATCAGGTAGCCTTTATTGAAAAAAGTAACGTGTTGCGGAAGTTTTATAATGTAATACATTTCGCCATTAATGACCTCGTTGCCCGAATCGAAAGAGGAACGGATGTTATCGCGGATAATAAAGATCACCGAGATCGCTACGCCGGCACATACGCCTTTCAAAAGGTCGGTAACCAGCATCACAATAATGGTGATAACGAATGGCAGGAACTGTTCGATCCCGAATTTCCACTGCTCTTTAAAAATGGCCAGCTTGGTGAGTTTAAACCCGGTTACAATTAATATGGCCGCCAGGCAGGCATTGGGAATGAGTGAAAGCACGCCGGGCAGCAGCAAAATGCTTATCAGCAACAACACCGCGTGTACAACGGTTGATAGTTTTGACTTGGCGCCGGCATTAATGTTTGCCGAACTTCGTACAATGACCGATGTTACGGGCAGGCCGCCCAACAAGCCACAGGCAATGTTGCCAATACCCTGCGCAAACAATTCGCGGTTGGTATTTGTTTCATGTTTTTCAGGATCCAGTTTGTCAATGGCCTCTATCCCAAGCAGGGTTTCCAGGCTGGCCACCACACCCAGGGTAAATACAATGATCCAAAAACGACTGGTAGCAATACCGCTAAAATCGGGAAAGAACAAATTGGCCCTGAGATCGGAAAATGTAGCAATGGTTGGCAGGTTTACCAGGTGTTGGGAGTCAATAATTAATCCCGGGTAACCTTTAAAAGCTATTGTGAGTAAAACCCCAAACACAACAACTAACAAGGGCCCGGGAATGTTGGATAATAGTTTATTTTTTTTATAAAAAGGCTTGTCAGAAATAATTAACACCACAAACGCCAGCACCCCAATAATAACGGCACCCGGTGTGATGTAATTGATCATGTTTACCAATTCAGTAAATGAGTTCTGCCCATCAAGCTGAATAAAATCTTCGTCACCTTCAGGATCCCTGTCGTAACCAAACAAATGCGGAATTTGCTTAACGATAAGAATGATGCCTATGCCCGCCAGCATGCCTTTGATGACCGCGTTTGGAATATAATTTCCAATGGTTCCCGCTTTTAACGCGCCAAGCACAATTTGAAAAACTCCGGCAAAAACAACGGCTGCCAAAAACGCCTCGAAACTGCCCAGCTGGGCAATGGAAGCAATAACAATGGCCGTGAGCCCGGCAGCGGGACCCGACACGCTATACCTTGCTCCACTAAAAGCCGTAACTAAAATACCACCTGTAACTCCTGCTATAATGCCCGAAAACAAAGGCACACCACAGGCCATGGCAATCCCCAAACATAAAGGCAGGGCCACCAGAAATACCACAATTCCCGATTTAAGATCGGGCAATACTTTTTTTAAAAACATAAAAATTTGTTGCTGATTAAATTAATTGTAAACGTAAAAACAGGCCGCGGATGCGGCCAACAATTAATTTAGCACTCAGGAGGAGGAATGAGAATTTTAATGGAACTGGAAGGATACTGAATTTGAAAATTTTCCCAGTACAGTTTAATGTGCTCTACAGCTATAAGGCTAATGTCATTGTGCCCGAGATAGAGCACTTCTTCGTCGGCGGTTTCGTCACCATCGTGGCTTTCTTCTTCCTCTTCGGTAACAGGGTTTTGCTGACTTTGTTTAAGGATCTTGGCTTCCTTGCAAATATTGAGAATAGAGGCCTGCAGCGTTAGTGAAAACACGCTGAAGATGAAAACAAAAACAAAGATCTGTTGTACCTTTTTACTCAATGGTTTGATGACATTTACCGAAACAAACTACGTGTTTATCTCATATTGTTGCGCAAAATAAATAAATTAAATGGAAATTGATTAAATTTAAGGTTTATTTAACATTGTATTTAACTTAAAACTTATACATGAAGAGCAAGATCCTATTTTTGGCCTTACTTTGCTTAGGTCTTTCTGCCTGCAAAAAGCCCGCGGGTACGGGCGGTAACAGCAGCATTAAAGGAACCGTATTGGTAAAAGACTATAACAAATCCTTTGTGTTGCAGCATGAGTACCCGGGAGTAGATGTGGAAGTATATATTGTTTATGGCGATGATGTGACCGAAGGCGACAAAGTGAATACCAACAGCAATGGTGAGTTTGAATTTAAATACCTGCGCAAAGGCAACTATAAAGTATACGCTATTGGCGACGAACGCATAGGAACATCAACCGATGTGAGGGATGTAGCCGTATCATTGGATGTAACGATCTCTAAAAATAAAACAACGGTGGATGCCGGGCAGATAACCATTAACAAATAAGCAATATGTACAAATCCCTTTTAGTTACCCTCTCCTTATTGCTTGCGCTGAATGGCTTTGCTCAAAGCAAAAAGGATATTAAAAAAAACAAGATCGCTTCCATAAACGTAACTGAAACAGCCGGCGGTAAAACCATCGACGATAGCAAAACCCAGTACGACGCGAATGGCGAAGTGATTGAAAAAGCGGAATACAGCAAAGAAGGCGCTCTTAAAAAAACCATGAAGTACAAATTCAACAACCTGGGCGATGCCATTGAAGAATACGAGTACGACGAAAAAAATGTGCTGAAGGAACAAACGTTGATTAAGTACAATGCCAGCGGCGATAAAAAAGAAGAGCTGGTGTACGATGGCGCTAAAAAATTACTAAAGAAACATATGTACACCTACGATGGCAAAGGCTTAAAGACCGAACGCAAAACCTTTGACGCGGCCGGAAAGCTCATCAGCACCAAAAAATATACTTACACTTATAAATAAGTCCCCTGGAGCGCATTCAGCACATACTCACAAGCCTTGACCCCATTACCTTACAGGAAATGGATGGCGTGAAGCTCATGGACCGCACCGATACCAAGTTCACCTTCAACATTGAACACCTGCCGGCCATACTGCAGGATGCCAATAGTTTTTACCGTGTGCTGGATGTGGAAGGCAACCGCATTAGCCGCTATAAGACCTTGTATTTTGATACCGAAGATTTTGACCTGTATAACAAGCACCACAGCGGCAAACTGAACCGCTATAAAATAAGGCACCGCACTTATGTGGAAAGCAACCTGGGGTTTTTAGAAGTAAAGTTCAAGAACAACAAAGGCCGTACCTTGAAAACGCGCATTAAGGAAAACAGTATTCCCGATCTTAAAACCGGCAAAGCCTTCGCCTTTTTGGAAAAGATGCTACCTTTTTGCCCTACCGAACTGTTGCCGAAGATCTGGATCAATTACAGCCGCATTACCCTGGTAAATAAAACATCGGCCGAGCGTTTAACGCTTGATTTGAATCTTGAATTTGAGAAGGACAATCACAAACAGCTGCTAAACCAATTGGTAATTGCCGAAGTAAAACAGGACAGCAAGATCGCCTCGCCTTTTGTGGCCATGATGCGGGCCAAACATATTCGCCAGGGCTCCATCAGCAAATACTGTTTTGGGGTGGCCTGCTCTTTTCCGGAAGTGAAGAAAAATAATTTCAAACAAAAATTATCCAACGTAAATAAGATCATACAATGATGACATTATTGCAAATAGCTGCCGATGCCGCCCCCGCAGTGAGCGGCTTTGAAGAGTTACAAAAGATCTCCTCCAAATTGATTTTCAGGTTGCTCATCGACCTGGCCTCTGTATTCGTATTGGTGCGTTTTATTTACTACCCCATTTACAAGCACCGTGAGTTGTTTTTTACCTACTTTATTTTCAATGTGGTCATCTTTCTTATTTCCTTTTTGCTCAACAAGGTCGACCTGTCGATGGGTGCTGCCTTTGGCTTGTTTGCCGTGTTTAGCATGTTAAGGTACAAAACCGAAGAGATCGCCATTAAGGACATGACCTACCTCTTCCTCGTAATTGCCATTGGTTTGGTAACGGCGGTAACCAAAGTAAAAGACACGGTTGACAGCATTGAGTACCTGTTCCTGGGTGGCATTAACCTTGCCGTACTGCTCATTACCTATTTGCTGGAAAGCAACATTTTCATGAAAAAAGAAAATGTGAAGACCATTTTGTACGAGAACATTGAATTGATAAAAGCGGATAAAAAAGAGGAGCTGCTGGCCGATATCCGCCTGCGCACAGGCTTTAACGTGCACCGCTACTCCATTCACAAGATCGACTTTTTGAAAGACGCTGCACAGATCAAGATCTATTTTTACGAAGCCTAATGGCCCTACGGAACCTCCATATCATTGCCCTTTTCTGCCTGTTTTCCTTAACGGGAAAAGCGCAGTACGTGACCAATGACGCGGGGTTGCGCTTAAGCCTGTCGGCACAAAAAAAGGTGAACGACAAAGTTACCATCAGCGGAAAGATCCTCTCCAGGCAGGTAGAGAATTTCAGGAACCTGAACCGGGTGTATTTAAGGCTTGGTTTTGCTTACGCACTCAGTGAGCATTTTGAAACAGAGCTGCGCCTGTATTACATGTACGGCCGCAAAGGTTTTAAGGAATTTACCAATTCCTACCGCTACTCCCTGGCCATTATTTACAAAACCAAATTATCCGAACGTTTCTCTTTTTCGAACCGCCTCACTTACCAAATTACCAACAACTACCTCATTAGCGATGAGCTGGCTGATGATAAGACCGGCGGCGTGATCCGCGACCGTATGACCCTTAAATTTAAGCATACCCGCCGCGGTTCGCCCTACATAAAAGAGGAAGGTCTGTTCCAAATTACGGGTAAAAAAGAGAAGTATTTTGGCCGCAACCGGGTGTATTTGGGCTACGAGTACAAGCTCAGCGATAAGTGGGACCTGGATGCCTATTTTATCCTGGAACGCACGCATGGCGGCACCTCTGCCGAGCCACAGGAGCGCAATTTTTATTATGGCCTCAATTTGGGCTATAATTTTTAAGAAAAAACCCGTAAATTTTTCATTATTTTTTTGCAGCTTTCAAAAAAGCCGTTATATTTGCAATCCCAAATCGGGAAGTTCTTTTAAACGGTATTTACTTTAGCTCCGGCTCGTTCAGAGCATCCCGATTTCATCGGGAGGGTCGCAAAAAGTATTCTCATATCGGGAGTTTAGCTCAGCTGGTTCAGAGCATCTGCCTTACAAGCAGAGGGTCGGGGGTTCGAACCCCTCAACTCCCACTAAAAGTCTTACATTTTTGTAAGACTTTTTTTGTTTTATGCCATTTTACACTTACATATTATATTCTGAAACCTTGGATAAGTATTACGTTGGCTCTTCCGGTGATGAGTTACAGGAAAGACTGAAAAGGCATAATTCAAACCACAAAGGTTTACCAGAAACATTGGCGACTAGGTAATAAAGTATTCTGAAAGATACGAACTACTTTTGAAATAAACTTATGACCCATAGTTCCACTTCGTGTTCCACCCTACATTCGGCGTTATATCATATATTATTATTGAAAGCTAACGGCTTTAGGTGTATATTATTTATAATAGTCCACCAGTACCTCTATCCATTTTTTTATAATGCTTATCAAGTAATGGAATAGCAACTTAAATATTGGGCTAGCAGTATGTCCACATTTCTTGGTATCTATTCACTTTAGAACCAAGTGTTTAATCAATAGAAGTTTAAACACCTTCGTTATCAGGACTAATTTCTGCTACCTTAGCCATTCGACATATTTTTATGTTCTCTGGTGTAACAGGGACTCCTTTCATTTTTAACTCCTCAACACATAACATATCAATATTTGAGATGCGCTCTAATATAGCCATATTACTAAACATCTCAATAATTTGCATGTATCTCTGATTACTTATAATACCAATTTTAGGCTCTTCATATTTATCATTTACTAAATCAGTATATTTTAGTTCATTTTTAAAGGAAAGTAAATCATCATTCCATTGAGTCCCCTCAAAGAAAGAAAGTATTATATATTCATTAAGTATAATATGATTAGGTGAACGTGAAATGTTATCATAAAATTGGAACGTTATAGTTTTGTTATTTAGTTTTTCAGCCTTAAGAATAATAAAAGGAAAATGAGTAAAATAATCTTTACAGTTTTCAACTATTTTAAGCCATGAATTGAAATTTATATCAACTTTGTGATTAACAGTTTCAGGTAAAAAAAGGTCCAAAAGAAATCTAATTTCCTCTTCAACTTCAGCAGACAATTTAAAGTGTGCATATAAATGTAGATTTGATAGTGATGCTCTCCATATATTTGAATAGACTAAAAGAGAGAATGCTATAGAATTAACCCTCAAACAACGAAGGAAAGTACCATGCTTTGTACTAACAGAAATGAAATTCTGTTTAAACCTTGCTTCCTCTATTTTTTGAGTAATTTCTACACTATACGAATTTTCTATAAAACCCAATCTCTTTTCACAATCTCTACAGAAAATATTATCTTCTTTTATTCCTGTATCGCCTTGGTTTTCACTATAGTCTTGATTTGGGTCAGTTGTGATTAGAAATGCCTGTTCTTCCCCTCTGTTACCAATTTGACTTGTAAGTAAAAAAGCAGATGTAATATGTGACCCCGTTTGCTCCGCAGGTTTTCTTTTACATAACTTACAATTCATTTTTTGAGTAATTCAAATGCACTACGTAAAATATTAGCTCTATTTTTTTCTGGTATAACAGAAATAAAAGCATCTTCTTGTAAATATTCATCATACCATTCGTCATCATTAAATTTAGGCCCTCTCCAACCTACATTTGCCTCACAATGCTTTTGAATTTTATTTAAACAGAATTTAATAAATGTTTTTGATTTATCCTCAGATAGCTCAACGAGTTGAAAGTAATTATATTTGCCATTAGCTCCTAAATCAAATCCAAATTCGTGACCTCTTACTAATTTTAACTTACCTTCAGGCATTTCCATCCCAAGATAATTTATTGCCTCACGGATTTCTCTTAATAAAATAAAATTATTTTGATTGTCAATATCCAGATGATTACTAAGTTTTTTTCCTAAATCCGAATGGCTTGTGCGCTTTAAATGTTCCAAATGCATTGTATGGTCGATATTTAATAAAGCAAATCCAGCATGAAAAGTCGAATAGTAAAAACCGATTGGGGCCAAAAGAAAATTGCCTTCGTCTTTACTGTTTTTTGCTGAGCCCCACATTGCAATTGCCCAAGCAAAATGAGCATTCATATTCATTACTCTATTATGTATTTCTTCTTTTGTCATAAAATATTTTTATAGTTACACCTCAAGTTCCATTACTTGACTATTCTTGTAAATAAAAAACAATTTTCATAATATCATAGAATAGAGCGCCCCCAAGAGGAACAACAAAACAGACTATAAACTCTATAACATATTTTCTCTGTTTTACTTCAGGTCTAAAGTGCTCTGGTCCTATTTGAAGTTCAACTATTGGCCAAAAGTCCCTTGATTTTTTAACAAACATATCGTATAAAGAAAAAACGAGAAGACCCCCAAATAATGAAGCTAAAAAACCATACCCTATGAAACTACCAATGTCAGATATAGCAGTTCTCCAATACGGAGTATAGTTTTTTGAATTATTATTAAACAAATCTATTATAAAACCAAACGTTAGTGCACCTAACAAAAAAAATAATTTAGAGATTATTCCATACGTTTTAACAAAAAGATTATGTTGTTCAGGTATTGACTTTATATACTGTGAAATCCTTGCGTGAATGTCATGTATTTTCTCAAAATTATCCCCTCCAATTTCGATGTCACTGTCACTAATATAATTCTCCTCAATCTTAACCTGTCCATGATTTAATCTTAATTTGACATATAAGGACTTATCACACTGGGCAGTTATTTCTATGGTCTTAATTCGTTCCCTGTAGATTTCGCTGTCATCATTAAATATTTTTATTCCATCATCTTCGTAAGATACCTTTTCAAAACATTTGACATAGGCCCTAAAGCTGTTATTAATAGCCCTAATATGCCTCGGCTGATATTCTTTCCATATCAAATCCGCAATCTTTTGAATTTCTGCTTGTCCAATAATTTTATTTTCAATGATGAAAAGTCCGTTTTTTCTGGTACTCATATAATAGGTAAGTTCTAGGGTCAATTATTCACTGTTTTTAAACTTATATAAATGTATGTAACAACTTTGATAAAAAAAGTTCGGTAAACCGAACTTTCTTCAAAAGCCTTTTCCGAAATCGTAGTAGAATCATAGTACAGCTATCCCAATTTTTTGCTATATTTTTGTTTCATGAAAACCAAAAAGCAATCCCTAAAAGACCTGGAAACCCTCTTTGCCTTTGTGCCTCCTGAGAAGTTAAAAGGCTCAATCACTACCTTATTGCTTCAAAACCTCATGAGCGGCGATGTGCCCAACAAAGAGCTGTGCGAGGACATTTACTTTTTGTTTGATTTTTTGGATAAGCAGAAATAGGTTCCACTGGCACCCAAATTGAATGTTCAATATTTTGCCTACCTTTAATATGTTCTATTTATAAAAAGTACCATGAGATTACCTATTCTTATCCTACTGATGCTTACTGCGGGCAAAGTATTCAGCCAGTCCCTTTGGGAAGAGTTAACTCCCCTGCGCGATGTTGAATATACCGCCGATATTTTCTTCGCTACCAATGCCAGGGGATACCTTGCCGGCAAACAGGAAGGAACCATCTTAAGAACCGATAACAGCGGCGCTTCATGGACAAAGTATCAATTGCCGCTTACCACAACGTCCAACTTTTATGAGATACATTTCGTAAGCAAAGACACCGGTTTTTTTGTAGGTACCGCCAGCTACAGAACAACGAATGGCTGTAATTCCTACACAACGGTAGGCACATCTATCATGAATATGCAGAGCGTATGGTTTACGTCGAAAACAACCGGTTTTATGGCGGGATCAGGGGGGAAAGTTTACAAAACTACCAATACGGGCAACACATGGAACTTAATGACTACGGGCACTACCAACGCGCTCAACAGCATTCACTTTGCCAATAAAGATACAGGACTGGCCGTGGGAAATAGCGGCACCGTGATTCGCACGGTGGATGCAGGAACAACCTGGTCTGTAATTTCGGTTCCAACCGGCACTTTCCTTACCAATGTACAATTTATGAATGATACCACTGCTTTTATAGTGGGTGATTATGGATGTATCTACAAGAGTATTGACGCGGGCTTAACATGGACACTCTTAAACACTGGTTTTTTGGGTAGCTATTCTTTTAGAAAGCTCCGATTTTATAACTCCCGGTTCGGTTATGCGGTAGGTACCACCAATAAGATCGCTTTTACATCAGATGGCGGCCAAACATGGACACTTTCATCCATACCCGGATATACAAATGATTTTTACAGCGTCGCTTTCCGGCCCGATGGTACCGCTTTTTTAGGCGGGGTAGGTGCCCTGTGGCAAAGCTCAAATTATGCCGGCTGGCAATACAATATGCGTGGTGTTGCCGCTTCTACCTTAAACGATGTGCATTTTGTGGATGCCGATACCGGTTTTGTATGTGGCTTTGGTCAAGGCGGAGATACTTACCAAACGATTATCCGTACCAATAATAAGGGGAAAGTATGGACCTCTAAGAATACAAATAATGATTTTTCAAGCTACGGCTTTCATAGTATGGCGTTCACGTCACCTACTACAGGATTCATCGGTGCAAACGGCACTATCTCCGTAAAGACCTCCAATTGTGGGAACACATGGTCATCCATGAGTTCGTTTGCAGGGTTTACACCGCCTTTTGATATGCACTTTTTTAATGCCACTACGGGCTATGCTGCCGGTGGTGGCGTGCAGGTGACAACAAATGCCGGAGCTACCTGGACCAATAATGTGATACCCGGCGCGCCATTGCTGTATGCCTTAAGTTTCCCTACTCCTACTCTCGGCTACGTTTGCGGCCTGAATGGAAAAGTTTACAAAACAGTTAATTCCTGCAGTACGTGGACAGCTGTTAGTCCTCCAACCGGCATTGATTTTCATACCATTTGTTTTCCAACAGATAGTATTGGGTACGTAACCGGCACCAGTAATGCCTGTTATAAAACACTCGATGGCGGAACAACATGGACTACAATACCCACAGGGCAGGGAGTAAAGCTCGTTTTTACGGATAAGGACAATGGCTATATGCTTTCAACAAATGGCCATTTAAGAAAAACAACGGATGGCGGGCAGACATTTACCACACTCGTAAACGGGATCAACAATGTGCTTCTGAAAGGCGGCGATTTGTTTAATAATGCTTTTTATGCTGTAGGACAGCATGGCACGGTGCTAAGGCATGTGCTTGGCTGTACCTCCGCGCCGGTATTAAACAGCCCGATTAACGGGCCCATCACAACCTGTGTCAATAATACGGATACATTTTCCCTACCATCTAACGCAGGCTTAGCTTATGAGTGGCAGAACACCTATGGTGGCCAGGTTAGTCAATTAGGGATTTCAAATACGGCCAGTATACAATGGCAACACCCGGGCACTTATTATGTGAAAGCCAGCGTAAGCAATGCCTGCGGAACTTCGGCAACACAACTCCTACAGGTAACAGTGCATCCGAACCCGGCAACACCGGTTATTACCCAATCGGGTAATAACCTGATAAGTAACCAGGTAAATGGGATACAATGGTATTTGAACGGAACATTGATGCCCGGTGAAACAAACGATACCTTGCAGTTGACACAAAGCGGCAGTTATAGTGTATCATACACCGATTCGTTAAGCTGCGGAAGCAGCTCCGCTCCGTTTCCTGTTACATTTACCGGCATAAAATCATACAGCGCCAATGAAACGATCTCCGTTTTTCCAAACCCTTCTGCAAAAAGTATTACTGTAACCGGAAGTTCGGTTTTAAGCCATATCTCTTTTTACGATGTATCCGGAAGAAACATATATGAGTATGAAATTCCTACCGGACTTAAAACGTTTACTCTGGCGCCTGATGTTTCTGAAGGAACCTATTTTATAAAAGTAAGTACAGTTGAAGGTACATATGTAGTAAAATGGGTCAGAATGAATGAGTAAAATACAGGGCTTCACATTTTTCGCTATCATAACAAAGCCTCGCATTTCTGTGAGGCTTTTTATTTCACTATTTCATATCCGTTCAGGGCCTGATGGCCGGTCATATGCTTAGCAAAAAGCTAGGCGGGAATCTTTACTTTTTGTTCGGTTTTTTGGATAAGCAGAAATATGCTTTCACTGGCACTCAAATTGAAGGCTTCTTCTAAAAGAAGTTTATGTGGTGGCAATATGCATTGGTGTTTGTGGGAGCGTTGTTGTTCGATATTGTTCCATTTCCTTTCTTACCGGCTTTTACCATTATGATCTTTTTGCAGATTGTATTTAAACTCAACCTTTGGGCGGTAATTTGCATCGGCGTAGCCGGTTCCATTTTAGGGCGTTATATTTTGTCACTTTACATTCCTCATATTTCCAATAAGTACTTTAAGCCCGCCAAGAACGAGGACATTGAATTCCTGGGAAAGAAAATGAAGGAGAAGGGCTGGAAAAGCCAGCTGGTGATTGTGGCTTATTCCTTATTGCCACTGCCCACCACACCCTTGTTTGTGGCGGGCGGTATGGCCAAAATAAAACCGCTTTACATTATTCCCGCTTTTTTTGTTGGCAAATTCACCGGCGATACCATTGCCCTGAGCATGGGTAAATATGCTTCCGAAAACATTGGTAAGCTCAAGGAAGATCTTTTTTCCTGGCAATCCATTTGTGGCTTGCTGGGATCGCTACTCATGCTGGCTGCCCTCCTCTTCATCGACTGGCGTTCCCTGATTCAGAAAAAGAAACTGGTGCTGAAGTTTAAGATCTTTAAATAAAGCTTACTCCGTCAATACTATTTTATAGTAATGACTTTGTTCTTTTTGCTGCAAGCCGATCTTGTAAATACCTGCTTTAAGTCCGTCGAACCTTACCTCTACCACCTTTACCAATGAGTTGATATTTTCTTCCTTTACAACTTGTCCAAAAGCATTAACCAGTTCTATGCGATCACCAGGTTCAAATACACCGGTAGTGCTTACAAGCAATTTTTCTTTTGCCGGATTAGGATAAACCGAAATTCGGGGCTGTTGTTTTTCTGTTGGCAAACCGGTAGTCGCGTCAGCACAGGCAGGCAACAAAAAAGCCAATGGACCGCCATAAGCACCCATGTCATTGAGCTCGGTTCCCCTGGATGGAAATTGCGCGGCATTGGTAGTAATAATGGGGTCGTTATTTGTAGCAGCGGGATTTCCCGCATCAACACAGGGAGAGACAATGGCAGGCACAAAGAATACCGTATCCATAAAATACGGATCGGCATTGATGTTCCCGGTTCCGCTAACCGTAAAATCAATATCGGAATAGCTAGCAGTGAATTGTCCGCCAAAAAAAGTGCTAATGGAATTTCCTGTACTTTGCGTGTTCCCAAAAATAATATTGTTTTGGGTGATGAGTTTGATGGAGAACACCATGACTCCACCGCCCTTTCCGCCATAAGTGCCCGTGCCACTGATGTGGTTGTTGGCAATGGTGTTGTTCTCAACATACAACAGGGTGTTGGTATTGGTGCCGGTAGCCCACAAACCTCCGCCTCCATAGTTTTGTCCACCCGAATTATGCACGATCAAATTATTTTTAATGACGGCGTTGGGACAATAGTTCATTACCATGCCGCAACCGTAACCCGCTTTATTGTATTCAATCACGTTGCCATAAATAAGCGGATGTCCATCGCCACAGCGCATTCCACCACCACCGGTGCCGCTCACGCCAATGGCATTGGTCACGTAATTATTTACGATCCTGTTCCAGCGAATGGTGGGTGAAGCAAATTCGGTAAGGATCCCTCCGCCCTCGCGGTAAGTACCTGCGCCATGCACATCGAGCCACTTGCTGCCCAAACCACCGGTAATGGTAAAACCCTGAACAATGGCCGTTGAATCTTCGTTATGGTTCAATACAATGCAACTGGCGCTATCGGCATGAGCGGGCATACTGCCATTAATGATGGTAGAACAAATAAAGGAAGTGTCGCGCGCCAGGTAAAAATTACTGGTAAGCACGATGTTCCGGCCTCTGAAATTAAGGTTCTCGAAATACGTTCCGGGTGCCACCAATATGGTGTCGCCATTTACAGAAGCAAGGATGGCTTGTTGTATGGTGGCATAAGTTGCCGGTACAGGACGGATGGTAGCGCCTGCAGAAAAACAATGGATCAAAACTAAAAAGCTCAGTAATTTTTTCATGGTTTAATGCGTAATGATAATGGCTTGTGTTGTTTTTTCGGAAGCGCCAAGAACGGTGATAAAATAGGTTCCCGGGACAAGGTTGTATTTTCGGGTATCTATGCTGTAATCTTTGCCCGAAGAGGGTGGCATGAGTTCGGCAATGGTTTTCCCATCGGCTCCCGTAAGAATGATCTTATCGCCTTCGTTAAATCCTTTTTTCATGGTTAGGGTAACAATGCCATTGGCAGGATTAGGAAAGATGTGCAGCGCATTTTTAGGTTTATGGTTTGAAACCGATGTTATCACCCCACTCTCCACCATGCTTATGAACTGATTGGCGCCGATGGCTGTAGAATATTGTACAATGCCCGAGGGCCATTCTATTTTTATGGAATCGATTAGCGTTGCATCTCCCAACCCGAAATGCGCGCGTAGGTCATTCTGGCTGCAGTAAGCGCTTTGCGAAGAGATCTCGCGCAGTTGCCACACGGGGTTCCCGTTGATGTTTGCTTTTAGCCTGATCTTTGTGCCAATAGCCGCATGGTTGCTGATAGTGCCCGTCAATTTAATGGTGAGCCAGTGGTTGGCGTTGCCATCATTGTGATACAACAGGTCGGGATCGTCAATGCCATTGAAGCGGCAGGTGGCAACCGCCAGGTCTTCAAAGCCATCGTTATCATAATCGCCAAAGGCGCAGCCATAACTCCAGGCCGAATCGGCCGTGAGCCCGCTGTTATTAATTCTTGAAAAGGTACTGTTGCCATTGTTCATGTAAAAAAAGTTAATCAATTTAGTAGGTGTACCAAAGGAGTTAGTCACAAACAAATCAAGGTCGCCGTCATTGTCCACATCCGACCAGGAAGAACTAAAAGAACGCGCCTCATCTTTCGCGGTGGTATCGGCTACCAGTTTTGTAAAATTAAAACTACCATCGTTCCTGAACAAGCCGTTGAAACCCTGGTCGTTCGCTAAAAATACATCAAGGTCGCCATCGTTGTCAAAATCGGCCCAACTGCCGCTATTGGTATTACCTGCATCGTTCAGTAAAGGCCCGGTAGTTAGTTTTGTAAATACGCCGGCGCCATCGTTGCGGTAAATGTTCTCTTTCTGGTTGTTCTCATTGGTCACAAACAAATCCACATCGCCATCAAGGTCCATATCAGTCCAGTTTACACAGCGCGAAGCAAAGGCATCGGTTACCGGTGTGCCGGTGACTACCTTTGTAAAGGTATTAGCGCCAAGGTTCATGTATAAAAAATTTCGCTTTACACCCGCGCTGTTGGTTACATACAAATCTACCAGGCCATCGTTATTATAATCGCCCCAGGCAGCGGTTTCCGAATAACCCAGGTCATTAACAGGTGGCCCCGAATTTATTTTGGTAAAATTGCCCGTTCCGTTATTGGTATAAAATAAATTATTGACGTTGTACCAGTTCACTACAAAACAATCCAGGTCGCCATCATTATCGGTATCGGCCCAGGTGGCACCATCCGAAGGTTTGTTGTCCAGTACAATGGAATCGCCGGTAACCTGTGTGAAATTTCCTGTTCCGTTATTGATGTAGAGGCTGTTGTTTTGTCCACCACTTGGCCCGTTGCTTATCATGCAATCCATAAAGCCATCATTGTTCACATCCACCCAGTTCACACTGCGCGAATCGCCCGGGCTATTTGCCAGCGGTCCGCTTGTTACCTTGGTGAAAGTTTGGGAAGAAAGCCCCGAATAAAAAAATACCGATAAAAGAATGACATAGTTTTTCATGCGCTGTTTTTTTATTCAAACTTAGTGAATCGGGCAAGCGTATTTTTTTAAAATAGAGCAACGACGTCTTGCTCCACCTATACAACTAAAACAACCCTAAACAAGTCGTTTGTCCTGTGCAGATTGTTGTTTGTCTGTTTTCCCTTCAATGCAAAAAATATTTATTACTTTAATACAATGAATCGAAAACGGATTGCCTGGCACGTATTGTTCTGGCTCATACAATACAGCATTAGCCTGTACAATGAGCTGTACATGTCCCTGTCCTTCACCAGGCATCCCACGCTTCAAATGTTCCTGGAATCGGCATTCGTGGTTTTTCTCATGCTCCTTATCAAGCTGGTTGTTACCTACTACATCTTGTACACGCTTATCCCACGCTGGATCAAAACGCCTCGCAAAATTTCCCTGTATATGGAAAGCCTGGGCGTTCTTTTAATAGCAGCTCTATGCATCAGGCTCCTCATTCATTTATTTGTATGGCCTGTTATTTATAAGGAAACCATGTCGCTGGGCGGACTGCAATTAGCCGCCCGTTACTTTTATTCCTTAATGGACCTGTTGCAGGTAGTGGGACTTGCTTCTGCCATTAAATTATTCAAGCTCCGGATCAGCGCTTCGCAAAATGAAAAGATCCTGGTGCAGGAAAAACTCCGCTCGGAAATACTGCACCTTAAATCGCAGGTGAACCCACACTTTTTATTCAACACACTCAACAGCATTTATTCCTTATCGCGCGCGCAATCAGTTCAGGCGCCTGATGCCATTATGCGCCTGTCCAAAATTTTGCGTTACATGCTGTATGAAACCGGGCAAAAAACCATTTCGCTACAGGACGAACTAAAGGTTATGGACGATTACATTGAACTGCAGCAATTGCGTTTCGGGCAGCGCTTAAAAATAGAGATTACCAAACAACTGGACGAGCCCACAAGCGGCATCGCACCGTTACTATTATTACCTTTGGTGGAGAACGCCTTTAAGCATGGAAGCAATGAAGGTGGCGTCATTTCTATTTTTGTATCGTTGACTAAAAATGCCTTAGCCTTCAGCGTTACCAACCCGGTTGCTCAAACAAACTTTAGCCCAAAGGATGAAGAAGGCATAGGTCTTGCCAACATCAGGCGGCAGCTGGAACTATTGTACCGCGATTATTCGCTGGAAACAAGGCCCGACGAAAACACATTTAATGTTACTTTAAAAATCAATCTATCTCACTATGCAGGTTTTGAATTGTTTGATAGTAGAGGATGAGCCCCTGGCGGCCGACCTCATCAAAGATTACATTCAACAGGTTCCCGGCCTTTTGCTGAAAGGAACATGCACCGATGCTTTTTGCGCGATGGAAAAATTACGGACCGAAAAGGTCGATGTGATCTTCCTGGACATTAATCTTCCTAAACTGAGCGGCATCGATTTTTTGAAAAGCATCAATCATCAGTGCCATATTATTTTTACTACCGCCTACCACCAGTTTGCGCTGGAAGGCTACGAACTCAATGTGGTGGATTACCTGATGAAACCTATTGAGTTTAGCCGTTTTTTACAGGCGGTGAACAAGGTATTCGGCAGGGCCGGTATAAAGAACGAAGAGATCAGTGCCGAAAAAAAACACTATTTCTTTAACGTGGATAAAAAACGCGTGAAGGTATTTGCCGAAGAGATTTTGTATATCGAAAGCTTAAAAGATTATATCCGGATCTTTACGACGGAAAAAAGCATCGTTACCAAATTCCAGATCGGCGAGATTGAAAAGTTCCTGGAGGAAAATTACTTCCTGCGCATTCATAAATCCTTTGTGGTAAATGCCGGTAAGATCAGCTCTTACACGGCATCCCAGGTTGAGATAGGAACGGTAAAGCTTCCTATTGGCCGTACCTATAAAGACCAGCTGGAAGCCTTCTTTGCCTCACCGTTCGATTAAAGTTTTTTGCTTTTCAGGTAATCGCCAATGTCATACAAGCCACAGGCTTTGGCATACTCAGAGGCTTTATATTCCTTATCGTCGATGCATTTCTGGTAAATGAACATGGCATCCTGTTTTTCTTTTTTCCATTTGTCAACTATTAACCTGGTGCTCCAGTCGCCGCTGCTGTGCTCCACTAAATATTTTACAACTTCCACATTTTCGCCTTCAATGGCATAAAAAATGGCGGTCTTGTTTTTAACCGTGGTCATGCATTGTGTTTTGTAATTGAACGAATTTCCGTAAGCCGCTTCGTTGATCTTTGCTCCTTTTTCATTCAGGTATTTTACCGCGTCCAGCTTCCCGTTACGGGCCGCCCACATTAAAGGTGTAATGCCTTTCAAACGCTGGCCGTTCTCAGGGTCGTTCACTTTAAACTCCATGTTCATGTCGGCGCCTTTGGCAAACATCGCTTCCAGTACGTTTACATAGCCGTGTCCGGCTGCCTGTAATAAAGCAGGGCCTTTGTAGGCATACCCTTCTACATTCACATTTGCCCCGTTACTGATAAAGGCCAGGACAAGGGCAGGACGTGTTTGATTAGGTCTTGAGAGCGAAGTTAGCAAAGGCGTGTTCTTTAATTTATTCTCTGCATTGATGTTCACACCTGCCTTTACCAGGACTTTTACCATTTCATCGGGCGAAGCGTACAGGGTTGTGTCCTGGTTGCGGTACCAATCGGGTACTGCAAAACCCATTTTTTCCCAGCCGCCAACCTGTGGCTTTTCATTATCGGCTTTTTCCTTGCCAAATAAATAGGAAGAGGCCAGGTCATCCAACAGGTTGCCATTGGTGTTGCTGTTGATGACATCGGTTTTCGCGCCTTTGCTTATCAAAAGTTCAAGGCATTCCTTACAGCTGGTATAGCTCACAATGTATTGCAATGGTGCCGAGCCGGTATTTGTTTTGTTGGGATCAGCACCGGCTTTTAATAAGATCTCCATGGTTTTATAAGAAGCGGTGCGTGCGGCGGAACCCAGGGCCGCGTTGTTCAAAGCGCCTACATCTGCTCCTTTATCCAATAACAATTGTGTGATCTCTGGCCAGAAAAAACTGGCGGAAATAGGATTCCATCCTTCCGAATTTTTCGCGTTCACATCCGCGCCTTCGGCTAAGGCTTTTTGAACGCCGGCAAGGTCGCCCTTTTTGCAGGCGGCAACCAATACATCGCCGTTACCTGCGAAACAATTAAACATGGGTAGAGCTAAAGCAAGTGACAGGAAGAGGTTTTTGAATGTTAGTTTCATGGTATGTGGTTTAGGTTTGTTTATATAAAATTTAATTGACCGGATCATGCAGCAAAGATGAGCGATTAAAAAGCGCCATACAATCCGTAGCGCTAGGTATTTTTAGGTATCCGTAGCATTACGGATATGGTTTGTCTTCTGTTTTTGTTTTGATTTTTTCTTAAAGTAATACCCCTCCAAAAGCCCGAGCCGGATGGCAAATTTTACCAGGCCAATCAGGGTCGTTGATCCCGTTTTACGGATCATGTTCTTGCGGTGCGTATCCACCGTGCGGATACTTAAATGCAGCAGGGACGCTATTTCGGCCGAAGTTCGTTCCTGTACGATCAAACTGAGAATTTCTGTTTCCCTTGCGGTGAGTTTGTTTTTTAAAGCATCGTTTATCATAACATAAACGTATGCATGCCTGTGTAAATTATACTCAGCAGCCCTGGGTATTTTACGTTGCGGAGATTAGGTATATGTTGAGGCGGATTTATGCCGGAAAAAAGACCATCACTTTTGTGCCTTTTCCTATCATGGAATCAACTGCAATGGTTCCGTTGAGCAGGGCCACACGCGAAAAGATGTTCTTCCATCCCAGCCCTGTCGATCGTTCAATGGCATTCGTATCAAAACCCTTACCATTATCGGTTATGGTTAAGGAAGTGGTTTCGGCCGAAGCGGTAAGCCAAATGCTTATTTCCGTAGCACCGGCATGTTTTATCATGTTATTCACCACTTCCTGGACGATGCGGTAAAGGGCAATTTCTTTCTCTTCCGAAAAACGGATGTTTTCATCGGCCGTCAATACCGCCTTCATGTTATGCGAGCGGCTTATTTCCGATGCCATTTCTTCCAGCGCTTTCAGGAGTCCACGGCGCATCAGCGCTACCGGCATCATATTATGTGAAATGCTTCGCACTTCATCGCAGGCGGTATCAATCACTTTAAGCGACGTGTTCAAAATATCCTCATCTTCTTTGGCCACACTTCCATTAAGCGCCGCCACATTAAGCCGTGCGGTAGAAAGCAACTGCCCCAAGCCATCGTGCAGTTCTTTGGCAATACGCATCCGTTCTTTCTCTTCCGACTCAAGCATGGCCTTAAAACGTAGTTTTTCCTGGTTGGCCACCTCCTCTAAAAAAAGTGCTTTTTGTTTTGCCTTGTAACGGCTGTAAAGTAATAAAGCAATAACAACAATTAATACAAACACAGCAATGAGCACAAGCAGGATGATCTTTTGCTTACTAAGCGCCAGGGCTTGAATTTGGTTGGCACTCACCAACAACTCATTTTCCTGTTCCTTTTTCTCGGTTTCGTATTTTACGCCAAGCTCTTCGAGTTGTTTTTTATTTTCAATAATGCCAATGGTGTCTTTTAAAGCGAGGTAATCATTTAAATAGGTGTTGGCAGCTTTCAGATCGCCTTCTTTGTTTTTAATCGCGCTCAGGCTTTTGTAGCAAACAGCAATTTCTTCCTTCAGGTCCAGGGCTTTGAAAATTTCCAGGGCTTGCAGATAATAGGTTTCCGCTTTTCGCTGATCGTTTAAAAGAACGTAGATATTCCCCAGCCCTACCTGTGAATTTGCTTTTTCGCGGGAAGACTGCGTCTGCTCACTGATCTTCAAGGCCTGCAAATAATACCCAATGCTTTTATCATACTGCCCGCTTTCGCGCATAAGTATCGCCAGGTAATTCAGTGATTCTATCTGCTCACGATAAGCCTCATTCCGTAAAAAGATCGCATACGCTTCATCCAGGTATTGCCTTGCCAATTCAACATCCTTCATGTCCTGGTATGCGCTCGAAAGGTTTAAGGCTGTTTGTGCCTGCTGGTATTCGTCCTGCTTGCTTTTAAAATAAGCATGAGCATGCAACAGGTAGGGTATGGCTTTTTTGTAATTTTTGATCTTATTGTACAGTTCTCCAATATTTCCTTCAATCGTACTTAGCGAGGAGGAATCACGAAGTTCTTCAAACACTTTTAAAATACGGATGTTGGTTTGTAATGCCGCATACACATTCCCAAGGTAGCCATCCAAAGCCGCTATGCCGCTCAGGGTGGCCGCAACCTGGCGTTTATCGTTCAGCTTCTGACGAATGAGCAAAGCCCGGTAATAATAATTACGGGACAAACCATAGTCATTGTTTTGCAAATACACCGTGGCCAGGTCATGGTAGGCCTGGGAGATCAGGGTATCGTTATTCAATTCCCGGCCTCCCTGTAGTTCGAGGTTCCCATAGTTGACTGCTTTGATCTTATCCGTTGCATTATATTCCCAGCAAAGGTCGCCGTAAAGTTTGCATTGAGCCTTAAGGGAAAGGCCCGGCTTTTTTAAACTGTTTTCAAGACTATCGATGGTACGGTTTTTCTGACTAAAAAAAACCGCGGGCAGTAAAAAAAATACAAGAAGAATTATTTTTCTATAACAACCCATTCTCAAACACGTATTTCATTAAACCAACAATGGTTTTGGAATTTGTCTTTTCCAGGATGTTCTTTCGGTGTGTATCAACGGTGCGCGGGCTAATGAATAATTTTTCGGCTATTTCGGCTGTTGTATACTCTTCCGCTATTAATTTAACAATTTCCAGTTCCCGCTCTGTTAAATCATTACCGGGTGTGCCGGTTTTTTCTTTGGCCGGTTTTTTCAACAAGAGCTCACTTAGTACTTCCTGGCTGTAATACGTGCCATTGTCCATTATTTTTTCAATAGCGGCTATCAACTCATCACGCCCGGTATTTTTAAGGATATACCCTTCCGCCTCCGATTCAATGATCTCGGCAATAATAGCCCTGTCCTTAAACATGGTGAGGACCAATACTTTTACATCAGGGAATTGTTGTTTTGTTCTTTTGGTAAGTTCTGTCCCGCTCATTCCGGGCATGCTGATATCGGTAATCAAAAGGTCAACCGGGTTGGAGGAAATAAAACCAAAAGCTTCTTCGCCATTCAGGGCTTCTTTTACAAATACAAACCGTTTGTCCTTTCGCAAAAGCGATCGCACGCCATCTATAAACATCTGATGGTCGTCGGCTATCACTATTCTCAACTCCTGTTTTTCCAATGCGTTCTGGTTTTCAAAACAATATTACATAAATATTATTGAATATCATTTACCCCAATTTCATGGCAAAGAGGGCAAAAATTGGAAAATTTTTCCCCAAAATGTAGAATTGTTCCCTGTTTTTAAAACCTGAAATAAGCTGATTTTTAGGTGGTTAACTTATGGCATAGGAATCGTACTAAAGGCCTGTACTAAAACTGCTGTTATGATAACCCTTGAAACGAAAGTGATGCGCGGGCCTAACTACTGGTCCAATTTCCGTAAAAAAGTAATTGTATTAAAATTAGATATTGGAGAGCTCGAACACTATCCTACTAATAAAATTGAAGGTTTTGCCGAACGTTTGGAAGCCCTTATCCCATCCTTATATACGCACGAGTGTTCGGAAGGGCATGAAGGAGGGTTTTTGCAACGCGTTGAACATGGCACCTGGATGGGCCATGTGATTGAACACATCGCTCTTGAAATTCAGTCGCTCGCCGGCATGGAATGTGGCTATGGACGCACCCGTTCCACAAAAGATGAGGGAGTGTACCATGTGGTGTTTTCCTATGAGATTGAACAGGCTGGCGTGTATGCCGGGCAGGCCGCCATATGCATAGCGCAGGCAATGATTGATAATGAGCCCTATGATCTTGAAAAAGACCTGGAAGAATTACGTTACCTGAAAGCCCGTTATAGCTTTGGGCCAAGCACAGGTTCTATTGTAAAAGAAGCCGAAAAAAGAAACATACCATACAAACGGTTAAATAACGGTTCGCTTATTGCCTTTGGCCAGGGGAACAAGCAAAAAACCATACGTGCAACCATTACAGGGAATACCAGTGGAATTGGAATAGAGATGGCAGGCGATAAGGACGAAACAAAAAAGATCTTATCAAAAGCTCATATTCCTGTTCCATCGGGCCTGTTACTATATAATGAAAGGGATTTGAAAGAAGCCTTGACGGAAATTCATTTCCCTGTGGTACTAAAACCTGTCGACGGAAACCATGGCAGGGGCATTACTACAAATATTACAACTCTTGAGCAAGCCATTTCCGCTTTTCACATTGCTAAAACCGTTTCGAGGGAAGTGATCGTGGAAAAATTTTTAGAGGGTGACGATTACCGCTTTTTACTTATTAATTACAAACTGGTAGCGGTAGCAAAACGTACACCGGCCATGGTAATGGGCGATGGAAAAGCAAGCATCCAGGAACTGATCGATCAAACAAATGCCGATCCTAACCGCGGCGATGGCCATGAAAAAGTAATGACCCGCATTCACGTCGATGAGATCACAGAGAACATTCTCGCGAAAAAAAACCTGAACCTGCAAAGCGTTTTACCTTTGGGCGAGATTCTGTTCCTGAAAGATACCGCGAACATCAGCACCGGTGGCACCTCAACGGATGTGACCGACCTGGTGCACCCTGAAAATGTGTTTATGGCCGAACGTGTAGCGCGTCTTCTGAATCTTGATATCTGCGGCATAGATGTAGTAGCCAGGAATGTAAGTGTTCCTATTAATAACGACAATGGCGGTATTGTAGAAGTAAACGCCTGTCCTGGTTTACGCATGCACTTAAACCCGTCGAAAGGATTAGCCCGCAACGTAGCCGAGCCTATCATGAACATGATGTTCCCTGGCAATGAATCAGGCCGGATTCCTTTGATAGCAGTTACCGGGACCAATGGTAAAACCACCACCACCCGCTTAATAGCACATATAGCAAAACAAAATGGGCATAACGTAGGTTATACAACTACCGAGGGTATTTACATTAACGGCCATACGATCTATTCGGGTGACTGCACGGGCCCGTCGAGCGCCGAAACCATTTTGCTGGACCCTACCGTTGATTTTGCCGTGCTGGAATGCGCCCGTGGGGGAATTCTACGTTCGGGTTTGGGATTCGACCAATGCGATGTCAGCATCGTTACCAATGTTACCGAAGACCATTTGGGTTTAAAAGATATTCATACACTGGAAGACCTTGCCAAAGTGAAACGTGTAGTGCCAAGAAGTACTAAGGACAGTGGCTATTCCATCCTGAACGCGGACGACGACCTGGTGTATGCCATGAAAGACGACATTGACTGCAATGTGGCCTTGTTTAGTACCAACAGTCAGAATGAGCGGATCATAAAACATTGCCAGGAAGGTGGTATGGCTGCCATCATTGAAAAAGGTTACCTGGTAATCTGTAAAGGTGAATGGAAAACACGCATCGAAAAGATCGTGAACATTCCACTAAGCATGAACGGACGCGCGGAAGCCATGATAAAAAATATTTTGCCAGCGGCACTGGCATCAGTCATACAGGGTTTTAGCATCGAAACCATCAGGGAAGCTCTTCGCTCATTTATTCCATCGGCCACACAAACACCGGGACGCATGAACATCTTCGACTTTAAAAACTATACGGTAATGATTGATTATGCACACAACCCGGATGGTTTTGTACAATTGAAAAAATTCATGGATAAAACCGAGGCTTCGGTAAAAGTAGCATTGGTATCGGCCACCGGCGACCGCAGGGACGAGGACATCAGAACCATTGGCCGCTTGTGCGCCCAAACATTTGATGAGATCATCATTAAACATGACCAGGACCTGAGAGGGCGTACTAAGGAAGAGATCACGTCTTTGTTGCTGGAAGGGATTTACAGTGAGGCCAAACCAAAAATTAAAATTATTTCAAGCGAAAAAGACGCCATTCAATACGCCATTGACACAGCTGTTGATAACGCCTTTATTACCATACTTGCCGACAAAATTTACGAGGTAATAGATTATGTGACCATAGCGCAGGAAAAGCACACTGCTCACGAAACCTCTATCGACAAGCTTATCAACCATTCAAACGGTATTTACTAGAGCGATTGTAATACTGAATATAAAAAGGCATTGGTTTTTTAACCGATGCTTTTTTATTTCCTAAAGTTATATTGTAGGTTTATTTTATATAATTTGCTTACTTTTTTCCTTGATGAGGGCAATTGTGTAGCACACAATTGAGCCGGCATGTGTGCAGAGTAACAAAAAAATCAAGAACGAAAACCAACCGCCATTTTTTACGCACAGGCTGCCCAGGAAACGGAGTAAAAAATGGCGGTTCGTCCGCCAGCTGGCGGATTCACTCCCACGCGCTGTCCTATTAATATTTAATTTTAAAGCCAGACATCTTCTCTTTGCAGTAATTTATTTGGTAGTTTATATCCTATATTAATATAAAACCTTTACAAGGCAGCGCGCAGGCCTGTCAAAACGCGGCGCCGTCGAGATGTGAATTTTAATTTTTTAAGTTTCGCAGCTGAAAAACCTTCCGTGTTTTTCAGCTGCGAAACTTAAAAATTAAAAGAGCGGGCTTCGATCGTTTTGACTTGTCTTTTTGTTTCTTTTTTGACTAAGAAAAAAGAAATAGAAAAATAGATTAATTTATTCCTACATTATCCTAATACACGGTGTTTCCTAAAAATTAACGAAAAAAGCCTCGTTGCTTGTTTTTTTAGTGTAATTTTGGCCTTCATTTTCAAATTTCCTGTTCCCAGTTCATAAATACAAAGCCTCGTGCGCAAGCTGCTTTTAACATACCTGTCATTTTTTGTTTTATGCCTTCAGGCACAAAACAATCATTTTATTGATTCGTTGAGCCGGGTAGCTAAAACAACAACTAATCAAAAACACAAGGCCCGCGTCTTATGCCAGCTGGCGCATGAATACATTGACCTTGATGCAAAAAAAGCCTATAGCTATGCCACGCAAGCTGTTGAACTCTCGGAAAAGATCAAACATGATAGCTGCAAAGTAGCTGCCCTGAATGAAATGGCTATTCTTGACCGCAATAGTGGTGATTACTCGAAGGCTTTAGGTAACCTGAAAAAGGCCATAGAGCTTGCGCAGGAATCGGACGATACCGTATCGGTTATAAAATGTTTCATAACGGTGGGCGATGTGTACTCTGTTTTATTAAACTACGATAAGGCCATTGGATATTATAAAGAGGCTTTTGAGTTAAACCAGGGCAAACAAAACGCCCTTGCCATAAGCGCCCTGAGCAGGATAGGAAACCGCTTAATGGACAAAGGCAGGGAAGCCAAAGATACCTCGTTTATGCTGTCGGCCATCAGCTCTTATTTAAAAGCAAGAACCATTGCCGCCTTAAGCGGCAACACCCCACAGTACATTAATTCCTACGTGAGTTTATCAGATGCTTACAATATCTTTGGCAAAGCAAGCGGTAACGAACATCATTTGTATGAATCGCTTAATTACTCCATGCAATCGTTGCAGCTGGCACAGGCGGCTAATTTGGCAAACTACCAGGGCATAAGTTATTTAAACCTTGGCGAAGTATACCTGAGTTTAAATAAAACCATTAAAGCCATTCATTATTTTGAGATGGCGGAAAAAGTGTACCTGCCATTGGGTGATAAATCGTGGCTGTTGAACACATACGAATTGCTCGGCAAAACGTATTACACCATGCATGCTTATGATAAAGCGGTGGAGTATTACAACAAAACAATTCCACTGGCCGCTGAGCAAAGACTGGCCATGCATTTAAGGGACAACTACCAATGGCTCGGCGATATACATAGCAAACAAAAAAAGTTTGAAGAGGCCTGCGGTTATTACAAATTATATAATGAATACAAGGATAGCGTGATTGATGAGAACACCAATTTCAACATCACACGCCTGCAGGCACAGATCGATCTGCAACGAAAAGACAAGGAAATTGCCTTGCTGACCAAACATACGGAAGCGCAGATCAGGGAAATCAATTCCAAAAAAACGCAACGTAATTATTTGATCGTACTGGTTGTAGCAATTTTACTGGTATTGGCCTTTGTGTTTTACCTGTACCGCGAGAAAAAAACAATGGCCTTAAAGATCCTTAAAGCGAAAGAGCTGGCCGAAAAAGCCAAAGAAGCGCAGGAGCAGTTTTTGGCAAATACCAGTCATGAAATTCGCACGCCCATGAACGGGATCATTGGCATGACGAGCCATTTAATTGATACGCCTCTTAACAAAGAGCAACAGGAATATGTTACCGCCATCAGGGAATCTTCCAACAACCTATTATCCATCATTAATGAATTGCTCGACCTTTCAAAGATCATGGCAAAGAAGATCCTGTTCAACCGACAGCCCTTTGAGCTGGAGCAGATCATCCGCAACCTGGTGCACCTGCTGGAGTTCAGGGCCATGGAAAAAAATGTCCGCTTAACGTTTAATATCGATCCTGCAATTCCCAAAACACTGGAAGGCGATGCCATTCGCTTAAACCAGATCTTGTTGAACCTGGTAGAAAACTCGGTGAAATTTACCCATAATGGAAAAATAGAGATCACCGTTTCCCTGTTAGGCGAAACGACAGATGCTGTGCGCCTGGAGTTTAGCGTATCGGATACGGGCATTGGCATTCCTGAAAACAAACTGGGCATGATCTTCGAGAATTTTACGCAGGTTAATGCTAAAACCACCCGTAAATATGGTGGAACAGGCTTGGGTTTATCCATTACAAAACAACTGGTGGAACAACAGGGTGGAACAGTTTCGGTGAAAAGTAAATTAAATGCAGGCTCGGTGTTTAGCTTTGTGCTGGAGTTTAAAAAAAATAAGGCCATAAAAATTGTTTCCGAACATAAATTGCCCTTATTGTCCTCCGCGCCTTATGCCAATTTAAAAGGCGTGTGTGTGCTGGTGGTAGATGATAATAAAATAAACCAACGCGTAGCCTCTCTCACCCTTCAAAAGTGGGATGTAGAAGTTGAACTGGCCGACAGCGCGCAGGAAGCTTACCATATTTTGAAAGCAAAACCAGTTAACCTGGTGCTCATGGATATTACCATGCCTGATATTGACGGTTTTGAAGCCACTAAACATATTCGTACAACATTTGGAGAGCCTTTATGCCATATTCCCATCATTGCCATGACAGCCGCGGCATTTATCGGCGACCGGGAAAAATGCCTGGCGGCGGGTATGAACGATTACATCTCCAAACCTTTTGCTGCCGAAGACCTGTTGCAAAAAATGCTGCAGCTTTTGCCGGCGCAATACAATAAAAAAAATGTGAGCGACCTGAGCCTGATCTATGAGCGGGCCGATGGCGACAAGCAATTCCTCAAAGAGATCATGGAATGTTACATTCTTGAAATGCCCGTCTATATTAAAGAGCTGGAAGCGTTTTTGGCTGCCGAAGACTTTGAGGGCATCAGCCGGCAGGCACATAAAATGAAAAGTCCTGTTGCCCTGATGGGAGCGCTGGAATTAAAAGAGTTATACGCAAGCATTGAAACGGATGCCAAGCAACATAAAAACATTCATGTACTGGCCGAACAAATAAAAACTGCGCAACAAAAATGCGTGCAAACGGTTGAGGAACTTAAATACGAATTTGAAAAACTATAATTCAGCATCATGTTACAGGAAAGCAATTCATTGATCTTACTCAGAGGCCTGCCTGGCAGTGGGAAAACAACGCTTGCCGGGGTGTTGAGTGAAGAGGGAAAATATCCTGTATATTCTGTTGACGATTATTTTACCAATGCCGAAACAGGCGAATACCATTTCGATTACAAAAACAATCAATACGCCTACAAGCAATGCCAGGAACAAACAGAGCAAAGCATGTTGCTAAATGCCGGAAAAATAATCGTGCATAATACCTTTACCATGGAATGGGAACTGGAACCTTATTTTAAACTGGCTTCTACACATCGTTACAGTTTGTTTGTGGTTACTGTAGAAAACTATCATGGCTCAGGCAACGTGCATGAGGTGAGTGAAGAACAACTGCAAAAAATGGCAGAGAAGTATAAGGTGAAGTTGTATTAGAACGTCATCGCGAGGAGGAACGACGAAGCGATCTCAAACATAGTTTTGCGAAATTTGAGATTGCTTCGCTGTCGCTCGCAATGACGTACAAAAAAAGCCCCTCGTATTTCTACAAGGGGCTTTCAAATTTTATTAGGCTCTTATTATTTTTTAGGCATTTTGTCTTTTGGTATCAGGTACACAACCGACAGGTCCATGTAATTCATGGCGTTTACCGGGAAATTACGAACGTTCAATTGTTCCAGGCTAAAATTCTCATCGTAGAAGATCGGCATAACCGGTGCTTCATCCAACATCACCTGTTCAGCACGCGATAATAAAGCGTAACGCTTGTGGATATCAGCCTCGGTAAAAGAAGCCGAGAACAAGGAGTCGAACTGCGCGTTCTTGTAACGGAACATATTGATGAATGATTTTTCGGTATTGGATTTTGGAACGTGTTTTCCGTAGAACAGGGTTAAGAATGTTTCAGGATCCGGATAATCGGCATACCATGCAAAACGGAACATATCCGATTTTCCTGAAGTAACCTGCTCAATGTGTTCGGCAAAAGGAACAGTATTAATGTCAATATCAACATTCAGGTTTTCCTTCAGCATTTTTTGAACCACCTCAGCTACTAAGATGTTCCTGTCGCCACCACCGCTGTTAATTTGCAGGGTCACTTTAGGGAACCCTTTTCCATCAGGGTAACCAGCTTGTTTCAATAATTCTTTGGCCTTAACAGGATCGAATTTGTAGCCGCGTAATCCTTTAAAATCATACCCTTCTTTTTCAAACGCCTCTACATAAGGCACCATGCCATAGTCTCCGGAAGTTCCTTCGCCCTGGATGGTAAAGTCGGCGATCTTATGCCTGTCGATAGCCAGGTTAAATGCTAAACGCACTTCTTTTTTGCTGAAAGTTGGGCTTGTGCAGTTAAAGCCTACAAAGTTGGTGTTGAAGGCAGGAGAGTTGAGGATCTGGAAATCGGTTTTACGCTCTTTGGCGTGCTCAAGGTCGCCCATGATCTCAGGGAAAATTTCAACCGGCAAGCGGTATACCATGTCCAGGTTTCCTGATTTGAACTCAAGGATCTCCGCTTTTTTCTCACGGATAAAGGTGTATTTTAAACCATTTAAGTAAGGTAATTTATTGCCATCTTTATCAACCCCATAGTAGTTCGGGTTTTTCTTCATAATCACCACTTCTCCCTCTTTTACAGTTTCCAATTGGAAAGGGCCTGTACCTACAGGGTGAATGCGAATATCCAAACCATATTTATCCAATGCTTCTTTCGGATAGATCCAGCAGCCAGGCATGGCAATAATGTTCAGGAAGCCTGCAAACGGCGATTTAAGTGTAATTTCCAGTGTAGAGTTATCAATGACCTTAATGCCTGAAACAGGCATGTCTTTTCCTGCTTTCGACGAGGCAAACGCTTCATCGGCGCCCACCACACGGTCTTTGAAAGTAACGTCGAATTGGGCATTATTAGGATCGGCGGTACATAATTTATCGAAGCAAAATTTAATGTCGGTGGCAGTTACTTCACGTCCTTTTCCATCGGCGAAACAAGGGTCCGGGTGAAACATCACGCCTTTACGGATATGGAAGGTCCAAACGGTTTGGTTATCATTGCTCTCCCATTTTTCAGCAATAGCCGGCATGATGGTCAAATCCTTTTGCTCAAATTTTACAAGCCCTTCAAACAACTGGGTGCCAATGTGGAAACCCACGTTTTCGTTAACCGCAATAGGATTAAGGCTTTTAAAGGCTTCAACCTCGTTCATGCGCATCACTCCGCCCATGTAAACACCGCCTTTTCCTTCTGCGCCGTCGTGATTCTCTTTTTTATCGTCTGAACATGATGTGCACGAAGCCAATCCTAGTGTGAATAGGCCCGCAGCTATTGGGATAAAGATTTTTCTCATACCTAAGTACATAAGTTTATAGTAACCACAAATATAAACTTAATATCTAAAAAACCTAAAAAAATTAGATGATTTTATTAAAAATCCATCTCAAGTAAAACCGGGCAATGATCGCTATGCATGGCATCGCTTAAAATCACCGAGCGCTTAAGGTGTTTTCCCAGGTCATTGGCCACCAGGTTATAATCAATCCGCCAGCCAAGGTTCTTGCCCCTCGACCCCGCCCTGTAGCTCCACCAGCTGTATTGGTGCGGCTCCTGGTTGAAATGCCTGAACGAATCTACAAAGCCCGATTGAATGAACTGCTCCATCCACTCCCGCTCTTCGGGCAAAAAGCCCGAGGTATTGGCGTTTGATTTGGGGTTATGAATATCAATGGCCTTATGGCAAATATTGTAATCGCCACACAGGATCAGATTCGGTACTTTGGTCTTCAAATCATTGATATAGTTCTGAAAATCGGCGAGCCATTGCATTTTAAAGGCCTGTCGTTCGTCACCACTACTGCCGCTCGGGTGGTAAACGCTCATCACCGAACAGCTGTCAAAATCAACCCGCAGCACCCTGCCCTCAAAATCGTAATGCTCAATACCGCAGCCATATTCCACATGTTTTGGCTTTATTTTAGTAAAAACAGCCACGCCACTGTAGCCCTTTTTCTGGGCCGGGTACCAGTACAGGTGATAGCCCATTTCTTCAAATTCGGCAACATTTACCTGGTCCGGGTTAGCCTTTATTTCCTGCAAACACAACACATCGGGGTTTGCAGACCTTACCCAGTCGGTTAATCCCTTGGTCATGGCCGCGCGAATGCCATTTACATTGTAAGTGATGATTCTCATATCAAATAAATTAAAGGATAAAAATACAATTTCTATCTTTATAAATCGTTATGCAAATGGTGAGTGCCAGGTTTATTTTAATAGTGGTTTTGGTGTGTGGAGTGTTTTTTCACGGCAAAGCGCAAAGCAACCTGAAACAGAAATACTATTTTGTGAAACAGGACACCGTTTTTCTCGACAGTCTCAGCATTATTCCGGGAACCCTGCGACTCACCGTTAAAAATGAACCTTTGGATACCGGAACTTACAAGGTCAATTACCCCTTAAAAGCCATTATTTTTAAACGCCGCCCCGACGACCCCATTGCGGTTTCCTACAAAACATTTCCCTTTAATTTTGAAAAATCGTATTATCACAAAAGCACTTCGATACTCACTAAAGACCTCTCTATTCCTGCCAATCCCATTGATATTGCTTTTAGCAGCGGCACAACCTCTTATGAAGGATTTGTGTCGGATGGGTTGAACAAGAACGGGAGCATCAGCCGGGGCATCAGCTTTGGGAACAACCAGGATGTGGTGGTGAACTCGAGCCTGAATTTGCAAGTGAGTGGTAAACTGACCCAGGAAGTGGACCTTTTGCTGGCAGCCACCGATGACAATATTCCTTTTCAGGCCGATGGAACAACGGCACAGTTGCAGGAATTTGATAAGGTATTTGTGCAGCTTTCCAATAAAAACACCAAGCTCATTGTGGGCGATTTTCAGCTGCAGCGCCCCAACAGTTATTTTATGAATTTTTACAAGCGCTCACAAGGCGCTTACATCTCCAACCTGTATACCGACACCATTAACAAACAAACCGTGAGCTTTAAAACACAGGTGAGCGGCGCGGTAAGCAAAGGTAAATTTGCCCGCAACATCATACAGGGTACCGAAAATAACCAGGGTCCTTACCGACTGCGTGGTGCCGACAATGAGCAGTTTATTATCGTACTATCGGGCACCGAACGTATTTATATTGATGGTCGCTTGCTACAGCGGGGGCAGGAAAACGATTATGTGATTGATTACAATACCGCCGAATTGACCTTTACCGCAAAGCAGATCATTACCAAAGACAAACGGATCATTGCCGAATTTCAGTATGCCGAACGAAACTATGCCCGTTCTCTGTATTTTTTAAGCGAAGAGATAGAAGCCAAAAAGCTAAAGGTGCGGCTGAATTTTTTTGGGGAGCAGGATAATAAGAACAAAACCCTTCAGCAGTCACTTACCGAGGCTCAAAAACTCACCATGTTCAACATTGGCGATACCCTGAGCCGCTCCTTTTCGAGTGGCGCCGAGCTGGCCGAATTCAATACCAGCGATGTGTTTTACTGGCGCAAGGATACCATTGTTTCAGCACTGCTTTACCAGGGTATTTACGTGTACTCTACAAATCCCGACAGTGCTAAATACAGGGTAAAATACAGCTACGTGGGCGAAAATGCCGGAAATTACATACAGGTTTTAACCACGGCCAATGGCAAAGTATACAAATGGGTGGCACCTGTTGGTGGTATTTTGCAGGGAAATTACGAACCGGTGATACCACTGGTAACCCCAAAGAAAAAGCAAATGTTCACGGCAGGTGTTAATTATGAGTTCAATAAGCTTCATACCCTCGATGTGGAAGGTGTTTATACCAAGAACGACATTAATACCTTCAGCAAATTCGATTCGGGCGATGACGATGGTTATGGCTTTAAACTGAACAGTAATAACCAAACCGTTATCAGTAAAGATACTTCGGAAAAAGAAACGTTGAACGCCGTTTATAATGTTGGTTACGAGTATGTGCAGCACTATTTTAGCCCCATTGAACGGTACAGGGCCATTGAGTTTGAGCGCGACTGGAACAGGCCCATCTCGGCGCCCATTAACAGCGACCAGCACGTAGGCTTTGCCCAGGCAGGCATACAGCGGGGTAATAAATTAAAATTACTGTATGGCATTAATTTTTTTGAAGAAGGAGTATTTTATAAAGGGTTAAAACACAACGTGCAAAGTTTTTATAATGCCAAAAGTAGTTCGCTGGTATATAACGGTTCGTATCTTACCAGTAATTACAATTCCCTGCTCAGTAATTTTTACCGGCACAAGGCCTCTTTCTCGCAATCGTTTTGGAAACTGCGGCTCAATTACCTTGACGAGTTTGAACAAAATACGTTTAAGACAGATACTTCCGATCTTTTAACCTCGCGCAGTTACCAGTTTTGGGAATGGGAGGCCAATGTCACCAATAAGGACACAAGCGGTAACCAGTATAAATTGTTTTACAGGGAACGTCGCGACAAGCAAGCTTATTCATCCGTGCTCAAAGATTCGACCCTGGCGCAAAATGTGGGTTTTTCGGCAAACATTAACAGTATCCGCAACCATCCTTTCTCTGTGGTATTTACCTACCGTGAATTGCATTTAAAGAATGCCAATCCCCTGTACCTGCAGCCGGATAATACACTCCTGAGCAGGGTCGAATATTCGCCACGCCTGTTCAAAGGCTTTGTTACTTCCAGCATGTTTTACGAAACCGGTTACGGGCTCGAGAACAAAAAGGAATACTATTATTTGCTGGTAGCCGCCGGCCAGGGAACGTATGCCTGGAAAGACTATAACGGCAATGGCACCGCCGAGCTCAACGAGTTTGAGATTGCCCAGTTCAGCGACCAGGCATTGTACATAAGGGTGTATACGCCCACCAATCAATATGTAAAAGCCCTGCACGACCAGTTTAGTTTTTCACTGAACCTGCGCCCCTCTGTTTTTTTAAAGGATAGTTCCGGCAGGGCCATGCGCTTCATCAGTCGCTTTGCCACACAAACAGTTTACCGGGTCGATAAAAAATCCAATGATAACGGAAAGCTCTTTACCTTTAATCCGGTTGATATCCGTTTAAATGATACCCTGCTCACAGCCCTAAACTATTCTTTCCGCCAAAGCTTGTTCTTTAACCAGAGTAGCGCGGTATTTGGCACCGACTATACCTATCAAAACAACTTAAGCAAGCAGTTGCTTACCAATGGTTTCGAAACACGTGGCAATACCCAGCACGAGTGGCGCTGGCGCCTGAATTTCACACGCTCCTGGAGCATTAACAGTACCAACATCACAGGTATTAAATCAAACCTTTCCCTCTTCCTTTCCAGCCGTAATTACAACATTGAGTTCTACGACCTGGAGCAGAAATTAAGTTACCAGCCCAATACCGCTTTCAGGATCAGCGCCATTTACAAATACAGTAAGAAACAAAACATCATTGAAGGCGGTTTTCAAAAATCGGAGCTGAATGATTTTGGTTTGGAGTTTAAATACAACCAGCTCGAAAAAGGAAGCCTTACCGGGAAAGTTAATTTTATTTCCATTACATACAATGATGTAGAGAACACCTCTGTGGCTTATGAAATGCTCAATGCCCTGAAAACAGGCTACAACTATACCTGGGGCTTAAGCTACCAGCGCAACCTTACCAATAATATCCAGATCAGCATTAATTACGACGGAAGAAAATCGCCAAACTCAAAAATGGTGCACATTGGTGGCGCGCAGGTAAGAGCATTCTTTTAAACATATGATGCTGTCGCTTCGAGTAAAATTTGCTGCCCCTTTGCAAATTTGTATCGAGAAGTGATGAAAGGGAAAACAGTTCTCGATACGTTTTTTGCAAGAGACAGGCAAAAAACACTCGAACTGACATTGCACTTTAATGCTTATGCCGTTTAAAAGAATAAGCTTAAATTTGCAGCATGTTTACAGGAATTATAGAAGGCCTTGCGAAGCTTGAACACATTGAGACCGAAAATACCAATGTGCATTTCACCTTCAGCTGCGGGTTTACACACGAACTAAAAATAGACCAAAGCGTGGCGCACAATGGCGTTTGTCTTACTGTTGTTAAAATAGCCGGGAACCAATACACTGTAACCGCCATTGACGAAACCCTGCAAAAAACAAATTTAGGAACATTAAACATTGGCGACATGGTTAACCTCGAGCGTTGTATGCCTGCCAATGGGCGTTTCGACGGGCATATTGTACAGGGTCATGTTGACCAAACAGGAATTGTAAACGCTATTACCGATAATAAGGGCAGTTGGACCTATGTGATTGAATACGACAGCAAGTTGGGCAACGTAACGGTTGAAAAAGGAAGCATTACCATTAACGGCACCAGTTTAACAGTGGTTGATTCGAGAGAAGATTCATTCTCTGTGTGTATTATTCCCTATACGTTTGAGAACACTGTTTTTAAAAACTTAAAGGCAAATGATGTGGTTAATTTGGAATTTGATATTGTGGGGAAGTATGTGGCACGCCTTTTAAAAACAGATAAAAGATAATTGACAAAGGATTAAAGACAGCTTCTTTCATCTTTTATCCTGTATCCTTAATCAAAAACAACGATGCAACAAAAAGTAGATTTCTTAATTATAGGGAGCGGCATTGCCGGCCTGAGTTATGCATTGAAAGTTGCTGAGTACGGCTCTGTTTATATTGTCACCAAAAGCAACGAGGACGAGTCGAACACCAAATACGCGCAAGGTGGCATTGCAGCCGTGTGGCATGATAGCGACAGCATTGAAAAGCACATACAGGACACGTTAATTGCCGGAGCGGGCTTGTGTGATGAGGAAACCGTGAGAATTGTTGTAACGGAAGGCACAGAAAGGGTAAAAGAATTGATAGAGTTGGGGGCCAATTTTGACAAAACCAAAGAAGGTCAGTACGACCTGGCAAAAGAAGGAGGTCACTCCGAACACCGCATCCTGCATTACAAAGACATTACCGGTTATGAAATTGAACGCGCGCTGATTGCCCAGATCCGCCGGCATAAAAACATTACGGTGCTCGATCACCATTACGCCATCGACATCATTACCCAGCATCATTTGGGTGAGATTGTCACCTCCCAGTCAAAAAACGTGGAGTGTTACGGCGCTTACATCTTAAATACCAAAACCCAGAAGATCGATACCGTTCTTGCCAAAATTACGCTGATGGCCAGCGGTGGCGCGGGACATGTGTATGCCACTACCACCAACCCTACTATTGCTACCGGCGATGGCATTGCCATGGTTTACCGGGCAAAGGGCCGTGTGCAGGACATGGAATTTGTGCAGTTCCACCCCACTTCCCTGTACAACCCGGGCGAACATCCAAGTTTTTTAATTACCGAAGCCATTCGTGGCTTTGGAGCAGTTTTAAAAACCATGGATGGCAAAGAGTTCATGCAAAAGTACGATGAGCGCTTATCCTTAGCGCCGCGCGATATTGTGGCCCGTGCCATTGACAACGAACTGAAAACCCGGGGTGAGGATTTTGTGTACCTCGATTGCAGGCATATCGACCGTAAAGCATTCATTGAGCATTTTCCCAACATTTACGAAAAGTGCATGAAGCTGGGCATAGATCCTTTCGTGAAAATGATCCCGGTGGTGCCGGCAGCGCATTATTTGTGCGGTGGGATCCTGGTAGATAAAGAAGGGCAATCCTCGCTCGGTCATTTATTTGCCGTTGGCGAATGCGCCTGCACTGGCCTGCATGGCGCTAACCGGCTGGCCAGTAATTCCTTGCTGGAAGCGGTGGTGTTTGCACACCGGGCAGCCAAAAAAGGAATTGAAAATATCAAAAACATCCCTTTTAAAGAGAACATTCCCAACTGGGATGCCGAAGGCACCGAACATGCCGAGGAAATGGTACTCATTACCCAATCGCAACGTGAGGTACAGCAGATCATGAGCAATTATGTGGGCATTGTGCGCTCCGAATTGCGCCTACAGCGTGCTTTTGATCGTTTGGAAATCCTTTATAAGGAGAACGAAGCCTTGTATGAGCAAACCACCGTTACCCAAAAACTCTGCGAATTGCGTAACCTCATTTGCATCGGCTACCTTATCATAAAGCACGCCATTCGCCGCAAGGAATCGGTAGGATTGCATTATATGGTGCATTATCCCAAGCAGGGCTTGAAATAATATCAATGTCAGGCTGAGCGGAGTCGAAGCCGACCGTAAACCCTTCGACTCCGCTCAGGGTGACAAATAACAATAAGCTGCCCTAAAAACCCTTTTTTTCACTAAATTTTTCCTGTAATAAAATATTTTAGTAAATTTGGCCCCTCAAACGGTAGGTATAGCTCAGTTGGTTAGAGCACCAGATTGTGGTTCTGGGGGTCGCCGGTTCGAACCCGGTTACTTACCCTTCTTAAAGGCTGTCTGAAAAGACGGCCTTTTTGTTTTTATTTCCCCCGCTCAACTATTTAATGTAAGTTTGAAAAGGTCTTTTTCTCTCCCTGACTTATTTGTTTTATACGATGCGCTGTTTTTTTATTACTGCTTTTATGATTCTTTCCTTCCTTTCAAAAGGCATTGGAAGCATAGGCGCTGATACATTACTTGAAAAAATAAGGAAAACCGAAGGCATTGAAAAGGCAAAAAACTACAACAACGCCTCCGCTGTTTTTAAGGTCAACAAGCCCGATAGTGCCATTTTATTAGCTCGTCAGGCCCTGGCAATTGGGCATGAATCGCACAGCGACCCTATTATTGCAGAAGCTTTAGGAAACATTGCCGACTGTTATGCGCATCACTTAACGTTTGACAGTGCCGTTGTGTATTATTTAAAAGCAATTACAGTTGCCGAGAAAACAAATAATAATAAAGAGCTGGCCAGTTATTACAATGGTATTGGTATTGTGTTTTATCATCTTACCGATTATGACAAAGCAATTTCTTACATGAAGAAAGCAGCGGAGTATAAATACAAAGAAGGCGATATGATGTATTACATTACGGTAAATTGTAATATATCGAGTGTTTTGCAGCGACTGGGAAAATTTAAAGAAGCCATTTCCATCCTACTGGATTCTGAAAAAAAATTAAAGCAGTTTAATAACCCCGGCATTTTGGCCAACTTATACAACAGCCTTGGTGGAGCCTATCAGCAGGGCGAAAACAACCAGGACTCGGCGGAATATTATTATTCCAAAAACATTGCATTAATTCCTCAGCCCGAATACCAACCCTTTCGTTTAGCCGCTTTTTTAAACCTTGGGCAATTATACCTCCAAAAGGGACAGCTTGATAAAGCAGAGTTTAATTTAATGAAAGCGCTTGACCTGAGTGTGAGCCTGGCGAGAAGAGATGAGCGGATTTATATTTATGAGAACCTAAGCGATTTGTATGAAACAAAACAAGATTACAAAAATTCGTTGTTCTATAAAAAACTGCAAAACGAACTCCGTGATTCCATTTACAGCCGTGAAAAAGAAGACCGCATTGAGGCCCTTGAAAATAAATACCAGCTCGAAAAAAGAGATTCACAGATCAATGCCCAGGAAGTACTGATACAGAAAGAAAAAAATAAAAAGATCACTTTATTGTTCATTTTATCTTTTGTTGCAGTGGGCTTAAGCATTTTACTGTTTTATTTTTGGTTCAGAAAAAGGTCGAGGGAAAACCTGGAGAAATTTAAATCGACCCTTTTTCAAAATATAGCACATGAAATAAGAACCCCGCTTACCCTCATTAACGGACCAATTCATGTTTTGAAACGTGAATTACAAAATGAAGAGAATAAAAAACAGTTTGAGTCCATTGAGAAAAATTCAGAAAAATTAAGCGCTCTTATTGACGAATTACTGGTAACCTCCAAATTACAAAAAGAAGATTATGCCATTTCCTATTCAAGCGGCGACATTGTTTTGTTTACCAAAAACTTAATAGATAATTTTTTACCCGAAACCCAGCGGCATCAGGTCACCCTTCATTTTAATACCAATACCCAACTACTGGTAGCCTCGTTTCCGGCAAATGCTTACGAAAAAATAGTGAATAACCTTATTTCCAATGCCATAAAGTACAACAAGCCTCAGGGTTTAATTACAGTAACCTTAATGCTTATGAATGAGCAATTATGCCTTTCGGTAAGCGATACAGGGCAAGGCATGAGTAAAAAAGATGTCGAAAATGCCTTTACCCGTTTTTACCGCTCCGAATTACAAAAAAACAAATCAGGATTTGGAGTTGGACTTTCGGTTGTAAAAGAACTGGTTAACCTGCTTAAAGGAACCGTTGATATTGAAAGCAGGTTAAATCAGGGAACCCTGGTCTCTGTAAAATTTCCTTTAAGTGAATTAAAAACTGAATCCATTGTTCCGGTAAATGAATTACCTGAAGAAGATTTTATTTTGATTGTAGAAGATGATGTTGGCATTCATGATTTTATACGCGATATACTTTTAAAGGAAAACATAAAAACACTACGGGCCGGTAACGGGCAGGAAGGATTTAAACTGGCCACTGAGCTAATTCCCACCATTATTATTACAGATGTGATGATGCCTGTGGAAGACGGGCTTGATATGACAAAGAAGTTAAAGGCGCATGAATTAACAAAACACATTCCTGTTATTATGTTAAGTGCAAAAACCTCGGTACAAAGTCGTTTACAGGGCATGAATTCTGGTGCCGATATGTACCTGGGTAAGCCTTTTAACCCGGAAGAATTAGTGTTGCTGGTTAAAAACACACACCAAACAATTCTTCATAACAAGGAAAAGTATAAAGTACAGCCCGATGAACTTGTAAAAACCTTTAAAGAACGCATAGCCGGTAATGATGATTATTTGAAAAAAATAGTGGATGCCGTAGAAGCTCATATGGATGAAACCGATTTTTCGGTAAACGAACTGGCCGATATGATGTGCATCAGCCGGAGTCAATTGCACAGAAAAATAACGTCGCTTACAGATATATCCACCACCAATTTTATCAGGGCCATTCGTCTCGAAAAAGCCAAGGATCTCCTCCTCTCCAACTCAGGAAACATTACCGAAATAGCTTACAGTTGTGGTTTTAACAGCCTATCCTATTTCTCAAACAGTTTTGCTGCTTATTTCGGCAAATCGCCTTCCGATTTCACTAAATAGTTCATTTTCAGGCTATTTTGCAACAATGTTGCAAACCTTTGCAACACCGGTACAAACTTTTTTTTGAGTCGGGGATTAAATTCGCAGCTATAATTACCATTTAACTGCCTTGAAAATGATTGCCAGAAAAACCATTGTAATCTTCCTTTTTTTATGTGCCCTAAACAGCCATGCGCAACCGGCGGTTAACAAATCAGTGCTTACGTTTACCATTATTCCGGCTCCCGAAAACACCTTTGGGTACGATGTTTATGCCGATGGCCGCTTAGCCATTCATCAGCCTTCCATTCCCTGCCTTCCGGGTAATAAAGCCTTCAAGTCGAAAGAAGATGCCACAAAAACCGCACAACTGGTGATCAGTAAAATGAATGCCGGCCAAATGCCTCCCATTGTTACTATAAAAGATTTAAAAACATTAAAGATCATACATTAAAAACACAACATCATGAATAAATTAATCTTAACAGCAATCGCCGCTTCAGCCCTCCTATTAAGCCGTGCGGGCAAAGCGCAATGTGCATTTAATACTGGTATTACAGCAAGCGGAGCAACCAGTATTTGTGGCCCTACACCGGGCACTGTAACCTTATCCGTAACAAGCAATACCTCCAACGTTTGGGTTCAAAAAGCCAATTTTGGGGGCGCGGCAAGGGATTATGCGGTAGGCTTTAGCATTGGTGATAAAGGGTATATAGGAACAGGACTGGTTACCAATACGACCAGCGATTTTTGGGAATATGATGTGGCTACCAACGTGTGGACACAAAAAGCCGATTTTGGCGGCGGTACCCGCTACGCGGCCTGTGGTTTTAGTATTGGTACTAAAGGCTATATTGGCACCGGCACAGATGGGAATGGCATTAAGCAAAACGATTTTTGGGAATACAACCCTGCAACAAATACCTGGACACAAAAAGCCAGTTTTGGCGGCGTTGCACGCAGAGGAGCAGTAGGTTTTAGCATTGGCAATAAAGGTTACATAGGCACAGGATACGGAAGCACGATGCTCAACGATTTTTGGGAGTACGATCCATTAACCGGTATATGGACTCAAAAAACAAATTTTGGTGGCAGCGCCCGTAGAGGAGCCGTAGGTTTTTCTGCAGCAAATATGGGCTACATAGGAACCGGGGAAGATGCCAGTGCTTATACAAGAGATTTTTATGCCTACGATCCTGTAAACAACACCTGGGCTCAGAAAGCCAATTTTGGCGGCACTGCCCGCACAGGAGCAGTAGGCGTTGGCCTGGGTAATGCAGGCTATATTGGCACAGGTACCAATGGAGGAAGCAACACCTATAACGATTTTTGGCAATATAATCCTGTAACCGATAGCTGGGCCGTAAAAACAACCGGTACAGGAACAGGGTTATCCAATCGCTCCAGCGCAGTAGCTTTTGCTACTAATAATGCGGTGTATATTGGAACAGGAACAAGCACTAACCAGCAAGGCTTTGCACTTTTAAATGATTTGTTACTTTATACGCCAATTACATCGGTTCAATGGTCAACCGGCGCTACTACAGCAAGCATCAGTGTTACTACAAGCGGCACTTACAGCGTTACGCTCACCAGCGAAACAGGCTGCACCGCAAGTGCCACACAAACAGTGGCCTTTAATCCCTTACCTACCATAACAGCAACAACAAACAATACGCTGCTGTGTGCCGGCCAGTCGGCTACGTTAACCGCTAATGGGGGTTCAAGCTATAACTGGAGTACATCGCAAAGCGGCGCTGATATTGTAGTAAGCCCAACAAGTACAACAACCTATACGGTGAATAGTATTGACGTTAATGGTTGTTCCGGAAGCAGCACCATTACACAAAGCGTAAGTTTATGTACGGGTATTGAGCATTTAACGAATTCTTCACTTGCATTAAGTGCTTTTCCAAATCCAAACAACGGTACGTTTACTTTAAAATCAACCAAAAAAATGGAGTTGACCTTAAGCGACAATCTTGGCAGGCTTATTCAAACCATTAGTTTGAACGAAATAAATAATTACCAAAACAGCATCGAAGTATATAGTTCGGGGATTTATTTTATCAACGGAAATTTCATCAGGCAAAAAATAGTTGTTACTAAATAATTACACTTATTCATTTATAAAGGCTACCCTTTCGGGTAGCCTTTTGCATTAAGATTGATTCATTTTATGCGGAAAAGATTATCTTTATATACCTATGCAAACCTTCGACGTCATCATTTGCGGAGCCGGCCCGGCTGGAACCACCTGCGCCCTGGGTTTGCATGATGCCGGCCTTAAAGTAGTATTACTGGACAAACAATCCTTTCCGCGTGAAAAGATCTGCGGCGATGCCTATGGCGGTTATGCCCATAAGATCCTCAACACCATCAATCCTGCGTTCGGAAAAAAATTACTGGAGCTGAACGAAGGCGTAATTGCCAAACGTGCCAGGTTAATTTCGCCAAAAGGTTACAGCTACGAGTTGCATCTGAAAGGCTTTTTTGCCAACCTTCCCAGGTTGAGCTTCGATGATTTTTTGCTGAATATGGTAAAGGAAGAAACACAAACCACCATTCTTGAAAATACCACAGCGCAAAAAATTACCGTCGAAAAAGAATATGTTATTGTTACGTTGGCCGATGGAACACAACTACAGGCTAAAGTTGTGGTTGGCTGCGATGGTGCGCATTCAGTGGTTCAGTCTGCCTTAACCGGAACGCGCGAGCTTATGACAGAAACCTGCCCTGGCCTGCGCGCCTACTATAAAAATGTAAAAGGCCTGGAGAGCGATTGCCTTGAAATTCATTTGATAAAAGAAATTCCCAAAGGTTACTTCTGGATCTTTCCTTCTACTAATGGTTTGGCCAATGTTGGCATTGGTGGCAACAAGGATGTACTCACCAAACATAAGATCAATATGCGCCATGTTTTTTCCGATCTTATAAAACAGGCGCCTCAATTTAAAGAACGTTTTGCCGAAGCCGAATTGGTGAGTGAGGTCAAGGGCTGGACCATCCCCATTGGTTACTTCAACAGTCAATTGCCCATTTCAGGGAACAGGATCCTCTTGTGTGGCGATGCCGCGGCTATTGTCGATCCTTCAACCGGCGAAGGTATTGGCCCTGCTATGTCGTCGGGACGGTTTGCGGCCAAGCAATTGAAAGAATGTTTTGCTAAAAATGATTTCTCAGCTGAGTTCATGAAAAGATATGACCAGCAAATCCATAAAAAATATGCAAGGAATTATTTCATTAAAACAACTATTACGAACTTATATTACAGGCTTCCTTTCTTAATGGATTGGGCTGTGTGGTTGTTTGGTGCTTTCTCACCACAGAGGCGCGGAGGACAGGAAGGAAAAATTTAGGTTTGCCGCAAAGACACAAAGGGTTCAGTGTTAAGAATAAAATTTATAAATCATTTGTTCAAAAAAGCTCTGTGTACTCTGTGTCTCCGTGGTGAGATTTAAAATCTTTTTAATTCCGATGGCTTAAAGGTCCATTCGGGTGTTTCAATCAGCTCCGCTTTGTCATCCAGCTCGTACCAGGGCGAAATAGAGGATTTGTTTTTGTTGATGAGGATATGAATGTCCTGGGCAGGCATATAGCTTTGCGCGATCATAAATAATTTTTTGTTGGTTTTGGGATTAACGGCCATATCCACTACCGTTACGGCATGCCCTGGTGAACCGCCCAGGATAAATACATCGCCCACCTGCATTTGCGAAAGTGGCACAGGCTTTAGTTCTTTAGCCAACGAAGCTGTACCGGCATACATGAACACCATGTTCAGGTATTCCCTAAACGATTGGTAGGACGTACTTTCTTTTGTAGTTGCAAACCAGCTCACCGAATTTCCTTTTACCGCAATGCGGTTCCCGCTCCTCCATTTAGCATAAGCGGCATTAAAACCACTGGTAAAATTAAAATGCAGGGCATCGTATTGTTTTGCCTGGTATAAATACTCGGCACGTAACCGCATTACCGCGTCGGCGCATTGCTGAAGGTCTTTGGTGCCTACATCGTAATTTAAAACTGCGGCGGCCACCTTAACCGATTTTTCCGCGCCATTGTATAAATGCACTACAGAGCCATGAGGTTTCAGCTTGGTGTTTTGAAGAAATTCGCCAAAGGAACCTGGCTTTTGCACCATCCTGGTAAAACCGTCGGGCAATAAAAATCGTTCCGAGATCTTTACACCTGCAGGATTAAGCAAAGCAATTGGCTGTGGCTTATTAATAAAACTTACCACTAGCCAGAGGCCTATTGCAACCAAAACAATTTTCAGGAAATTGTTCGTCATGATAAATACGTTATATTAAAAATAGAGGTCGTCTGTTTTTAAGCGCAAATAACGCCCAACCGATAATGCCGCGCTTAGTCCCGAAATTAAAACGCCCATCAATACGATGCCGGCAAATAATAAGGCCAGTAAATTAGGGTCTTGTATTTGTAATAAATCGGGAATGTAATTGGTGACCAGTATTAAAAAGCCCGCTAATAAAAAGCCCGCTAACAGGCCTGCAATAATGCCCTGGCGGATGCCTTTGAAAATAAACGGTTTTCGGATAAAGCCCTGTGTGGCCCCCACCAGGTACATGGTGCGAATTAAAAAACGGCGCGCATAAATAGATAAACGAATGGTATTATTAATAAGTGCAACCGCCACCACAAGCAATAATACACTAAAGATCAAAATAAACACACTGGCATTTTTAGTTTTCTCATTCAGATCCTTGATCATGTTCTTATGATAAATCACCTCTTTTACAAAATGCTTTTGCATAATGCTTTTTTCAAAACCGGCCAGGCTGTCCACATCGGCATAAGCCGGGTTAAGCTTCACATCCAAAGAGGATAATAAGGGATTGTAGCCCAAAAATGTAATAAAATCTTCGCCCAGGTCCTTTTTCAGTTTTTCCGCGGCTTCATCCTTACTCACATAATCCACCCGTTTAGTGAATGGCGAGGAGCTGATCTCCTGTTTTAAAATATCGAGTTCGGCTGCCGAAGTGGTATCTTTCAACACTACCTGGAAACCAACATTTTCTTTAATGTGATCTGACAGTTTTTTGGCATTAATTACAATGAGCCCCAGCAGTCCCAGCATAAATAATACCAGGGCCAGGCTAATAACCACCGTAACCGATGAAGTTCTTAATTTTTGGGTTGTAGTCCGGTTCGACACGTTCCTCTTGTTTTAATTCCCACTAAAGTAAGGAGGATATAAAACCCCAAAGCATCTTTGAAAAGGAATAATTAACAAGCCGGTGTTTGTTTAACGTATTTTTAAGTCTGTGTCAGTTCGTCACGACGCGTCGTGAGAGTCGAGAACAATTGGAAATAATTTTAGAACGCCCTTCGACTCCGCTCAGGGTGACAAAATAGTTTTTATTTAAACAATCCATTCACCAGTTCTTTGGCCTTACTGGCAAGGCTATCGGTATTCATCAGGGTTTCCGAATAATTGAGAGCGGTATTCACTTTTTGGGGCATGGCTACCAGTTTTTTGGAATAGGTACCCGATTGCAGCTTTTTTGCCATGTTGGAATTCACTGACAGGTCATAAATATAGCCGAAGGCAATGCGTGAAAGTGAAAAGCTGTCGAAGTATTTATTGAACTTCTCGTTGTTCTTTTCCTTCATAAAATTCCTTAGCTCTGCCACTGTTTGCTTATCGCGGTCGTTATAGCTTTTGCTTTGTTCCATTCGTTTCAGGAAATGTTCAGCCTGTTCATTTTTACTATTTTTAATGCAGATATAGGCGGAGAAAAAACAGAGTTCTTTATTGTTAAGGTCCGCTTTTTCGAAATCGTTCACAAACAGATCGTAATCCTTATTGGCCTCTTCTGCCCTGCCGCTCTTATCTTTTGCATAAGCACGCAGGGCATAGCCCAGGCTTCTTAATTCATAAAAACGCTTTTCGAGATCAGCGCCCGGAACGCTGTCCAGGTAATACGTTGCCTCCAGCACTTCTTTTTTATGGGTCGTTAGGTAATCAATGTAATCGGTTGAACTTTTTTCGGAGGTGTAGTACCATTCCCGTTCGCTGCAAACCAAAGCCTTTAGCAGGCAGGCCAGGGCATGTTGGTCGGCTTTTGTAATCTCATCCGTATTCACCTGCGCCGCTTCGTAAACATACATATCAGGTGGCGCGCCATGTGTAATGAACCAAAGACTACCCAGTACAAAATGCTCAGTGCTGTTGTTATACGTTCCGAAAAGGTCTTTCTGCAGGGCGGTAGAGAATGAAGACGAATTGGTAAATGCCTGTTCTATCACCGACAAGCGGTTAAGGATCGTTGGCAGCTCATCTTCATTGATCCCGTTGATCTCTTTTTTTAATTCATAAAGGGTTTTTACCTGCTGGTAAGTGGTATACGCTGTTTCCAGGTTCAGGGCAATAGTATCAGTAGTTAGCAGGGTGGCAATGGCCGAAAATGTTTTTAAGCCTGTTTCGCTGATCTTCACATTTTGTTTCGACTTGTCGGAATAATCGACCCTTAACGCAATTTTAACGCCTTTGTAAGCTACCAGCAATTCGGAGTTATCAAAGAACTCCTTCATTTCTTTTCGCTCACGTTCAAGCGGATCTTCTTTTTTGGAACAGGAAAAGAAAAGCGAAACCAGGATAATGAAAAGAAATATCTGTTTCATGATGACTTATTTTAAAAGATCGGGGCGGCGTTGTTTTGTGCGTTCAAGCGCCTTTTCATGCCTCCATTCTTCTACTTTAGGTGTATTGCCGCTGGTTAAAATCTCCGGTACTTTCCAGCCGTTATAATCAGCAGGACGCGTATATACCGGCGGCGATAACAAATTGTCCTGGAACGAATCCGATAAAGCTGAGGTTTCATCATTTAATACTCCCGGAATTAAGCGGATAATGCCATCGCATAAAACAGCGGCCGGCAATTCGCCGCCACTCAGCACATAGTCGCCAATAGAGATCTCTTTGGTAATAAAATGCTCGCGCAGGCGTTCATCAATGCCTTTGTAATGCCCGCACAAAATAATCAGGTTTTGCAAGGTCGATAAATGGTTGCAGGTGCTTTGCTTCAGCGTTTCACCATCAGGCGTCATGTAAATCACTTCATCGTAATGGCGCTTGCTTTTAAGTTCGGTAATGCAATTGGCAATTGGTTCTATCATCATTACCATTCCGGCTCCTCCGCCAAAAGCGTAATCATCCACTTTTTTATGAGGATCGATACCATAGGGCCTCAGGTCTACCACATTCACCGATACAAGCCCTTTTTGCACGGCACGTTTCAAAATGCTATGACTGAAGGGACTTTCCAGTAAAGGTGGGTGAACCGTAATGATATCAATATGCATTCCCAAAATTAAGATAAATTTTGGGAAAATATGGCTTTCTTTCTTTCTATTAAAGTATATTTGTTTATCAAATCACTTTATTGTTTTATATGAAACACATCTTATTAGCCAGCGCGTTGTTATTGGGACTGAATTCATTTGCTCAGAAAAAGGAGAAAGAAAAAAAGCCCAAAGACGATGAGAAATTTGTTTATGCCGATGCCACCCTGGAAACAGACGACTATAAGGTTTATGTTATAGATGCCGTGGCAGTTGGCCCACAGGCAAAGTTCAAGATAAAAGTGTTTAACAAAACCAATGATTACCTGCTGGTAAAACCTTCGGAATTTACTTATGTGACCGGCGATAAAAAAATAACCAGCCGTGATAAAACCTTTGCTGTACCACCAAACGATGAAGAAATAGAAGTGCTTGACTTTAAAGGCTCTGAAATGCAGGCCGAATCGTTTACCATTGAAATGGCGGGAATTTACAAGGCCTCAGCCGGTGGTAAAGTATGCGATGCGCCAAACTTTGACATCCCGGTTTCTAAAAACGAATTTACGGCCGGCAATTTTTCTTGCTCCTTAAAAAAAGCGGATGCTACCACCGCTAAAACTGTTGGCAAGTTTGAATGTGTGTACACCGGCGATGGTGTTGGTCTCATTAACCCTAATAAAGCGGTGCTGGTCATGCCAAATGGCTCCGATAATCCCAACGCCAAAAAACATAAATCCATTATTTTGGAAAAAGCCAAGAGCGATGATTTCTCGGTGGTATTTAATGAAGTAAAAGATGCCGGCGACATGCAGAAAGCAAAAGTTGCCATTAAATGGATGGAAACATTCCGCGAAAGTAAATTGATGAAGTTAAATCCTTCGAAGATCGTTTTGACGAGGGGCGCGGCGAAGAAGTAATGACCTTTGTGTGTCACCCTCTTCTCCAGCCGGCGGATCAGGGTCTCTTTATTTTTCTAAACGATAGGTTGTACCATAATTAAACCAACTGCTCCGCGAAGTTCAGAAATTACTTTATACCCTTTTTCTTGATAGTTAAGCAAAGTTTTATTAATAGTAATTTGATTTAATTCAAGGTCCTTGTAATAAAATTTCGCAAGTGCAATCTCTTCTATTTTCTTATCGTTGTCCACAACAATAATTTTGCTATAGCCTCCGTCCATAGATTCATAAGTTGTCATATTCAATAACGATTTTCCCTGCGTTTGCGCAAAACCGATGTTTGAACAAATAGTAAAAAATAATACCAAGGCAAATTTTGAGATGATCTTTTTCATGTTGTTGATTTTTTAATAGCTACTTTTCGATTCATGCGACCCCGAAGGGGTCGTATATCTATAGGAATTGATTTTGTTAGATACATATGACCCCTTCGGGGTCATATGTTTTTGAACCTATTTCTTCTCCAGCCTGCCCCAAACTCCTAAAGGTAAATTAACGCCGCTTTTGGCTTTTAAATACAATTCGCCGATGTTTAATTGCGATTTGTGTTTGTGCGCAAATGGCGCCAGTAAATTCTGAGGCACCAACGCCGAAAAGCCCAATGAATAGGCATTTAAGATCAATAAATGTTGTTTAGGATCTAAAATTTCCAGCACGCTGTTAATCATCTCCAAAATATTATCTTCCAGTTTCCATTTCTCGCCGTTTGGTCCGTGGCCAAAAGCCGGCGGGTCTAAAATAATTCCCTGGTACAAATTTCCGCGACGCTGTTCTTTCTTTACAAACTTCAGGGCATCGTCCACCATCCAACGTATGTTGTCGAGGTTGGATTTCTGCATGTTCTCATTGGCCCAGGTCACTACCTGCTTAATACTGTCCACGTGCGTTACATCGGCACCGGCTGCCCTGGCGGCAATGGAGGCACCACCTGTGTAGGCAAACAAGTTAAGGAACTTTGGTTTCTCCAGCGGTTTTAAGTAATTGTAAATCACATCCCAGTTGCAGGCCTGCTCCGGAAAAATACCTACATGCTTAAAAGAGGTTAAACCCAAACGAAAGGTAATGGTATCTTTTTTGGCTGTTCCTTCTTCGTGCAAACTGTAATCAATGGTCCATTGCTCGGGCATTTTCTTCAGCATTTTCCAATCGCCGCTTGAGCTGCTTTTAGGCACAAAACGCACATGCGCCTGCTTTTCCCATTCGCTGTTAGAATACACTTTTTTCCATACTGCCTGTGGTTCGGGCCTGATGGTAATGAATTTACCGAAGCGTTCCAGCTTTTCAAAATCGCCGCAGTCAATCAGTTCATAATCCTGCCAATGGCTTGGGGTCAGTAGTTGCATGGTATAAAGTTATGAGTTATGACTGATGAGTTATAAGAGGCGGTGAGAAGTAGTAAAAAGAGCGTTGTTAATAAATGGATTTAGAACAGGTAATTGAAGGATGATAATGCCCTAATTTAGATCATTAATTCGCTTATTTTATGCAGAAACTACAATCCTCTTTTGTTTCCATCATCACCGTATTTTTCTTCTGGGGTTTCCTGGCAGCATCCAATGGAATTTTCATTCCTTTTTGTAAAACGCATTTCCAGCTCAGCCAATTCCAGTCGCAATTAATTGATAGTGCCTTTTACGGTGCCTATTTTATTGGCTCCCTGCTATTGTATATGATCTCATTAAAATTAAATTCCGATCTCATTAACCGCATTGGGTATAAAACTACCATTGTGCTGGGCCTTGGCATTTCTATCCTGGGAGCTTTAATCATGATTCCGGCAGTTAACAGCGGTTCGTTTCCGTTTATTCTCGTGGCTTTTTTTATCATTGCGCTGGGCTTTTCGTTGCAACAAACGTCGGCCAATCCTTTGGTATTAAACATCGGCGATCCGGCTACAGGCTCTCACCGCTTAAATTTTGCAGGTAGCATCAACTCTTTCGGAACAACCATCGGCCCTATCCTGGTGAGTGTTTTGCTATTTGGCAAAGCCATTGCTACCGGCGCCGATAAAGAGTCGGCACCCATTTCATCCATTAATACCCTTTATATTATTCTCGCCATCGCTTTTGCCATCGCCGCTGTGGTGTTGTATTTTACTAAAATGCCAAAACTTAAAATTGAAGAGCAGGACAGCAACATGAAAGTTCTGAAAGCGCCCTTGCATTTTGTCATGGGCATTATCGTGTTTCTTGTTGTTGTGTTCTTTTACAGCACCATAAAGGATTATGCAGCGGGTTCTGAGGGTTATGTGTTTTTAGGTTGCATAGGGGCTTTTCTTGTTTTGTTGCTCATTACACTCGTTATGCAGTACCAAACCATTAAACAACAAAACCGTTTCGAAGAAAAAAAATACCCGCAGGCTTTGCTTGGCATGTTAGCTATTTTTGTGTATGTGGGTGTAGAGGTTTCCATACAAAGTAATTTAGGTTCCCTGTTAAAGCTTCCTGATTTCGGTGGTTTACAGGATTCGGAAATTGGCCCCTACATTTCCCTGTACTGGGGCAGTTTAATGATTGGCCGCTGGACAGGTTCCATCGGCGCCTTTAACCTTAGTAAAAATTTGAAAACCATCCTTACCATTGTAGTTCCATTCTTAGCCCTGTGCCTGGTATTGTTTATGAATCATTTGAACGGTGCCGATTCGTCCCAGTTTTACAAATATAGTATCTGCGTTGTTTTGCTGATCGCGGCATTCTTTATGGGGCAGCAAAAACCCGCTTTAACCCTCATTATTTTTGGCAGCCTTGGTACTGTGGCCATGCTCATTGGTCTTTTAACCACCGGGCAATTAAGCGTGTTTGCCTTTTTAAGTGGCGGGTTATTTTGTTCCATCATGTGGCCATGCATCTTTTCGCTGGCAACAGCAGGCCTGGGAAAATATACCAGCCAGGCTTCATCATTCCTCATCATGATGATCCTGGGAGGCGCTTTCATCCCGCCCATGCAGGGTTTAATGGCCGATAAACTAAACATTCACGTGTCCTATATTATTCCGGTTATTTGCTTTGCCTTTTTAACCTGGTATGCTTTTAAAGTAAAAAGAATTTTAAAGGATCAGGGCATCGATTTTGACTCAAATACATCATCATCTCATTAATTCTATAAATCATTAACTCAACAATTGTAATGAAAGTAACTATAAACGTGAAGCTCGTCAATTCCAAATTCAACCAGGCTTATGCCGATAAGGAAAATGAAGGCGAGGAAACCGAAGATAATATTAAATACCTGTGGGAAGATGAATTTGAAGTTCAGGGTGATGTGACCAATTTTAAAGTGGTTAATAACACTACCTATGTTTTAAGAGGCCTTTATCCCAACGACGACGAATTTGCGTTTGAAATTCCGGACATGACCGTGCTTGAATGCACCATGAAAAATGGTTCACAAACACTGATCCCTTTCTCAAAGCGCGCCATCAGTAAAACCGATAAAAAGGAAACGAAGAACGGCATTCATTTTTTTGTGCACCTCAAAAGCATTAAGGAGGTTGTAAATCCCATGCAGGGAGTATACATTTTAAAGGAAGATTATCCTAAGGAATTATTGGAGCATTTGAGTGACGAGGAGGAATAACAAATTATAAATTTTGAATGATGAATTATAAATGGTTTATACTGTTTATTCTATTAATTGCATTTAAGGCTCATTCGCAAACGCCTGATTATGCCAGTCGTGTTAATCCTTTCATAGGAACAGGCGGCACAGGTCATACGTTTCCGGGTGCTGTAGTGCCTTTTGGCATGGTGCAACTAAGCCCCGACACACGCATTGACGGAAGCTGGGAAGGTTGCAGTGGCTACTACCATGCCGATTCAGTTATTTATGGTTTTTCGCACACACACTTAAGCGGTACGGGCGTAAGTGATTATGGTGATATTTTACTAATGCCCACTACAGGCGAACCAAGTTTAAAGAACAAAGATTACTCGTCGCACTTTTCGCACTTAACAGAAAAAGCCTCGCCGGGTTTTTACCAGGTGCATTTGGATGACGACCATATTACAGCCGAACTGACCGCTACTACCCGTGTTGGCATTCACCGCTATGCCTTCCCTAAAACCGATAAGGCCAATGTAATTATTGACCTGCTGCACAGGGATAAAACCCTCAGGTCCAACATTACTATTATTGACAGTGTGACCATTATTGGTTACCGCGTGAGTGAAGCCTGGGCCAGGGAACAATACGTGTACTTCGCTTTAAAATTCAGCAAACCGTTCAAAAAGAGCGGCTTAAGCACCATGCAGGAAGGCGCCAAGTTTCCGCAAACTAAAAAAACAGAAAAAACTGAGGGTGGTTTTTTTCAGTTCGACATGAAGGACGATCAGCCCCTGATGATTAAGGTGGCTATTTCGCAAACAAGCGCCGAAGGCGCCATGAAAAATTTATACGCCGAAGCGCCGCACTGGGATTTTGAGAAATATAAGGCCGACGCGAAACAGGCCTGGAATAACGAGTTGAGTAGAATAGAGGTCTCAGACGAAGACGCTGAAAAAAGCACTTTGTTTTATACCGCTTTATACCATTGCATGATCCATCCTTCCGTTGCTTCCGATGTGGATGGAAAATACAGAGGTCGTGATTTTAAAATTCACGAAGCCAGCGGTTTTGTGCCTTACACCGTTTTTTCGCTATGGGATACCTTCAGGGCTTTACATCCATTGTTCACTATTATTCAGCAAAAGCGTACCACTGATATTGTGAAGACGTTTTTGCGTCAGCACCAGGAAGGCAATCGCTTACCCATGTGGGAGCTCTCGGCCAACGAAACCAATTGCATGATCGGTTTTCACAGCGTATCGGTAATAGCCGATGCGTATGCCAAGAATATTAGTGGCATTGATCCGGAGCTTGCCTATAAGGCCATGATGGATGCTGCTAACTACCAGGACCTGGGAACCCCCACCTTTAATAAAAATACCTATTTACAAATTGATGATGAATCGGAAAGTGTTTCCAAAACACTGGAGTATTCTTACGACAACTGGTGTATTGCCCAAATGGCTAAAAAATTAAATCAAACAAAAGATTATGCTCTTCTCATAAAACGTGCCCAGGGCTATAAAAATTTATACGATGCGCAAACCGGCTTTATCAGGCCGCGCAAAAATGGCGGTTGGCTTAATCCATTCGACCCAAGCGAGGTAAATAATTATTACACAGAAGCTAACGGTTGGCAGTATACCTTTTTTGTACCGCAGGATATTGACGGTTTAATGTTACGCATGGGCGGCGCAAAACGCATGGAGCAAAAACTGGATGAGTTGTTCACTACCTCATCAAAAACCAGCGGTCGCGAACAGGTTGATATTACAGGGCTGATAGGCCAGTATGCTCATGGCAATGAACCTAGCCATCACATGGCCTATTTGTACAATTACGTTGGCAAGCCCAACAAGACACAGGAAAGGGTTTACCAGATCCTGAATGAGTTTTATAAGAACGACCCCGATGGTTTAATTGGCAACGAAGATTGCGGGCAAATGAGCGCCTGGTACGTGATGAGTGCCATGGGCATTTACCAGGTTTGCCCTGGACAGCCTGAATATGCCATTGGAGCACCTGCATTTAATAAAGTAACCATTCATCTGGAGAATGGAAAGAATTTCGACATTTTAAAACAAAGCAAAACAGAAAATTCAAAATACATCCAGTCATTTAAGCTGAATAATAAAGCAAGCAATCATTCGTTTATTTCTCATACATCTATTGTTAACGGCGGAAAAATGGAATTTACCATGAGCGATAAAGCCGACAGCACCAATGCTTTTGGCAAAGCTGTTAACGACCGGCCACATACAGTTATTGCTTCCTCTTTATTAATGGCACCTGTTATTAATAACTCCGCAAAGAACAGGAATGAGAAAAGTATTATTTCCATTACTGCAAATTCAGCAAAGGATAAAATAGTTTATACACTCAACGGGACAGAACCCACAAAGCGCTCGGCGGTATACACCCATACCTTTGTGTGCGACTCTACCGTTGTGATAAAAGCCAAAGCCTATTCAGGCAACGACAGCAGCAGTACAACCGTGAGTTACGTTTACAAAAAGCCCAATAACTGGAAGGTGAGCCTGCAGGGGAACTACAACCGCCAGTATGATGCCGGCGGTGATGACGGCATCATTGACGGACAGCACGGCACGACTAACTGGAAAAGCGGAGGCTGGCAGGGCTACCAGGGACAGGATTTTGAAAGCGTGATCGATCTTGGAAAACCAACACAAATCCAATCCATCACCTCAAGCTTTTTACAGGACACACGCTCCTGGATCATTTTTCCGAAAAAGGTAGAGTATTTTATTTCTGAAGATGGTAAAAACTACATCCTGTTCGGCATTATTGAAAATGGTGTGGCGGCCGAGGATTATTCCATTCAAATCAGGTCGTTCAGCTCAACTTTACCCACAAAAGTAAGCACCCGCTATGTAAAAGTAAAGGCTTTTAACTATGGCAAACTTCCGCAATGGCACCAGGGCAATGGCGGTGAGGCCTTTATCTTTATTGATGAGATTGAGGTGAAGTAACTTTTTTTGTCGGTTCGAGTGTTTTTTGTTTGCCTCTTACAAAAAACGTATCGAGAACTATTTCTACGTCATCACTTCTCGATACAAATTTGCAAAGAGGCAGCAAATTTTACTCGAAGTGACAAGTGTTTCAACACTTAATAAAACAAATTATTATACGGGAAGCGTTTGATGTGAATTTCCTTTACCACATCATACACTGTTTTTTTAAAATCGGCAATGTTCTCTTTCTTTTGAGCGCTGATGAACAGAGGTATTTCATGCAGGTTGTTCATCCAGGTTTTTTTCAATTCTTCCAGCGATAAATTTTCCCGGGTCATTGGCGTGAGGTCGTCCTCATCTTTTTTTACATACTTAAACGCGTCGATCTTATTGAACACCAGGATTGTTTTTTTATCGCCGGCGCCAATATCGGTAAGCGTTTGGCGCACCACATGAATATGGTCTTCAAAATTAGGATGCGAAATATCCACCACATGAATCAATACATCGGCTTCACGCACCTCATCCAGGGTACTTTTAAAACTTTCCACCAATTGGGTTGGTAGTTTGCGAATGAAGCCAACCGTATCGCTCAAAAGGAAGAACAGGTTATCAATGGTCACTTTTCGCACCGTTGTATCCAGTGTTGCAAATAATTTATTTTCGGCAAACACTTCGCTCTTACTCACCAGGTTCATAATGGTGGATTTACCCACGTTGGTATATCCAACCAAAGCTACCCGCACAAACTCACCGCGGTTTTTGCGCTGTGTGGCCATTTGCTTGTCAATCACCTTCAGGTCATTCTTAAGCTGGGCAATGCGGTCGCGGGCAATACGCCTGTCCGTTTCAATTTCTTTTTCACCTGCCCCGCCACGTGTGCCGGTGCCGCCACGCTGACGCTCCAGGTGGGTCCACATACCCGTTAAGCGCGGCAATAAATATTGATACTGCGCCAGCTGCACCTGTGTTTTGGCATGGGCCGTTTGCGCACGTTGTGAGAATATTTCTAAAATAAGAGTGGTACGGTCAAGAATTTTTTTACCGATCTCTTTTTCCAAATTTCGTTGTTGCGAAGGCGATAACTCATCGTCAAAGATCACTACGCTGATGTTGTTTTCTTTAATGTAGGTCTTAACGTCATTTAGTTTTCCCTTACCAATAAAGGTTGCTTTATCAGGTTTTTCGAGCTTTTGGGTAAAGATCTTTTTGGTTTCAACGCCATAGGTCTCCGCCAAAAAAGCCAGCTCATCAAGGTACTCGTGCGCCAGCGTTTCGTTTTGCTGTTTATTGATAACGCCAATTAAAACAGCGGAGGGAGTTTGGTGATCGGTAGTTGCTTTTGGGTCCGGTTTCAATGTAATTATTTTCCTTTTAAATCGGTTTCAACATAAGCGGCCACTGCTTCCATTTGCTCATGGGACAAGGTTGTGTTAAATGCCGGCATGGCATTTTTACCGGTTGCTATTAATGTGATGATATCGTTGTGGTTCATTTGCGATACAGTAAGATCCTTGGCACCGTTCAATCCTAATTTTCCATCGCTTCCATGGCAAAGCGTACATTTCTCTTCAAAAATCTGCTTTCCGTCAACCGCTACGATCTTATCGCCCGCTTTGGCCGCTTTTGATTTGTAGGCCAGTGTAAACGACACTACAATGAGGAAAAATGAGAGGGTTGCCAGCACTTTGTTCTTCTTTTTATAGCCAATAACCGCTAATGGAATTGACAGGAATACCAGGCTCACCTTTACAATAAGAAACTGGTTGATCTCAGGCAGTTGTGTCATTAAATAAATACCGGTAGCCAGGAAACCAAAGCTCACGATCATTTCGAGTATCCTGGTCTTCTTTTTGAATTTCTCCAGCAGTTCATCCCGATCGCTTAATAATAAAATTGTTTTTACTAAATAGATCAGCGTGAAAAGCACCACAAATAACGTGTGCGAATGAAGCATGCCTGTTGCCATAGTGTTTGGTTTATTTCATCAAAATTAACAATTTATATTTAATTAAATGCAGGGCGGCAATTTTAATCCTTTTCCTATTATGTTATATTTGTTACACCTAATTCACAACTATGCGTAAACTCATTTTGCTTTTATTTCCGGGTTTTTTTATTTCACAATCTTACATTGCCCAAACCACTTTTCCGGTTAACGGAGCGCCTAATCCACTGCATACCATTTATGCGTTTAGCAATTGTACCCTGCATGTGGATGCTGATGCCACCATTATGAATGCCACGCTACTGGTACAGGACGGAAAGGTGCTGAACGCTGGCGAAAAGATTGAGATCCCTAAAGAAGCCATTGCAGTTGATTTGAAAGGCAAACACATTTATCCCGCTTTCATTGATCTTTACAGCGACTATGGGATGCCTGACGTGAAAAGGATTGACCAGCCCGACGCACCAAAAAAAGGCGCCTTTGGCTGGAACCAGGCCATTAAAAGCGACATGGAAGCTCAAAAAGTGTTTTTACATAACCAGGGAAAAGCCGATGAGCTAAGAAAACAAGGCTTTGGTGCTGTGCTCACATCCGGCAAAGATGGAATTGTGAGAGGAAGCGGCGCATTGGTAAACCTGTGTAATGCCAAAGAAAATGAAAGCGTTATTAAAGACCGGGCAGCGGGTTTTTATTCCTTCAACAAAGGCACATCGCCACAGGATTACCCTTCTTCGCTCATGGGCGCCATTGCATTGCTCCGCCAAACCTATTACGATGCCGCCTGGTATAAAGCCAACGAAACAAAAACAGAATACAACATTACACTGGATGCCTTTAATAAATTACAGGAGCTTCCATCCATTTTTGAAGGAAACGACAGGTACAACGACTTGCAGGGAAAAAAAGTAGGCGATGAGTTTAAGGTCAAATACATCATTAAAGGCGGTGGAAACGAATACCAACGTTTGTACGACATTCAAAACACCTTTTCAAAATTCATCATGCCTGTTAATTTTCCGGAAGCATTGGATGTGGAAGATCCCTATGATGCCGAACAGGCTTCACTTACCGACATGAAGCACTGGGAAATGGCACCGGTTAATTTGGCTATGCTCGAAAGAAACTATGTTCAGTTTTGCATTACCAGCGCCGACCTGAAAGACAAATCACTGTTCTTAAAGAACGTAAGAAAAGCCATTAAATATGGCCTATCCGAAAAAACTGCTTTGCGTGCCTTAACTTATACCCCGGCCAATTTTATTGGCGTGCAGGATAAGGTAGGCAGCCTGAAAAAAGGCATGTATGCCAATTTCATTATTACTTCAAAGCCGGTGTTTGAAGAAGATGCCGTTATTTATGAAACCTGGAGCAATGGCATTAAACATACTTACAACGACCTGTCGCTGCCTGCCATAGAAGGGAATTACAAACTGACCGTTGGTTCAAACACCTATACCCTGAATGTGAGCAAAGACCAGGATAATTACAATGGCATGGTGCAGTTGAAAGACAGCCTGAAATCGAAAGCGAACATTGGTTTTAAGAATAATTTACTGACACTTAGTTTTCCTTATGATACAACTTTAACCTTGCGTTTATCAGGTAATTACAATGAAGCATTAAAAGAGTTTGACGGAAAAGGGCAGTATGCAGACGGAGCCTGGGTTGATTTTAAAATGACCTGGATCAACTCAACGGATAGCGCCAAAGCAAAACCGGCAATGGCTAAAAAGGAAAAGCCTGACATTGGTAAAGTGTATTATCCTTTTGGTGCTTATGGCGAGCCTGAAGCCGAAGTGGTAGGGTTACAGGCACAACTAAAAGACACCTGGGCAAAATTTAAAAAACGTTATGACGCGGTACTGATTAAAAACGCCACGATCTGGACCAACGAAGCAGACTCAATTTTAACCGAACAGGATGTGTATGTGGTTGATGGGAAAATTGTTCGCATTGCCCCAAATATTGACGCGCCAAGAACTGCTTTTGCCAAAATTATCGACGCTAAAGGCATGCACCTGACACCAGGTATTATTGATGAGCACTCACACATTGCTTTATTCAGTGTGAATGAGGGAGCTGAAGCAAGCAGTGCCGAAGTACGTATGGGAGATGTCATTAACCCGGATGATATTAATATTTACAGGCAACTGTCGGGCGGTGTTACCACTGCGCAATTGCTGCATGGCTCTGCCAATCCCATTGGCGGGCAAAGCGCTATTGTTAAACTGCGCTGGGGAAAAACCCCCGAGGAGTTTAAATACGAAAAAGCGGATGGCTTCATTAAATTTGCTTTGGGTGAAAACGTAAAGCATTCGAATGGCCTAAGCCCTGATGTACAACGCTTCCCACAAACCCGCATGGGTGTGGAGCAATTGTACTACGATTACTTTACCCGTGCAAAAGCCTATAAAAAACAATGGGAAGATTTTGGCAAGCTTAGCCCTAAACAAATTGAAGCGGGGAAAATTGTATCGCCACGCAAGGACCTTGATTTGGATGCGCTTGTTGAAGTGCTTGATGGCAAACGTTTTATTACCTGCCATAGTTATGTGCAAAGCGAAGTAAACATGCTGATGCACGTAGCAGATAGCATGCATTTTAAAGTAAACACCTTTACACACATTTTGGAAGGTTATAAAGTGGCCGATAAAATGAAAGCGCATGGCGCCAACGCCTCTACCTTTGCCGACTGGTGGGCATATAAACTGGAGGTAATGGATGCCATTCCGTATAACGCTTCCATGCTTACCAAAGCGGGGGTGAATACCGCCATTAATTCGGATGATGCTGAAATGGGAAGGCGCCTGAACCAGGAAGCTGCAAAATCTATTAAGTATGGTGGTTTAACAGAGGTACAGGCCTTAAAACTGGTAACATTAAACCCTGCGAAAATGTTGCATATCGACAATAAAGTGGGAAGCATTAAAGTGGGCAAAGTGGCCGACCTGGTTTTATGGACCGATAACCCACTGAGCATTTATGCCAAAGTGAACAAAACCATTATCGACGGGCAAATTTATTACGATGTGGATGATGATGCCAAACTGCGCGAGGATATTAAAAAAGAACGCGCCCGCTTAATTACTAAATTAATTGCGGAGAAAAATAAAGGTGCCAAAGTGATAAAGCCTGAACCAAAAAAACAACCGCGCTTTCATTGCGATAGCGAAGAGAGTGGGTTTATAAAATAACAAGCCTTTATAAATTACTGTTTGGTATAAACACAGCCATTTGAAAAAACAAATTGACCGTTGTTGTACGAGGATACCGTTATGGTTCCTGTAGGACCTCCTGCGCTGGTTGAAACAAGCTGCGCTGTTGTGCCATTATCATTTATGATCTGCCAGGTGTGACTATCGTATTGCGTAAATGTGCAATTACCGCCTGGAGGCCCCCCGTAACTTGGCGTAATGCAGGTATGGTTGGGATAAAACGTAAAATTATACTCGGTAGGAGGCGATGCAAAGTTGCATGGAGGGTAACCGCACATGGTTGTTGATTTCCAGTTAGTGGTGTCATTTCCTCCACCCGTTAATATCTGATCCAATGTTTGTTGCGGATTACCGGCTGTATAACCGGTAGTAGTTGACGTTGAATTATCCGCTGTCTTTGAATCCTTTTTCTTACAACAAACCATAAAGATAAGCGAAGAGGTTATTCCCAGGATGATTATTGTTTTTTTCATGATGTATGTTATTGTTTAATGAACTTATGGGTAAAGCTACCGGCTTTTAAAAAATAAATTCCGCTACTTAGGTTACTTAGGTTAATTTCATTTTTACCTTGTTCTATTGTTTGAGCCCATACTCTATTTCCAAGAATATCGCATACAGTTATTGTTCCCTTTTTCTGCGATTCAACAGTAACAATTCCAACTACAGGATTTGGATAGATTTTCATTCCGTCAGTGCTGTTCTCAAATTCTTCAATTCCTATTACTCCGCTTCCAATTTTCCACAATTCGGTTCCTGTAATCCCGTCACTTGCTCTCAAATAAAGTTCATCGTTATAGTCCCTGCAATTGAATGGATTAGCGCCAGAGGTTCCGGGGAGTATGTCATAAACAACCGTACCCGAAGCCGTACCGTCGCTTTCCCATATTTCCCTGCCTGCAGCGGCATCCTGCCCAATAAAATAAGCTTTTCCATTCGCTTTTCTAAAGAAGGACGTATAGGCTCCACCTCCGCTTCCGGGATTAATATCTTTTAAAAGCTGTGTGTCGTATAAATGCCCTCCGCTGATCCATACTTCCTGCCCGTGTATTCCATCATCGGCTTCAAAATACACGTGATTATCAATCGCCGTCATAAAAAACAGGTTTGGATAATTAGTACTTCCGGGCCTTATATCTTTTACAAGTGTTGGTTGTAAAGAGCTAAAATCGGTACAATGCAATTCATAATTATATTGATAGTTTGCTGTGGGATTAGCATAAGCTGCAAAATAAAGTGTATCGTTGATAATTGCCGGTATATAGCTCCAACTCATGTTCATTGCCAGTGTGGGATCGCCCGCCACACCGGTGGTTTTATAAACACCCGAACCTGTTGTTGGTGAGTAGCCATTATAATATACAGCATTTTTATACACAATGGGATTTTGGAAATAACCATCACCTGAACCAGGACACAGATCTTTGATTAAAAATGTACCGGCAGATGTTCCATCACTTACCCAACCTTCGTTTCCATGTACACCATCAACAGCATAAAAATAAAGCCTGTTGTTCAAAACACTGTAATAGTTAAGAATAGTTAGTGAAGATGCTGTTCCGGGATTAATGTCCTTTACCAAATAAGTTCCGGCCTGTGTGCCATCACTCCGCCATAGTTCGCCACCGTTTACGGCATCGTAGCCCAGGAACAAAACAAAGCCATTCAACTCTACAATATTTGTTGGCTGGGTTGGGCCGGTTAGCACATAGGTGCCGCTTGCGGTTCCATCGCTGCGCCATAATTTTATACCTGGTGATGTATTGTCTTTTGCTCCAAAATAAAAAATTCCATTTGCCGTTACCGGCCCTTCTGTCGCATAATTATTGTTTTGGGTCATATCGGTACTGTTCAACTCTTTTACTAATACTGTTCCTGCTACAGTACCGTCCGATTTATAAAGCCCTAAACCATTTGCTGCAGTAGTACCTGCAAAATAAACCAGCCCTTTATACGATATGATAGCTTGTACAGAGTTGCAACTACCAGAGCAGATATCGGTTAACCTCGAAAGGCCGTAAGTTTGTGCCTGCCCGGTAAATGGAAAAATCAAAAAGAATAATGCCAGTTTTTTCATTGTTTCATAATTTTAAAAGTTGAATGCTCTGTTTTTATAAAATAAATGCCATTACTTTGGTTGCTCAGGTCAATTTCATTTTTACCGGGTTGCAATGTTTGTTTTAATAGTATTTCACCCAATACCGTAGTAATCGTTAGTGACGTTTCTTTTTCAGAATCAATGAAAAAATTTCCATTATTTGGGTTAGGGTAGCACTTGATTCCCAAAGAGGCATCCTTATATTCAAAGACACTCACATCGGTGCCGCCTGCTGCATTTGAGGGCAAGCTAAATGTTGTGCAGGCAATGCATGCCTGGGGTACGGTGCCGCATTTTAAACATGCGGTGTACAGGCCCGGTAAATTATAGGTAACGGACGGATTAGGCGCGACTGTATTTTGCATCCCATTTCCAAAATCCCACATAAAACTATTTCCGGTGCAATAGGGCATATCGCTCATGCTGAACGTAACACTTAAACTGTTGGTAGTGTATGAAAAATTGGAAGGGTAATTAACATGAATGTTTACGGGATAGTTTTTTGAACAGCCCTGGTAATAGGCATTCAATGTGTAATTGCCCGAGTGGGTGGGATAAATTAACGTATTTAAACTATTTGGTGAAGCAACACCTGTTTGAGGGTACCAGTTATATGACATTGAATAGTTAGAGCTCCCATTGATCTGTACAGGATCATTACACGTTGTTGTATAATTAGATACCACTGTTGTTACCGGCGGCGGATCCAGCGTATAGCTTCCAAAATGCCTGCAATTATTCTCTTCGGTAACGGTATAAGAGTAGACTCCCGGGGACAAGTTGTTTAATGTTTTCTGTGTTTGATTTGGGATGTTCCATTGATAGGTATAGGATGTGTCAAAAGGAGCAGCCAGACTTATTGCACCATCGTTTCCGTTACAAACAACTGTACTGGTTACTGATAAGTTAACAGGGTCAGCGGTAACAACATTTACAACACCATTAATTGAACAACCAACATTATCTGTTACTGTATAAGAGTAATTGCCCGAAGGTAAGTTTGAAGCTTTGGCGGAATCGGGATAAACTGTTGTATTGGGAGCATTTACGGTAAAGGCATACGGTGAAATACTGTTAACGGGTATAAGCTGCAACGCTCCAACATTTGCCGGGTTAATGCAGTTTTTCTTTGTTCTTTCAAGTATGGCCCAGTAGGGCCTTGTTGTAATGGTTAGCGTATCGTTTTTTGTACATCCCCGGCTATCCTTCATTGTTACACTATAAGACGTATTTGGCGCCAGGTTCATGGTGTTGTTAAAGGCTGTATAGGGTGCTCCGTTTAAAGCAGAAACACTGTATGAGGGAACGCCTCCGGTAGCGGTAAATTGAACGGTGGCAAAATTTGTATTAAAACATACCGGATTTGTGAGTATAGTGTGGGAAGGTACCAGGACCGGCGGATTGGTTATACTAACAGTTTGTGAGCTTCTGCATCCTAACGAATCTTTCATGAACAGGGTATAATTACCGGCTGATAAATTACTAAGCCCTGTTAACGTTCCAAGGGAATTATATAAACTAAAACTGTACCCGGGATTATTCATGTGATTTAACGGCCAGCCGTTAATACCGGTAGCTGTAACGGCAGCATTGTTGCTGTTGAAACAAACTGGTGGTGTGACAGAGATAGTTTGAATTTTTGGCAATGCTGTAGTACGCGTTTTAAAATACCTGTTAGATATGGTTATACTTGTGATGGTAGCCGATGTGTAAGATACGGCCGGCGTAATGTATGCATAAGCGGAAACTGTAGTTGTACTAATAGGATAAGATGGGATGGCATGAGTTGTGACAGGATATTTCAAAAAACAGGAATCGGCCACAAAATTGGCATTTAGCTTTAAGTAGTAGGGCGCAGAGGTTGTATTAAAATCTCCCAACACTAAAACATTGGATGCATCGTACATTTTAACTTTTTTAAACCCAATAGTTCCTGATTTGGTTAAACGCCCGCCGTAAATTTTACTTAATTCTATCTCCTTATATGTATTTGTGAGAAAATTATAGTTCCTGAGTTTATAAACCGGGGGGTTTGGTGAATTATTAACCAGCAGCGCGATGTAATTATTTGCAGTGATCTTGGCAAGGGATAGAACACTGTAATATCCTTCCTGTGTCATGTCGTAAAAAATCCTTGTCACTGTGTGGGAATTATCTGTAATGTACATTTCCTGATATGCATTTGTAACAAACGAACTCTGGTAACTGAAATGATCTACCATGTCAAGGGTATTAGAGCCTCCCTTAAATACTTCAAAGGATAAAATATTACCATTCATGTCCATTTCTGCCCAACATCTGCCATAATTATTAATTGACAATACGGAAGGCATCGTGCCTAATAGTAATATGTTGTTGCCTTTCCTGGCGGCGTAGCGAATGCTTATGTTTTGCGCTGTTAGCACATATTGAAACGGATTATTACCGGGATCTACTTCCAGTTTTTTTGAAAACAGGATGTTCCCTGAATTATCAATTTTTAAAAGGCCTTTGCTTGATACAAACAAGCAGTTATTATTTGACGTGTCTTCAAACACAAACATGCCTGAAAACGTATTTACGGGAAAGTTATACAACTTCCTGTATACAACATTCCCGTTTTGATCCACTTTTGTGATAGTCAAACTTTGAGAGTTGTAGGTGTAAAATAAGATGTTTCCGTTTGTCAGGTTCAAACATTTAGACGAGGGTAAGGTTTTCTTGCAAAAAATTGTATCGCCATCATTATTTATTTTTGTAAAACCACTTGACCCATAAGTTATAAAATCGGCTTCTATATTTAACACAGCGCCCAAGCTATCGCGGTATAAATAATCAGGTTGCGACCTGGCAATTGATACAATAAAAATTAAAAAAATAGCGACTAAACTCGTTTTGTTCATTGTTATGCTTTTCAAATGTGTTGAAATGAATTTTCATTAAAATTAAACCCGGGCAAAAAGCAGTACAATAGTTAATTCTAACTATTTTTGTTTCGTAATTTGGTTGTAGTTTAGTGATATGAATGTCAAAAAAAACGCCTTCATAGGTTATCTTGAGGTACTTAAAAAAAAGTACTCGTCTTTGGATAAGCTGTCTTCCAATGAGCAATTTGCCGTTAATTCCTTTTTCAAAAAAGTTCTCGATAACATGCCTCATGGCGTGGCTGTTTTGGATTACAGAACGGCAAAGTATGTTTACATAAGCGAAAATGTGGCTGAAGTATTTACCGGCTTGAAAAATGACGTTTTGCTTGAGCAGGGGGCCCAATTCTGGCATACCTTAATGAATGATACCGACCGCTTTATTATTCATGACAAGATCTTTCCAAAAATGCTGGGAATAATGCACACCATTCCTTGCGACAAGGTTTCAAACTATAAGTTTTCCTATAACTACCGCATCAGTCACAAAAGCGGCAAAGTCATAAAAATTTTGCAAAACCTGGTGATCCTGGAAGCGGATGAAAACAACAACCCCTTATTGGGCCTGATTACCGTAACCGATATTACACCTTATAAAACCAACGACTCGGTGATTTTTACCGTGACTTACCCGGGTAAGAGAAAGGGCGAAGTTATTCCCCATTATGAATCGTTTAACATGTCGCTTGAAAAACCCTCGAGCATTAGCGTTCGTGAAAACGAAGTTATAACGGCAATTGCCAATGGTTTAAGTACCGCTAAAATTGCAGAAAAGCTTCGCATAAGTGTATACACTGTGAACGCTCACCGCAGGAATATTTTAGAAAAAACCGGGGTGAAAAATGTGGCCGAACTTATTAATTATGCTACTTCAAACGGGTTGGTTTAAGCTTGATAACAAACTGCTACAAAACTATCCAGTAAGGCATTGTATTTTTCAGGATTTTCCCACTGAGGGCAATGATTTGCCATAGGGATGAGCTGCACCTCGTTTTTCCATGTGTTTTTTGAAGAAAACGTGCTGAAGTAATTGTTGTTCATTACGCGTTCGTATTCACCACTTACAAAAGCAACAGGAATGCCCGCCTGGTTCAGGGTTACAACTTCGTCAACCAGTTTTCCTTCAACAATGTTATTCATAATCGCCTGTCGTAATAGACCATCCGATTGTTTAAATTCCGATTTAAGGAAAGAAGGGATGACGGAGGGGTCAACAAAATAGTTGTTAAGGATTCTATCCAAAGCATCTTCTGTATACTCTTCCTGGAACATGATGCCTAAATCGGGATTTGGCAAATACATTTTATCCATCATAAGCGGCATGGTTACAGGCACCGAGTTAATAAAAACGCCTTTGCAGCTTTCAAATTTTAAAACATTTTGCAGCACCACATTGCCTCCTAAACTGTAACCAACAACACAATAATTTTCAAGTTTGTAATGATCGATCGCTGCAACAAGAGCATCGCCAATATCGGATAAGTTGTAATCTTTTCCGGGATCATGTGAACGATCAGACGCACCGCAGCCCGGCATATCCACTGCTACTAAATGGTATTTTTGGGACAGGAAACTCTTGAATTGTTTTTCCCATATCTTGCTTGACATGGAATTGCCATGCACAAAAAGGATTGGTGTTTTTCCTTTATTCTCATTGCTATACGTAGCCAATGATAAACCTCTGAAATTAATTTTTTCAAGCTTCATTTAAGAGATTTGGTTACGCAGTGTGCGACGTTAAATACTTAGCCAACCAGGTTTGACCCAAAGGCTGTTTCCAATTACCATCCAGGTCGGTAGACTGGGAGATGGTATTATTAAAGATGAGCGTATTCTCATCAATCTCCTTTGATGCCAGGAGCTCCGAAATTTGCGATTGTTTCACCACCTGCACCTCATTGTTCTTTTCATAAGCCACCAGCAAACGGTTCAATAATTCCAGTGAAAATGCCTGTTCCAGGTCCTTTACAAAACGAACCTGCTTATCAATGCTGCAACCACTGGCATTGTATTTTGATTCATCTACTTTAAAGATGAGCAGACGCTTGTGGTACAATTCAAATGACGCATCGAGGCTCACATCATGCGCTGTCCAGGTGCTTGTAAAATGCCGGCAGCGTGAAGTAAAATCAATTAACTGCTCCGGTTCCAATTCCTTACTTAATGTATAAATCCATATCCGTTCCATGATTCCCTGTTTTGTAATTAGTTTACTGTTTTTTTATCACCTTGCTTTTCTGTACAGTTTCATGTTGCTTGTTCTTAAGCAGCAAAATATATAAACCCGGTTTTAACGATGCCGTGCTAATCATTTCCTGATCGTTGCTAAGAGCATAAGATGTTACCATTTCGCCAAGCATATTATAGAGTTCGGCCGTACGCGCCTCGTTTGATGCTGCCGTTTCAACATTTAAATATGCATCGAATGGATTTGGAAACACTTTGTACAAATCCTCTTTTTCATAAGTTGCATTAATTGAGGTTGGTGTAAATGATCCGCAATTATACAGCATGGATAACTGATTGTTATTGTTGTCGACACACACGGCAATGTCGCTGGTATTGTTGCCATCAAAATCGGCAACCAGGAGGCGCTTTGCATTATAATTTACCTGGTAATACGTTTTATAAGTAAAAAGGCCTGCAGGGCTGCCGGCAAAATAATACACCTTGCCAGCAGTAGCGTTGGACACCACGATGTCAACATTTCCATCGTTATCAAAATCGCCCGAGGCAACATCAGAGCCGCTGGTTCCAATTGGGTAGGAAGTGTAGCTGGTTGAAAAGCCGCTAACTGAGTTAAGGTAAACGTATAGTGTTTTTGCGCCTGTATTCACTACCGCAATGTCCTTGTATCCATCATTATTAAAATCGTTTGATGTAACCGCGGCAGGGTTTTTTCCGGCTCGCAAAACAGGCTGGTTATTAAAGATAAAGTTTCCATTGCCATATAACAGGTATAGGCTGCTATCGGTATAATTTGAAATGGCAAGATCACTCATGCCGTCGTTATTAAAATCGGTGCTAAAAACATCGGTAGGATTAAGGCCAACCGAAAAATTTATGGCCGTTCCATAGGTCCCGTTTCCGTTTGATGGCAACACAGAAATGGAATGGGAAAAATAGTTTGTTACGACCACATCTTTATAACTGTCGTTATTTAAGTTTGCCAGGCAAAGCCTGCCAGGGCCCGATTGAACCGGAAATTGAGCCGACAAGGTAAAAGTGCCGTTGCCAAACCCCTTTAAAACACTTACCTTGCTCATGTTATAGTTGCTCACAATCAAATCGATATCCGAATCGCCATCAACGTCGTCGGCAACAACACTGTTTGGCCTGGTACCCACGGTATAGGTTTGCGTTAAGCTATATCCGCTAGCGGAATTGGCCAGCATCACAGATACCGTGTTTGCGAAATCATGACACTGCGCAAAATCCAACCGGCCATCGTTATTAAAATCGGCGGTGGCCATGCCAATGGCATTGGTTTTTGTCAAAAAATTTTGAGCGGCTACTGCTTTTCCGTTTTCAATATCTACAATCTTTAATTGTGAATCCAGGAAGAGCAATTCAAACGATCCGTCATTATCAATGTCATTATACATTAAATCCCTTCCATTAGCCTCAACGGCATAACGCTTCATTGTGTTGTATAAATAGCCGGCGCTTCCGTCAATAATTTCAAAGGCGAAACTTATGTCATCCAGGATTACCAGGTCGGTGTATGAATCCTGGTTAACATCGGCACTGATGATCTTGTAAGGTGAAAAAATCTGTGTTTGATACGTAACGGAATTAAACGCGAATGTACCCGCGCTGTTCCCAAAATAGGTCAATATGCTCATATTGTCCCTGCAACAAAGGGCTACATCTTCATTACCATCATTGTTTAAATCGTTTACGGTTATGGAAACAGGGCTGCCATTACCTGTTATCGTATAGTTTACCGCTGTTGAAAATGTGCCTGAAGCCGATCCAAAAAAAACAGAAAACGATTTATTGGTGTTGTTTGCTGTCAGTAAATCAAGGTTCCCATCATGGTTGATATCGGCCGCCTGAATTTGCGCTGCGGTTGATACAATGGAATAATTAAGAGCCGCATTGAATCCTGTACCCGCGTTATTAATATATACGCTTAGGTTTGTGCTTGATGATATGGCTGCAATATCAGGATAGGTATCGTTATTAAAATCTCCTGTTTGAATGCCAACGAGGTACTGGTTGGTATTCAATTGATTAAAATAAGCAAACGTTCCGTCGCCATTCCCTAAAAAAAAGGTCAGGATCTTGGAACTGCGACTGGCCACAATTAAATCCATGTTCCCATCCTTATTAATATCTTCGGTGGCTGCATCCACAACCGTATTAAACGAACTATGGGTAACTGCTGTGGTAAATGTAAACTGTCCCGAAAGTGTTCCCAGTAAGATCTCTACTTTGGAAGTACTTGTGCCGGTTTCGGCCACAAACAGGTCTTTAATGTTATCGTTATTGAAATCGGCCGTTCCAAATCGTTGGCTCTGGCCTGTTAAACTATAAATGCTTTGAGCAGGAATGCCTAAAAAACATTGCTGCGCTACTGCATTATAAAAACATAATACAATAGCGGTTAAAATAAGAGCCTTTTTCATTTATATAAATTTACACTTTCTACTTGCAAATGCGCACATGCGTAGCAGAATTAATCCGTGCTTAAAGCGGGAAATATTGGTGCTTCCGTATGTCCTTTCACGGTAGCGGATGGGGATCTCCACAATTTTTAAGTTCAGCTTATGCGCTCCAAACAACAGATCGAAATCTCCGAAGGGATCGAACTCGCCAAAGTATTTTCGGTTCTTGGTCAACTTAATATAATCTTCCCTGAACATGACCTTTGTACCGCATAGGGTGTCTTTAAAACGTTGTTCAAGCAACCAGGTAAAGGCCCAGCTAAAGAAATGGTTCCCAAGATAGTTGAGGAAACGCATGGCTTCTTTATCCATAGGGTAAACCAGGCGCGTGCCGTTAATGAAATCGCCTTTGCTGCCGGCAATGGCATCATAAAATTTAGGAATGTCCTCAGGCGGCACGGTTAAGTCGGCATCCAGGATCATTAAAATGTCGCCGGTAGCAATTTTATAACCTTCGCGTACGGCGTCGGCTTTACCTTTCCCTTTTTGCTGTCCTATTTTAATGTCGTGCGTGTCTTTATACTTGGCCTGAATTTCCTGGATCTTTTGCCAGGTGTCGTCGGTACTGTTCCCTTCAATAAAAATGATCTCCACATGCTTGCCAAATTTTGGCAAACGGGTAATGGCATTCTCTATGTTGCCGCTTTCGTTACGCGCCGGGATAACAACCGTAGTAGAGTATTTTGTTTTGTATTCTTCGGGATCGCTTATTGGCAAAGGCTTTGCAAACGAATAGGTGTTTAAGCTAAAGAACCTAAAAAAAGGAAATTTTGCTAAGAATAAATTATGAAACTCGGCAATTAAAGGAATGTAAAAGGGGAAAATAAAGCGCTTGCTGTTCCTATACACATCAAAGCCCGACACGAACAACAGGTTATTAACGTCTTTGGCATTAAGCCAGTTTTGCGTGGGTGTTTTTGTTTTTAGGCCAATAAATTCGGCAAATTTCAAAACCGGTTCCCACAATGAATTGTAGTACTGAACAATAACCTTTGTGTTAGGGTGCGATACTTTTTTTAATTGTTCAAATACATTTTGAATGTCGCTTAAAAACCCGATCACATTGCTGATGATGATAAAATCATATTTCTGGCTAAGGGTAATGTTATTGGCATCCATCAGCACGAACTCAATGTTTTTGCCGGCATGTTTTTCTTTGGCCCAGGCAATTTGCCCTTCGCTGAAATCGATCCCTGTTTTTTTACTTCCTGCAATTCCTGCCAACAGGTCGCCGCTACCACATCCAATTTCCAGGACCGAGCTGTCTTCGTGCGAAAAATAATTACAGTAACTGGTAATGTCTTTCCAGTAATAGTTGGTCAACCCGCGGCCTTTTCGCTTAGCGGCAATGAGGTTGAAATATTCTTTAATGTTTTGCAAAATACCGTTTTAATGAAAGGCTAATTTACAAGTTTAATTTCAAATATATAAAGATTTATGAGTGTTCGTTACCATGTCCGCCAGCTGGCGGATCAGGGTCTCTTGAGTTGGAGATGCTGAAACATCCCGATAGCTATCGGGATCAGCATGACTTTATAATTTATTTAATTTATCTCCTAAATAGCTGCCCATACTAAAACAGGCCTGTAAGAGGTAACCGCCGGTAGGCGCGTCCCAATCCAACATTTCGCCCATGCAATAATGGTTTGGGAGTTTTTTCAGTTCGAGACTGGAATTAATTTCATTCAAATCAATGCCTCCCACCGTTGAAATGGCATCATCTACAGGCGCCAGGCCGCTAATGGTTAAGGGATAGGATTTAACAAGACCAGAAAGAAACTCTGCATCATTGTATTCCTCTTTGGAACTGGCATTTTTGATAAGTTGAATTTGAACCGGGGATAACACGATCTTTTTTTCCAATACATCTTTCAGAGATAACCTGCCCCTGGTTTCTATCCGGTTTTTAATTTCTTCCTTGCTGATCTGTGGTTTAAAATCAACGTTTAGGCCCGCTTTCCCCAGCGCTTTCAATTGTTCCCTGATCTTCGTGGATAGAGCATACACACCGCTTCCTTCAATCCCAAAATCGGTTAACACCGCTTCGCCTTTTTTACCGGCTTTTCCGCATTTAAATTCACAGTTCTTTAAGGCCTGGCCCGATATGATCTTTGCAAGTGCTTTATCCCAGTTGATCTTAAAAGCGCAGTTTGAGGGATAAAAATCGTTGGTTTGAATGCCTTTTTCATTAAAATAATCCCGCCAGCTCCCATCACTTCCCGTTACTTTCCAGCTGGCACCACCCAAAGCAAAAACAACCACATCGGCCTTTACCAGTACCGTTTTATCATTGACTAAAAACTGTAATTGGTCATTATTCCAGCCAGTCCAGGTATGATTGTAATGGATAGAAACGGTGTTTTCTGATAGTCTTTTTTCAATGGCATTGAGCACTGCAATGGGCTTTATGCCCTTAACCGGAAACACCCGTTTACTGGTGCCTACATAGGTTTCAATGCCGGTTTCCTTGAGCCAGTTCCTCAGATCGGCATTGGAAAAATGTTTCAAGAAAGGCTCAACAAAGTCTTTTGGATAATAACGGTTCGCAAATGATGTTTGCTCTTCCGAATGGGTTAAATTAAAACCGCCCTTGCCGGCCACCAGGAATTTACGGCCCAGGGCTGTATTCTTTTCATAAATGGAAACGTGAAACCTGGTCTTATCCAACGAACAGGCCAGCAGCAGTGCCGATGCGCCTCCGCCGATAATTGCTATGTTTGTTTTGTTCAAGGTATTAATTAACCTGTCAGGTTTTAGAAACCTGACAGGTTATTGAATGTTGAGTTCACTTAAGCAGTAAAATATTTATAAAACAATGGAATCGTCTCAATCCCTTTGTAGTAATTGAACAAACCATAGTGTTCGTTTGGCGAATGCAGGGCGTCGCTGTCCAAACCAAAACCAAATAAAATGCTGTCCATGCCAAGCTCCTTTTTAAACAAAGCAACAATTGGAATACTACCACCGCTGCGTGTAGGGACGGGCTTTTTGCCATAGGTTTCTTCCATGGCTTTGCTGGCCGCTAAAAATCCTTTCGAGTCGATTGGCACTACAACCGGTTCGCCACCATGGTGCGCTGTTACTTTTACAGTAACCGATTTTGGCGCAATGCTCTCGAAATGTTTTTTAAACAAGTCGCTGATCTCCTGTGAGCTTTGATGCGGCACCAAACGCATTGAAATTTTGGCGAATGCTTTTGACGGCAATACTGTTTTAGCACCTTCGCCAGTGTACCCGCCCCACATGCCATTCACTTCAAGCGTTGGGCGAATGCCTGTTCTTTCGTTCACCGAATAGCCTTTCTCGCCCCACACCTCTTCTATCTTCAGGTCTTTTTTATATTCTTCCAGGTTAAATGGTGCTTTGGCCATTTCGTCTCTTTCTTCCTTGCTTAATTCCTGCACCTTATCATAGAAGCCCGGTACGGTAATGTGGTTGTTCTCATCATGGCAGCTTGCAATCATCTTGCATAAAATAGTAACGGGATTTGCCACCGCGCCACCATATACGCCGCTGTGCAGGTCCCTGTTGGGTCCTGTCACTTCCACTTCCATATAGGCCAGTCCACGCAAACCGGAGTCAATGCTCGGAATATCGTTAGCGATGATAGAGGTATCGGAGATCAAAATAATATCGCCTTTCAGTTTTTCCTTGTTCTCAATAATCCATGGGCCTAGGCTTGGCGAACCAACCTCTTCCTCACCTTCAATCATAAATTTTATGTTGCAGGGAAGGGTGTTGGTTTTCATCATGGCTTCAAAGGCCTTTACGTGCATGTACATCTGGCCTTTATCGTCGCAGCTGCCACGCGCAAAAATGGCGCCTTCCGGATGAATGTCGGTTTTTTTAATGACAGGCTCAAAGGGTGGCGAATCCCACAATTCAAGCGGATCGGCAGGTTGCACATCATAATGTCCGTAAACCACAACCGTAGGTTTTGCAGGATCAATGATCTTTTCGCCATACACCACCGGGTAACCTTTTGTAGGACAAATTTCCACTTTATCGGCGCCGGCTTCTATCAGTCGCTGTTTCACCGCTTCGGCGGTTTTTTCCATATCGGGTTTATGCTCCGTCCGGGCACTGATCGAAGGAATTTTTAATAATTCGAGTAACTCGTTCAGGAATCGTTCTTTATTTGAATTGAGGTAAGTTTTGATCTGATTTTGCTCCATTATTGTAGAATTTTGGTACTAAAGTACTTTTTTTATTTAAACGGCTATTTCAGTGATTGAAAAAATTGTTAATAACTTGTTTTTTAGCTATTTTTGATAGATAAAACCATCTTAAAAATACGCCTGTTTAAAACATATGTAGTTCTTTTCTTTTTGCTGGCTTTTAAATTAGCAGAAGCTACCCATGTGGTTGGGGGTGAAATTTATTATGACAACCTTGGTAACAACAACTACAAAATAACCATGAAGGTTTACAGGGATTGCCTGACTGGGGTGCCTCCGTTTGATAACCCTGCATTCTTTACCGTTTTTGATGGAAGCGGCGGTGTCATCACTACAACACAAGTACCTGTTACCAGCAGCCTAACGGTACCTCCAACAAACAACAGTCCCTGCGCACCGGCTGCAGCTGGTAACGCCTGTGTGGAAGAAGCCATTTATACCTTTACCATCAACCTGCCACCATTGGTTGGCGGATATTATATTGCTTACCAACGCTGTTGCCGTAATGGCACTATCCTTAACCTCATTAGCCCGGGCAATGTGGGCGCTACGTATTGGGAACATATTCCGGGACCCGAGCAGGTAGCTGTTAACAGCAGTCCACGTTTTACATACAGGCCGCCAATTTACATTTGCCAGGATAATCCCATAGCCTTTAACCACGTAGCAACTGATCCGGATGGCGACTCGCTGGTATATAACTTGTGTACGCCATTTGACGGACTGGATGGCGGGTGCCCGGTAATTGATCCCGCTAACACAGCCTGCGGTACTGCCAATACGCCCCCGCCTTATGTTTCTGTTCCTTTTCAGCCGCCATACAGCAGCAGCTACCCAATGGCCTCGAACCCGGCCGTCAACATCAATCAAAACACCGGTTTTTTAGATGGTGAGCCAACCATGCAGGGGCAATGGGTTGTGGGCGTTTGCGTGAGCGAATACCGTCATGGGCAACTGATAGGGATACACTACCGTGATTTTCAATTCAACGTCATTGTTTGTCCGTTCGTGGTTCATGCCGATATTGTTTCGCAAACCACTACCAACAACGGACAGGGGACAGGCTTTTGCAACGGGTTTACCATCTCTTACGCCAATGCCAGTACAGGTAACTTAACCAGCTATCATTGGGATTTTGGCGATACGCTGACATTGGCAGATACTTCCAATGTTAAAAATCCAACGTATACATTTACCAACCAGGGCACTTATACCGTGAGCCTGATTGTAAATCCCGGCAGCCCTTGTGCCGATACAACCTATGAAGTGTTTAGTGTATATCCTCTGTTGACCTCCAACTACGTTGTTCCGGTAGCGCAATGCTTTCAGGGTAACAGTTTTAATTTTTCAGGTACAGGATCTTACACGGGAGTCATTAATGCCAACTGGGATTTTGGGTCGGGGGCATCGCCTCCAGCGGCTAATACCATGACGGTAAATAACGTGACCTATAATGCGCCGGGTACTTACACCGTGCTGTTTACCATATCGCAAAACAGTTGTACGGCAACTACTACCAAAACCATTGAGGTATATCAAAGCCCGCAGGCGGCTATTGGTAACTTTACTACGAGTGGCTGCGCGCCCTTAACGGTGAGCTTTAATAATTTAAGTACCGCCGCTACAAGCATGGCCTACACCTGGAATTTTAGTGACGGCACTACATCCACAGCCACCAACCCGGTAAAAACATTTACAGCGGCGGGTATTTATACCGTAAGTTTAACGGCTATTACAAACCAGCAATGTATTGATACCAGCCAGGTTACTGCCGTTAATACGATAACAGTGGTAGGCATCCCTACTTCGTCGTTTAACATCGCTTCGGTAAGCGGCCTTTGTTTTACTAATAACCTGTTTAATTTCGCGAACAGCAGCACAACCTCGGGCAATGCCAGTTATACCTGGAATTTCGATTCGCACGCGTCGGTACAAACCTCTACTACAACCAACCAGAGCAATGTTAATTACAACACCCCTGGAGCGCATACCATAACGCTCACCGTAAACGAAGCGGGCTGCATAAACACATCTACACAAAGCATTGTATTGTATAACGACCCGGTGGCATCAATAGGCACCTTTCCTAAAAATGGCTGTACGCCTTTTGATGTGAACTTTACAAACACCAGCTCAGGCGGGAGTTCAATGAGCTACCTATGGAATTTCAGCGACGGTACCAGCTCAACATCTACCAACCCTGTAAAAACATTTAATAACGAAGGCGTGTATAGCGTTACTTTAACGGCTACCAGCAATACAGGTTGCGTGAGTTCAAGTTCCATAAGTTCTGTTAATAGCATTACGGTAACACAAACTCCTTTAGCGGCATTTACATCCGTATCGGCAACAGGGCAGTGCTTTGACAATAACAGGTTTAGTTTTGTAAACACCAGTACCATTTCCGGAAACGTGACCCATGCCTGGAGTTTTGGCCCTGAAGCAACCCCGCAAAGTGCCACAAGTTTTAATGTGCCTAATGTGATTTACCATGCGCCCGGAACTTATACGGTAAGCTTAACTGAGAGCAAGAACGGTTGTATTGATACACAAATACAAACGGTTGAGTTGTACCAAAATCCTGTTGCCAATATGGGCATTTACCCGGCTACGGGCTGCGACCCTTTATCGGTAACCTTCGCCGACCAAAGCACTTCGGCTTCACCTTTAACTTATTTATGGACGTTTGGCGATGGTACAACTTCCACTATTGCCAACCCAACACATGTTTTTTCACCTCCGGGAGTGCACCCGGTTTCTTTAACCGTATCTACAACGGCCAAGTGTATTGGTGTGAGCGGGGCTTCTACTGTAATAACCGTAAATCCCAAGCCAACCGCTGGTTTTGATATTATAACAGATAATGAATCGTATGTGCAGTGTACCAATGAGGCTTCGCCTGATGTAACTGCCTGGCATTATAATTTTGATGACGGCAAATCGTCCACCGATGTAAATCCTATTCATTATTACAGCAGCGTTAATGTATATTACATTGTACAAACTGTTACCAACTCGTTTGGCTGTATTGATACATATACGGTTCCTGTTACCATTATTCCTGAATTTGCTTTCTGGATCCCGAATGCTTTTACACCAAATAACAAAGATGGCCTGAACGACGTCTTTAAACCTAAAGTACTTGGCGTAGAGGATTATACTTTCTCGGTATTTAATCGCTGGGGCGAGTTGATTTACCAAACACATGATATAGATGCCGGTTGGGACGGAACCTATAAAGGCGCCTACAGTCCGCAGGATGTGTATGTGTGGAAATGTGATTTTACAAACAATGTGAGTAAGGAAAACGAATACCACGTTGGGCATGTAACACTGGTGCGGTAAATCAATTAATAAATGGTTGTTCATAAGCATTTGCCTCCTTTCTTTTTTGTTTCCAAAAAATACTTTCTTTTGCTTACATGAACCCGGTATTTACCAAAATAAGAGACAAGCATGCCTTGTGGTACAAAGGCATTGTATTTGCCTTTTGTGTTATTGTATGCGCTTATTTGCTGCCTAAACAAACTACCTGGAAAACCAGTCATTTAAAAGCGGGGGCTGTATGGCGCGACGATAATTTGGTTTCCAAAATAGATTTTCTCATTAAAAAAACCGACGCGGAAATAGAGAAAGAAAAAAATTCGGCCGCAAGCCTTCCCTATTTCAATTACAAAAGCAATGCCGGTGGCAACCTTGCAAAGTATGCAGATAATGTGCCAACAACTACGAAAGCTGTTGTAAAAGCGGCTATCGACAGCTTGTATAAAAAATACCTTTATTTGTCTTACGAACCTCTTTCATCAAACGATTCTGTTATTTATGTCGTTACAGGAAATGAGGTGAAGCGGGTTTCTACTACACAATTAGTTGATAAGGTAAAAGCGCGCGCATTTTTATCAGCTTCCATTAATAACGAAACTATTGTAGAAGACATCCTCCTGCACCTGACGCCGAACCTAGTGTATGATGAATCGCTCAGTAAAGAACTTTCGGTAGCTGAACCCGAAACCGAATCGGTATACAAAGCCATGGTGCATAAAGGCGATGTGCTTTTATTTAAAAATGATGTGGTAACGCCGGCACAGCTTGTTTTAATAAAAAATTATAATGCCGAGCTGGAACTGCAAAGTGCCAATACGCCCATTCTATCGCACATTGCGGGCCAGTTAATGGCCTGCCTGCTCATCCTGGGCATTATGATGCTGTTCCTGGCATTTTTCAGAAAAACCATCTTTAGCCAGAACACGCATGTGACCTTTATTTTTCTGATCATTGTGCTCATTGTACTGGCATCAAGCATTATCTGCCGCTATAATATCAATTACATTTACTCGGTACCATTTTGTTTGGTGCCCATTCTCATCAGGGTGTTTTTCGACAGCCGTACCGCCCTCTTTAATTTTTTAAATATTGTGTTGCTTTGTTCCTTTTTTACCATTGATAAGTTTGAGTTTGTTTACCTGCAACTCATTGCCGGTATTGGCACCATTTTTAGCGTAGCCGATATGGGCAAGCGTTCAAAGCTGTTCATATCGGCCTTACTGACGTTTTTATTTTACATCCTTGCCTTTGTTTCTTATCACCTTATAAATGATACGGGCATTGTTCTTAAAGACACCGAAAACTATATTCCTTTTGTCATCAGTAGCCTCTGCGTATTGTTCTCCTTCCCGCTCATTTTTTTATTTGAGAAGATGTTCGGCTTTGTATCTGACTTTACCTTACTGGAGCTGTGCGACCTTAACTCGCCTTTATTGCGGCAATTATCGCAAAAAGTTCCGGGCACCTTTCAGCATTCGCTACAGGTAGCCAACCTGGCCGAAGAGGCCTGTTATAAAATTGGCGGAAATGCCTTATTGGTAAGAACAGGCGCCATGTACCACGACGTGGGAAAAATGGAGAACTCCCGTTTCTTTACCGAGAACCAGGTGGGCGAGGTGAGCCCGCATGAAGACCTGAGTCCTGAAGAAAGTGCCAGAATCATTATTGACCACGTGATAAGAGGTGTTGAAAAAGCCAAAGAACATCAGCTACCCGAAAGCATCATTGATTTTATACGAACACATCACGGCACCACTACTACGCGTTATTTCCTACACAATTACAAAAAGGAGCATGATGGTGAGGTCATCAACGAAGACCTGTTCCGCTACCCGGGCCCCATCCCTTTCAGTAAAGAAACAGCGGTGCTCATGATGGCCGATGGCGTGGAAGCGGCCTCGCGCAGTTTAAAAAAATACGACGCGATAACTATTGATGAGCTAGTTGATAAGATCATCAACCACCTCACTGATTCGAACCAATTTATTAATGCCGATATTACTTTCAGGGACATTAACCAGATCAAAAAGATCTTTAAAAAGCGGTTAATGAATATTTACCATGTGAGGATAGAGTACCCGAGGTAACTCTCACCACAGAGACACTGAGCACACGGAGATCAGTAATGTTGTTTAAGTAGGTCTGTAATCTCTTTCAATTCATTCACATCAATATCCTCAAACGGATTAACACGGTAAATTTTTGCCTGCTTGCGACCCTCGCTGGCCAGGGCCGGGTGCTCAAGCATTCCTCCTTTTGTAAAGGAAATGTAAATCTCATGGTCCTTGTCTTTATTATAAGAAAGAAAGCCAAACCATTTTTTATGGAAATAATAAAAAGGCGTATTGTTCTTTTGTTTTTCTTCCAGGCCCATTTCCTTCACAAAAAAATGACGCAGGAATTGTATGGTGGAACGCTGGGGTTCGGGCACAGCTGAAAAATAACTATCGAGTGTTTGTTGCGATACCATGCGCCTTAATAATCGCGATAAAAATTATGCACACTTGTTTTTATTCCAAAATAAATATAAGGCGCTTCCAGTTTAAAACCTTCGGCGTCTTCTATGCTTCTTTGAATATAGCCCAGTTCAAGTCGTAAATTCATTTGTGGCACTAAATAGTAAGTCAACTTCACATCGCTCTGCATAAATTGTGTGTGCACACCCTGTGTGGTTTTATGCCCATACTCGCGCGGGCGGGTGGTGTAGGACTTGAAAATGTTTTGTCCCAAATTCTTTTTTACACTGTCCATGCCAATAATGGCCGTAACTCCCTGGAAGCTGAGCATCCAGCGGTTTGTACGGTAGCTGGCAAAACCCAGGTATTCCTTAAAGTTAGCGCCAAATGGGTGTGCGAGCGGCTGTCCGTAATTGGCATAGTTTTGCTGCACACTACCATGCGAATAAGTATATGGTCGTACTTCATTATACTCCACCTGTAGCGTTAAGCCTTTTACTTTAAAAGCATTAATGTATTTGGCGCCAAATTGCCAGCCTTGTTTGTTGGCCCACCATCCCTTACGCGCTTTTATTTCCTGCAAAAAGAATTCATCGGCCACACCCTGCGCATAGAGCTTTAAGCATCCGAATAGTTTTCCGGAAATGTTCAAGCCCATCATGGAGTTATCGGGAGAGCCTACAGAATATTCCTGCGGACGGTAAAACACGATGGGGTTCAGGTAATTCACCTCAAAGGTCCTCACCCGGTTGGTATCGGTGCCCTGCCACACCACATTCTCAAAAAAGGAAATGTTGAGCTCTTTTAAAGCATTAAAACTCAGGTAATGAAAGGTTCCGTACTTGTTTTGCAAACTTTTCTGGGAGCCATCGTATTGCGAAAGATCCTGCATCCATGAATACCATACGTTGTATTGAATGCGCCAAACGTTGGCGTTAATGCCAAAATAAGGATTGCTGTTCGACAGGTCGGACAATAAAAGGGAACGGTAACCCTCGCCTATGAAATGCTTGTCCTTACCAAGCTGGAAATTAAACACTTTATTGGGGCTGTAGGATACATAGCCTGTGAAATTGGAAAAGTTATAGCTCCCATCGCTGTTCTTATAGGCTCTTCCCAAACCCGGAATAAGGCCGGTTGATTTGATGTTTGTATCAATAAAGTTGGGATAGGCAACCCTTCCTCCAATGGCATTCAAAGCAAAAGTAAAATCATTATTGATATTAAGTTTTACATACGCCCCACCCATGGTTTCGGTCACAAACTTTGAAGCCAGCATGTCATAGCCTCCCTGTATATCAATGAGGGGAAGCACCTGCACATTGTATTGGTTATGCTTGTTAGGCCCTTCGTTAAAGGTTTTACTCAGAAAAAAATTCTTGATGGGGTAATGCGCGAACCGAACCGATGAATCGGCATATTCTGTTAAGGTTGAGCTTAAATAGGGTTTAAAGGAGGAGTGGAATTCGGTGTTCGCGTATTTAATGTTCCACTGATCGATGCTTTGCTGTGTTTCCTGGTTGATAAAAATGTTCTGCGCCTGCGGATCGTTTTGCGAATGACCTAAAATTGAAAGCATCACACAGGCAAAGACAAGAATTTGTCTTTGCAGCACTTTGAAAATATGTGTTCTGGAACGCAAGGAACTATTGCTGTAATTTTTTTTGTGAAGCCGTATAGGAAAAATGAACAAACAAAATAAACAAGACACAGCAACTCAGTACTGCAAAAAGCGACAAGCTTGGTCCTACATAATAACTTACCAACGATACGGCTACGGTTACAAAGCTGAACAGGTAAATAATGATGACTGTTTTAATATGTGAATAGCCGCAATCGAGCAGGCGGTGGTGCAAATGGTTCCTGTCGGCGGCAAACGGCGACTGGCCTTTGGCTGCCCTGATAATAAAGATGCGCAAGGTGTCGGTTAAAGGATAGGCCAGTGCGGCTACCACCACAATAGGATTGGACACACGCACCCAAAATGAATCGAGGCGTGTCAAAGGATATTCGATCAATTTAATGCTGAGTACGCAGATAAACATGCCAATGATGAGAGAGCCGCTATCGCCCATAAATATTTTTGCCGGCGAAAAATTAAAGATCAAAAATCCTAATAAGGCGCCCGATAATGAAAATGACAAGGAGGCAAGTGTATACTCGTTGGCAAAAATGAACCAGGTACCAAATGCCGAAGCGGCAATAAAGCCTATGCCCGCAGCTAATCCATCAACCCCGTCAATGAGGTTCATGGCATTTACTACTACAATGTAGGTGAACAGCGATAAGAACACACTGCCCCAATGCGGAATTTCGTTGACACCAAATACGCCGTGCAAACCTGTAATGCGTATATCGCCCATGAGCACCAGGATAAGGCCCACTAAAATATTAGCGAATAGTTTTTTTACCGGCGATGTGCCGATGATATCGTCTTTTACGCCCACAAAAAACAATACAAGGCTTGTGGCTACCAGGATCTTGAATTCTTTCACCGATTCATAGATCTGGTCGTATTCATGAAGGTCATCGATGTTGTACCACAGGGAGAACGAAAATAAAGTTGCGGCGTAAATAATAATACCGCCAATGGTTGGCACCGCCCGTTTATGCACCTTTCGTTCCTCGGTAGGAACATCGATCAATCGTTTTAAAACGGCAACTTTAATAAGCGCCGGTGTGCTGTAAAGTACTACAGCGAATGCGGTTAAAAAAACTAAAATCAATACTGCCATTGTTTTTTATTTAAAAATCGTAATAGGTGTTGTACAAATTTGACTTAAGGCTCAATGTATAAAATGTTGTTTTATTATTTGATGCGTTAAACGCGTAAAAATCCTGGTAGCGATTATTATAGCCTAAAGATACATTAAAATTATACGCGGTATTGATGGTGTAACCAAGCCTTACTGCAGCATAGGTGTTTTTGTAAAGGTCATATTTATTGAGCGTAAGCCATTGCAGGTTAAGTTTCGCGTTTAAAAAAAAGCGCTTGTACTTGTAATCGCCAAGTACTATCAGCTCTTTGCCGTAGCCCAGAGTATACCCAAGCGATTGGTTATAGTGCGAGTAACTTTGGTTGCTGTAGGTGCCAAAGGGGCTGTTATAAGAACCCTCTGCCACATCGTTGTACTCTACCTGCAGCATCAGGTTCTTTAAAAAGAAAGCGTCGAAATATTTTGCTCCTACCTGGTAGCCAAACGCATTCCCAAGTTTTGAAACGCCGCTGAAATCATCGCCCATGAACTGCCCGTATGCACTAATTTTGTTGGTGATCTTCACGTTGGCATTAGCGCCTATCACAATGTTGTTTTTATTGTTGAGGCCATAAAAGCCAAGGTTGGTAAAAATAACCGGGTTAAAATATTGCCAGTCAAGGTGCTGGCGGTTCATGCTGTCGGCTGCATTCCATACCATGCCCTGGAACAAGCCAATGTTTATGCGCTTGGTCACATTATAGCTCAGGTACTGAAAGGCTACCGGTTTTTTTTGAAACAGCGGTTCGGTATATTTAGGCGTGAGCGCGCCGCCGGTTGTCAGGTTCATTAACACCGCATAAATGTTTGTATACTGCAAACGGCCTTTTAACCATTCGGATGTAATGCGAACGTATGGATAGTTAAATGCGTTGTCGCTTAACAGTAAGGAGCGGTAACCATTACCAACTTTTTGTTTGCCGTGGCCAAGCTGAATATTCAAGCGTTTAAAGGGTTGGTATGAAATAAAGCCCGAAGAAAAAGCGTAGTCATAACCGGTAGTTTTAAATGCTTTGTACCTGCCCTGACCGGGTACTACCTTTGTTTGTTTGCTGAAGTTGGCAATGTAATACGGAAAAAAACTCTGGTTTTCGGCAAATAGGGTTTCAAAATAAAAATCTTTGCCAATGGTGCCACTGGCTATAAATCCCCTGGTATTGGTAGAGATTCGTTGAGAGTTTGTGGTATCGTAACTGGCCCTTCCCAACTCTACATTAAGCAACGGGTCTACCTTAAACTCATATTTCCCGGTTTTGGATTTGATGTGGATGAGGTGATCAAAAAATACTTTATCCAGCAACTTATCATCGTTAATGTATTTAAACACACGGAACGAATCGGCTACAAACTCATATTTTTTATTGAAGAAGGGAATGTACGGCTGCATATCCGGATGGGTTTGCTCCGAATCGATGCGGGCTAGCTGGCGTTGGGAAAAGATGTTATAAAAGTAGTCGTTGGGAAGGTTATAGAACTGGGAACTGAGAGGCAGGGATAAAAGATAAAAGATAAAAGATAAAAGAAGCTTGTATCTGTAGGATATTATTTTATTGCTTATAAAAATCACTTCTTGGGGGTCTTTTATCTTGTGTCCTTTATCTTAAATCTTAACTACCATACTTTAACACCTTCTTTTTTCTTAAAATCTTCGTAAACCTGTTTAATGCCTTCGGGCAAGTCTATTTTATGTTTCCAGCCCAGCGAATGCAGGTACGATACATCCATCAATTTACGCGGTGTACCATCGGGTTTTGTAAGGTCATGTGTAATGTCACCGTTATAACCCACAATATCTTTTATTAAAAGTGCCAGGTCTTTAATGGTCAAATCGGTACCCGAACCTATGTTCACGAACTGCTCGCCATCATATGTATTCATTAAAAATACGCAGGCATCGCCCAGGTCATCGGCATGCAAAAATTCGCGCATGGGGGTTCCGGTGCCCCACATCTCTACCGATGGCAGGTTTTGTTCTTTGGCATCGTGAAATTTACGGATGAGGGCCGGCAACACATGTGAGTTGTTCAAATTATAGTTGTCGTTGGGGCCATACATGTTGGTAGGCATTACTGAAATAAAATTACAACCATGCTGGCGCTTGTAGCTTTCGCACATTTTTATACCGGCAATTTTTGCAATGGCATACGGCTCGTTGGTCTCTTCCAAAAGACCGGTTAGTAAATACTCTTCCTTTAAAGGCTGCGGCGCCAGTTTTGGGTAAATACAAGAGCTGCCAAGGAACATGAGTTTTTTAACGTTGTTTAAATACGCGTTATGGATCACGTTGTTCTGGATCATTAAATTCTCGTAAATAAAATCGGCGCGGTAAATGTTATTGGCTTGTATGCCGCCAACCTTTGCCGCTGCTAAAAAAACATACTCCGGCTTTTCTTCGTTAAAAAAATCAGCCACGTTGAGTGCATTACGCAGGTCGAGTTCCTGCGAGGTGCGCGTTACAATATTTTTGTACCCTTTGCTTTGCAGGTTGCGCATAATGGCAGAACCTACCATGCCACGATGACCTGCAACGTATATTTTAGAATTGAGTTCCATGTTAATCCTTGTTCAATGTTACCTTTTCAATTTTCACTATTACATATTTAAAATAGTGAGTATTGAAAGGTTTTAAAAAAACCTCCGGTTTACGGAGGCTTTCAAAATTTTTACTCTTTGTAATTTAATATTTTGTGTCCGCCTTCCAAAAGGTATTTATCGCGTTTAAAAATTTCCACGTCAGAAGCTACCATTTCCTTGCACAGGTCGGCTACTGTATAAATTGGTTTCCAGCCCATTTTGGTTCTTGCTTTGGTAGCATCGCCAACCAACAGGTCAACCTCTGCTGGGCGGTAATATTTAGGATCAATTTCCACCAGCACTTTTCCGCTAGCAGCGTCAATGCCTTTTTCGTTCTCCGCTTTTCCCTCCCATTTCAGGTTAATGCCCACTTCGGCAAAAGCCATGTTTATGAATTCTCTTACGGTAATTTTAATGCCGGTTGCCAATACAAAATCTTCGGGCTCATCCTGCTGCAGCATTCGCCACATACCTTCCACATAATCCTTAGCATGGCCCCAATCCCTTTCCGAATCAATGTTGCCCATGAATAATTTTTCCTGAAGTCCCAGGCTTATTTTAGCCGCTGCACGGGTTATTTTGCGGGTCACAAAGGTTTCGCCACGCAAAGGGCTTTCGTGGTTAAACAAAATGCCGTTGCAGGCAAACATGCCATATGCTTCGCGGTAATTCTTCGTGATCCAGAAGGCGTATAATTTTGCCACACCGTAAGGGCTGCGGGGATAAAACGGCGTTGTTTCCTTTTGAGGGACTTCCTGCACCAAACCATACAGTTCGGAGGTAGATGCCTGGTAAAAACGTGTTTTCTTTTCCAGGCCTAAAATACGAATGGCTTCTAAAATGCGAAGTGTTCCTATACCATCGGCATTGGCCGTGTACTCGGGCGTATCAAAACTTACCTTTACATGCGACATGGCCGCCAGGTTATAAATCTCATCGGGTTTTACTTCCTGTATGATCCTGATGAGGTTGGTGCTATCCGTCAAGTCGCCGTAATGCAGTTTAAAATTAACGTGCTTTTCGTGCTGGTCCTGGTATAAATGATCGATCCTGTCGGTATTAAAGAGAGAGCTTCTGCGTTTAACGCCGTGAACCGTATATCCTTTGCTTAATAATAACTCTGAAAGATAAGCGCCATCCTGACCCGTTACTCCCGTAATTAATGCTACTTTACCCATATTTTACTTTATAGAATAGCAATATTACGAAAAATTAACGGAATTTTAAGGCGTTTTTTGTTGGAGGATCCGTTTGTTAAATCAAGTTTTTTAATAGCTTTGTTCCTCAAAATTATTGGAATGAAAACAACATTTGGCAAACAAAACTACCAGATCTTAATTGGAGGACTTGTATTAATTGTAGTGGGTTATTTATTAATGATTGGTGGTGGCAGCGAAGACCCTAATGTGTTTAATCCCGCTATTTTTGATACGCAGCACATTACCATTGCACCAATGGTTTGCCTGCTTGGTTTTATTGCCATTATTGTAGCCATTATGTGGCGTCCTAAAGCCAAAAACGAAGAGGCTTAGTTTTCATTTATTTTTATGACGTATTTCGAAGCGCTCATTATTGCCATTATTGAAGGCTTAACCGAGTTTTTACCTGTTTCTTCAACCGGCCATATGATGATTGGCACTGCCTTACTGGGCATTAAGGCTACACCTTTTGTTAAACTCTTTACCATTGCCATACAGCTGGGCGCTATTTTATCGGTAGTAGTCTTATACTTTAAGCGTTTTTTTAAATCGGTTGATTTTTATGTGAAGCTGGTGGTTGCCTTTATTCCGGCTGCTATTTTTGGTGTGCTGCTGGGCGATTACATTGACGCTGCACTCGAAAATTTAATGGGTGTTGCCGTGGCCTTGTTTGCCGGCGGTATTATTTTAGTATTTGTAGATAAATGGTTTAAGAATAACAGCCAGGGCGATGAAAAAGACATTAGCTATCCCAAAGCTTTGAAAATTGGCCTGTTCCAGTGTCTTGCCATGTGGCCAGGCATGAGCCGCAGTGCCTGCACCATTATTGGTGGGATGACACAAGGACTCACACGCCAAAATGCCGCTGAGTTTTCTTTCTTTTTAGCAGTACCCACCATGTTTGCGGCTACCGCCAAAAAACTGCTCGACTTTTACAAAGACGGGATTACGCTCAACGGACAGGAGATCAATATCCTCATCTTTGGAAATGTGGTGGCTTTTATTGTAGCGCTTTTAGCCATTAAATCCTTCATAGGCTTTTTAACCAAATATGGTTTTAAAGGTTTTGGCTGGTACCGCATCGTTATTGGCGGTATTTTAATTGTGCTTTTTCTTTTAAAAGTGCCTATAGAAATTATTTAATATCAAAACCCCTAATCTTGATATTCACCTTTGCCTGAGCACCTACAATGCTTATTACCGGAAGCTGGGCGAACGAAACCAGGCGAAATTCGCCAACCGCGTAAGGCGGTTTGTTGAGCAAAAATCGTTTCACGGGCGACAAAATTTCGACTTAAGTTACGAAGAAAAAGCACTTATTGCCGCGTCGGCTGTACAGTTAACCTTTGGCCTGGATACATGGGACCTTTCTTATTTCAATACCATTTTTGTGTATCCCGGAGAATATCAAAATCCGCAAACCGGACGCATGCACAAAGGCGAAACCAACCTTGGCGGCATGGTGTGTTTCAGCTGGAAGGACTTTGTGGCAGGCAACGAAAACCCACACGATAAAATAAACCTTGGCCTGCATGAGTTTGCACATGCTTTGCGGTTCAATGGAGTAAAAGGCGATGACACCGATTATTTTTTCGAAAATTACTTCCCGCGCTGGGCGGCCTGTGCCTCCAAGGAATTTAACCGCATGAAAAATAACCTGCCAAGCATTTTCCGCAAATATGGCTCGGTAAACATTAACGAGTTTTTTAGTGTATCGGTTGAAACATTTTTTGAAGCCCCGCAGGAATTCAAAAATTATTTCCCCGAGCTGTACAACCATACCGCTATTTTATTGAACCAATACATTTCCGATGAGGGAAATATTATGCTGGATTGCAGGGATGTGCTCATTCAAAAAACATCTTCTCAACTAAAAGGTTCCTACGCCAATCTGTTCAATTACAATCTTCGCTCCAGTAACTCCGTCATCATGGTTATTGGCTTTGCTGTGGTAGGCTTGTTCTCGCTGCATAATGAGGGTTATCTTTATCCCTCGCCCTACATTTGCCTGGGCATTGCCGCTTTATCGTGGTTGGTATTAGAAAAACAGTACGCCCGCATTTTCTTTAATGGTACTCAATTTAAACTAACCAAGGGCTTTTTCCTGCTCAAAGGTTATAAAAGCACTGAGTTGCCCATTTCAAACTTAATTTCGGTTATTGGCCGCAGTAACGATAAAACAGGTGCAAACGGCAACGATTATGTAGCCCTTGATTCCTTAACCATTACCTACTATAACGAGGGTTATTTTTACGAGGAAGAGGTGAGCTGCGAAGCCAATGCTGCAGAGTTTGAATTGTGGTGCAGGGAGCTCAGATCCCATTCGGTGCACCTGTTCATACAGGGTTCCTGATTAGTAAGGAATAATGGCAATACCCACCGAAAAAGGGTTAATGCCTTTGGGACCACCATTGGTAAATACCTCGCTAAAGTAGTAGCTGGCCGTTAAACACACCTGCTCCACTCCTATCCTGAAGTTAACGCCGTAGCGAAAATGGTTCACATTTTTAATATTATAGCGGCGAATCCTGCCATCGGCATCATCGGTTTTTTTAAAGTCGGAAACCACATAGCCTATTTTAGCCCCTACCATGATCTTGAATGTAGTAGTGGTTTTGGTTCGGAACCTCAGTTCCAAAGGAATTTCGAAGCTGCGTTCGTTGTAACGGTTTGCAATGTATGGAACCGTTTTTGGCTTAATAACCGTTGTCACATTTTGGTTCATGCTGTCGAGCTGGTAAATAAAATCGGCATTCGAGCTGTAATTGTGTGCATAAAAACCAAGGCCATAACCAAAACTAAAGTTGGAGTTACCCAAAGGCTTATCAAACAGGGTATAAAACCCAAACCCAATGCTTTTCCAGTCGGCTTTAATGCCTTTTGGTGCTCCAAGCCAGCCGGTGTAGTTGGCTTCAAAAATAAGCCTGTCTTTTGGATCGGCTTTGTAATTTTTAAGATCGAACTCAGAAACCGCTTTTTTAAGTTTTGAACTGTCTTGCTGGGCGTTTACAGAAAAGGCAAGCCCCGTGAGCAACAAACAATATATAAGTACCTTTGCCATCAGTTCTCAAAAATAAATAAAATAAGAACAGGAAAACGGGTCTTATATTAAATCTACCCGTTTTGTCCTTCAAATGACTGATTTTTGTTAAAAAAGCTATAAATAAGGCCTGTTTTGCTTTTATTTTACCGGATTTAGGTGCTGGCATTATTTTTTAATACCTTTGTATGATGGCAAAAGCAGGTCCTATCGTATGTTCGTTTTGCGGACGCGATAAAAAAGAAGTAAAGATATTAATTGCTGGTATAACAGGTCATATTTGTGACGTTTGTATTTCACAAGCCTTTAAAATTGTTAATGAAGAAGCAGGTGCACAAGGCAATCAGCAGGTTCAGCATGCGCTGAATGTGCTAAAGCCACATGCTATTAAAAAGCACCTCGACGAGTATATTATTGGCCAGGATGAGGCTAAAAAGATCCTGAGCGTGGCGGTTTATAATCACTTTAAGCGTATTGCCCATGTATCGAACACCAAAGAGGACATTGAGATCGATAAATCGAACGTAATCCTGGTGGGCGAAACCGGTACCGGTAAAACCTTACTGGCCCGCACCATTGCCAAATTATTGAATGTTCCGTTTTGCATTGCCGATGCTACGGTGTTAACCGAAGCGGGTTATGTGGGCGAGGATGTAGAGAACGTGTTGACACGTTTGCTGCAGGCTGCCGATTATGATGTGCCAAGCGCCGAACGAGGCATTGTGTTTATTGACGAGATTGATAAAATTGCCCGTAAAAGCGATAACCCTTCCATTACCCGCGATGTGAGCGGCGAAGGCGTTCAACAGGCCATGCTCAAATTACTGGAAGGTTCTATTGTAAATGTGCCGCCACAGGGTGGACGTAAACATCCTGATGCCAAAATGATCCAGGTAAACACCAAAAATATTTTATTTATTTGCGGTGGCGCTTTCGACGGCATTGACAAAAAAATTGCCCAGCGTTTAAATACACAAGCCGTTGGTTACTCGGCTTCGGTTGCAAAAGAAGAAATTGATAAAGCCAATTTGTTACAGTACGTTTCTCCACAGGATCTTAAAACATTTGGTTTAATTCCTGAATTAATTGGCCGCTTACCGGTACTGACGTATTTAAAACCATTGGACAAGGAAACACTTCGTTCCATTTTAACCGACCCTAAAAACGCCCTTGTAAAACAATACAAGCATTTGTTTAAAATGGAAGGCATTAAGCTGGAAATTGAAGACGAGGTGCTGAACTTAATTGTGGACAAGGCCATTGAATTTAAACTGGGCGCCCGTGGTTTACGCGGTATTTGCGAGGCCATTATGGTTGATTTCATGTACGACATCCCAAGCGATGATAAGGCTTCTAAAACCTTAACCATCACTTTGGATTATGCCCTGGATAAATTAAAGAATGCCCGTTTGACGCAGCTTAAAGTTGCATAAACACCGATTACTTTTACTAACTGAAGAATAAACATCTTCCAAATGAGAAAAGAATTAAACTTAGTGGTAACGCCACGCATTGCTTTTGATGAGCAATTATTAAAACAGGAAGTTGCCCGCGAGCTTTCCCTTAAACCTTCCGATACGCTTCATGTAAAACCTTTGCGCCGCAGCATTGATGCGCGCTCACGGATCATTAAGATCAATTTAAAAGTGGGTGCCTGGATCAATGAACCCATGCAGGATGATGAGCTCAACATTCATTACATGGATGTGTCCTCTTCTAAAAATACCATTACCATTATTGGTGCCGGGCCGGCAGGATTGTATGCCGCTTTGCGTTGCCTGGAATTAGGAATAAAGCCGGTTATTTTTGAGCGCGGAAAAGATGTGCAGGCTCGCCGCAGGGATTTAGCCGCTATTAATAAAGAACACATCGTGAATCCTGAAAGTAATTACTGTTTTGGCGAAGGCGGTGCCGGCACCTACAGCGATGGCAAGTTGTACACCCGCTCTAGTAAGCGCGGCGATATTGAGCACATTCTCAAAACATTTGTGTACCATGGTGCCGACGAGGTGATCCTCGTGGATGCACACCCGCACATAGGAACCAATAAATTACCAAAGATTATTTCGAACATGCGCGAAACCATTTTAAAACATGGCGGCGAATTGCATTTTGAATCTAAGCTGGTTGATATTATTTACTCGGGCGATGCAATCAATTCTGTTATCATTGAAAATATAAAAGAGCACACAACGGATGAAAAACCCTGCGCTCACCTGATCTTAGCTACTGGCCACTCGGCCAGGGACATTTATGAATTGCTCGACCGGAAAAAAATTGCCATCGAAGCCAAGCCTTTTGCCCTGGGTGTGCGTGTAGAACATCCTCAGGATTTTATTGACAGCATACAATACAGTTGCAATAACACAGCCGATTTAATTGCTAAACGTGAGTACCTTCCTGCTGCCTCATATAGTTTGGTAAACCAGGTTCAGGGTCATGGCGTGTATTCGTTTTGCATGTGTCCCGGTGGTATTATTGCTCCTTGCGCTACTGCACCCGAAGAAGTAGTGACCAATGGCTGGAGCCCATCGAAACGGAACAACCCTTATGCCAACAGCGGCATTGTGGTTGGTTTGGAGCTCATGGATTTTGAGCCCTATAAAAAATTTGGCGCCTTAGCCGGTTTACAATTGCAAAAAGAAATTGAGCACAAGGCCTGGATTGCCGGTGGAAAAACACAAACAGCACCCGCGCAAAATTTACAGGACTTCGTCAATAATAAAGTCAGTTCACAACTCATTGATTGTTCTTACGTTCCCGGAACCACTTCGGTGCAAATGACGGACGTACTGGGAAAAATGATTGGTACTACCCTGCAACAGGGCTTTAAAGCCTTTGGCAACAAAATGAAAGGTTACGTGAGCAACCAGGCCATTATTGTGGGTGTGGAATCGCGCACCTCAACACCGGTTCGGATCCCACGTGATAAAATATCATTACAACATCCGCAATTAAAAAATCTGTATCCATGCGCCGAAGGTGCCGGTTATGCCGGTGGCATTGTGAGTGCGGCCATGGATGGAGTGAATTGTGTGAATGCGATTCACGGCACGTTTTTATAGTGCGCATATTCAACTCCGCCAGCTGGCGGATTGTGGATGTATAACGCCTATTTGGACTATTCATATTTGACCCCTTCGGGGTCATCCCAATGTTTAAATAGTTCTTAAGAATCCCGAAGGGATTCAATATAAATAAGCATGTGATTTTAAATGGAAAACACAACCCTAAAGGGCTTGAATGTGAAAACCGGAAAAGAACGAAATTCAATTTATACAAAATTAAACCTGCCGGTGATTGCTCCTGAAAATCAACCTTAACGACGAATCTTTGGTAAGATAAGCCCAGGCCCAGTTAAAAAAGATCATCAGTTTGTTCCTTACGCTTAAAATAAGCATCAGGTGCAGGAACATCCACACAAACCAGGCAAAATAGCCCTGGAATTTAAAGAAGGGTAAATCGACCACTGCTTTGTGTTTGCCAATGGTGGCCATTGATCCCAGGTCTTTATATTCATATTCATTCAGTGTTTTACCTTTCTGCATTCTCAAAAAATTATCGGCCAGGTTCTTTCCCTGGTTAATGGCCACGTTTGCCAGCTGTGGATGGCCTTGCGGATATTTTGGCGTTTCCATATAAGCAATGTCGCCAATAGCGTAAACGTTTTGCGTACCGAGTATTTTATTGTAACGGTCTGTTTTATACCTGTTCCTAATAATGTTAGCAGTATCAATGCCTTCAATGATATTACCGGTAACACCAGCAGCCCAAATAAGGTTATGGGTCTTAATGCTTTCGCCGGTATTAAGGGTTACGTTAGTGCCATCGTAGCCCGTAACCACTGTTTCGGTTTTTACAATTACGCCCAATTGCTCCAAATATTTACGCGATGCCTTTTTCGATTCATCGCTCATGCTGTTCAGGGTATGTTTGCTGCCCTCCAATAAGGTTATCTTCAACCTGGAAAAATCAATGTCCGGATAATCGCGCGGCAAAATATCTTTCTTCATTTCCGAAAAAGCACCTGCCAGTTCCACGCCCGTTGGTCCTGCACCTACCAGTACAATGTTCAGCAAAGCTTCCCTTTCTGTTTCGTTGGCCGATATGTATTGCTCAAAGCTCAGCAACACCTTATTCCTGATCTCAATAGATTCTTCGGTCGATTTCATGGAAAGCGCGTGTTTGGCAATTTGCTCGTTCCCAAAAAAATTGGTCTTGCAACCTGTGGCAATAATCAGGTAATCGTAGTTATAATTCCCGGCCGTAGTTTCAATTTTGTTCTCATTGGGCAGTATTTTTTGTACTTCCGCCAAACGGATCTCCACGTGTTTTGATCTTTGAAAAATTTTACGAAAAGGAAACGAAATGTTGGAAGGCTCTAACCGGGCACTTGCCACCTGGTAATACAAGGGTTGAAACTGGTGATGATTTTGCCTGTCGATGAGCAATACTTCAAAGCCAGATTGATTAAGTTTTTTTGCAACGTGTAATCCGGCAAATCCGCCGCCTACCAAAATAATTTTTTTCTTTTCCATACCTGTTTAATCTCTATAGTTCAAAAATCAGATCAAACAGTCTGCCGCTTAATTTTGGAGCGGAGGGTTTGGATCTGAGGGTTCTTGCTTGGTTTCTTTCAACGACTTGCGTTGTCGTTTATAAATATACACGCCCATCATGAGCAGCCCGGCAAACATAAATAAACCCAACATGCCCCAAACCAGACCGTTGGATGATTTTACGATGACAAGGAACACAATGCCAACAAGCAAAACTGTTGCCAACTCATTAAACAACCTGAGCTTGAACGACGATAGTTTGTAAATACCGGCGCTTTGCTGCTTGTAAATAACATGGCATTGAAAATGGTATAGTAATAATATCGTTACAAAAATAAGCTTGAGCCACATCCAGGGTTGCATTAGCAACACCGGATTAAGGATCAGCATCCAGGTTCCAAAAATAACCGTACCTATAGCCGATGGCCAGGTGATAATGAACAGGAGTTTTTTCTGCATCAGCAACAGTTGTTGCGTTAAAATGCTTTTGGCAGGTTCTTCTTTGGTATTTGCCTCTGCGGTATAAATAAATAACCTCACAATATAGAACAGTCCTGCAAACCAACAGATAACAAATATGACGTGCAGAGCTTTTATGTAATTATATTCCATATTATTTTATTTGGTGTAAAGGTAGTACTTTTGAGCCATACAATAAATACTAATGCCACTATGAAAAGTAAAACTGCCAAAGAATCCTTAACCGTCAATACCGAAGTGGTGTTGCCAAATGATACCAACCATATTGGTAATTTATTTGGGGGCAAATTGCTGCAGTGGATGGACATTACTTCGGCTATTGCCGCCGGGCGGCATTGCAACCGGGTAGTGGTAACCGCTTCTATTAACCACGTATCGTTCGACAATCCCATTAAACAAAACAGTGTGGTGACACTGGAGGCAAAAGTATCGCGGGCTTTTACCAGTAGTATGGAAGTGCATATTGATGTGTATGTGGAAGACCGTATTACCGGGAAAAAAACCAAATGCAACGAAGCCATTTTTACCTTTGTGGCTATTGACCAGAATGGCGCGCCTTTACCGGTTCCGCAGTTAATTCCTGAAACGGAGGAAGAGAAAAAACGCTATGAAGGCGCTTTACGCCGCCGTCAGCTATCGTTGATCCTGGCGGGCCGCATGAAGCCAGACGATGCTTCGGAATTAAAAGCATTATTTGTGCAGGATTAAACTTCACTTGATATCACTAAAAAGCCCCGCTGGATTTCCAACGGGGCTTTTTATCGATAAACCTATTTCTTATTTACGAAGCATGGTCACATGTCCCACTTTTTCGTAGTATTTTTTCTTCTCATCCATAAAGCTGATCTTATAGACATACGTTTCCTGCTTCATAATTTCGCCTGAATTATTTTTAGCTCCGTTCCATGATTTAGTGATGTCATTTGATCTGAAAACGACTTCACCCCATCTGTCATAAACGGTTATTTGGAATGTATTGAAGTCAACACCCGTAGGTGGCAGGAAGATCTGGAACTCATCGTTCAGTCCATCACCACCCGGTGTAAAGGCGTTTGGCACATACAATACAATGTCAGGATTGATGGTTACTTTTTTAGCCTCCGTATCCTGGCAACCTTCAGGGCTTGTAGCCACTAATGTAACAAAGAACTCACCCGATACCGTGAACAGGTAGCTAGGATTCACATCAAAACTATACGCCAGGCCGCCAAAATCCCATGCATAAGTATTATTGGCCAGGTTTGACGTGTTATTGATAAACTCTATATTTCCGTCTACTACTGTTGTGATATCAGGCGATGCATCAAAGGCCGCTACCGGAACCGAGTAAACCGTTACAGCAGATCCCACAGTAGTTGTATCTAAACAGCCACCAACAGCATCTGTATAACTAAACACAGCAGTATAAGTGCCCGGCACAGTGTACGTGTGACTTGCCGATAAGCCACTTTGTGCAGGAGAACCATCCCCAAAGTTCCATGAACCCGAACCTGAAGCAGTAGGCGTATTATAATTTACCGTTAAAGGATTGCAACCAATTGTGTCAACTGCAGAAGGTGTTATCTCTGGTTTTGGATTTACAATAATAATGGTTGTTGCCTGGTCAGGACATAAACCTGCCGGAGCAGGATCGGTACTGTAAGTTACAGTATGCGTTCCGGCGCCCGCAAGTGATGGTGTAAATATGGTACCGCTAACGCCTGCACCTGCCCATACGCCTCCGGCGTTTACGGCAATGTTTTGTAAATTAACCGATGGTTCATAAATACAATACGGTCCTAAAATACCCAGCAATGTAGCCGGAACAAACTGAACCACATTTACTGTGATGGCATCCGTTTTTACACAAGGGCCATTGGTTAATGTATAAATGATCGTGTTATTTCCTACAGGGCTGGCAGCAGGTGAAAACACACCGGTTGCCGGATCGATAGATGTAGCTGTATTAGTGCTGCTCCATACACCACCCGGATCGCTTACCAATAAGGTTTGATTAGCAAAGCTGGTACAGAAAGGTCCTGCAGCGGTAATGGTTGGTTGAGCCACAATGCTTACCGATACTACCAGGCTGCTGGTTTCCGGACATAATGCCGATGGCGAATCAGTAGTATACGTAAGGGTATGGGTTCCCGGGGCAGCAGCAGCCGGATCAAAAGCCGTTCCTGTTACACCGTTTCCGGCCCATGTACCGGTTGTATAAGTAGTTAATGGTACTAAATTAACCGGAAGGTTTGTGACACATAAAGGGCTAATAGTACCTGTAATGGTTGATGGTACAAACTCTTCCACCGTAATGGTAGTTGTATTGGTATTAGAGCAGGTTCCTGTTCCAACAGTATAGGTATAAGTATAGGTTCCGGCAACAGGAATCATGGTAGGTGTAAATACACCTGTAGGGTCAATACCCGGGCCTGCCCATACACCACCTGTAGGAACAACGCCTACCATTAAAGGAGCCGCGTTATTACAAAGCGGGTTAACCGCAGTAATGGTTGGTTGTGCAATGGAAATAACCGTTACTTCCAGTGTGCTGGCCGAAGGACAAAGCGACGTGGTTGGTGAAGAATTGGTTGAATAGGTTAAGGTATAAGTTCCCGGAGTTGCAACAACCGGATCGAACATGGTTCCTGTTACCCCATTACCTGTCCATACACCTAATGTAGAAGTAGTTAATGGAACCAGGTTAACCGGCATATCGGTAATACACACCGGGTTAATGGTACCCGTAATGGTAGATGGAATATATTCTTCAACAGATACTGTTAATGTATTTGTATTGGAGCAGGTTGGCGTACCAATGGTATACACATAAGTGTTGCTGCCAATAGCTGCTGCCGATGGCGTTAATACCCCTGTAGGATCAACTCCTGTACCACCGGTCCAGGTACCACCCGGAGGTGTAGCCGAAATAGCCAGTGTTGATGCATTGGTACATAATGGCCCTACTGGTACAATGGTTGGCTGAGGAATTGAGATAACCGTCACCGCCATGGTGCTTGATGAAGGGCATAAAGAGGCTGTTGGCGTAGAGTTGGTTGAATAGGTTAATGTATGTGTTCCTGCTCCAGCCACTGCCGGATCGAACGTTGTTCCTGAAACGCCATTACCCGACCATACTCCCAGTGTGGAAGTAGTGAGTGGCAATAAGTTAACCGGAGGATTGGTGATACATTGCGCGGCAACAGAACCGGTAATGGTTGAGGGCACATATTGTTCAACCGATATGGTGGCATTGGAAACTGCCGCGCAGGTTCCTGAGCCAATAGAATAGGTATACGTATTATTTCCAGGAGTTGCCAGAGACGGTGTTAATACACCTGCCGGTGTAACGCCTGAGCCTGCCCAGGTTCCTCCTGCAGGAGTTACCGCTAAAGTTAAAGAAGATGCATTAGTACACAATGGACTTACCGGTGTAATGGTTGGTGTATTTGGACTAATAACGCTTACGGTTGCCGATTGGGCTTGCATACAGTTTGTTTGCCCTATTGGGTTTACCTGAACCGTATACACAGTAGTAACAGTAGGGCTTGCAATGGTTGTATACGTATTTGTAGGATTTAACCCGGTAGTTGGCGTCCAGGTATAGTTGAATGCCGCCGGATTGGAGCCACCGCAGTTCTGGAATTTAATGTTGGGCCTGCTGCTTGATGTATAACCGGAGTTGGTTGTCATACAGGCAGGGGTTACATCGCTGTTGAAATAAAGTACCGATGTAAAGGTGGTATTTGTATACTGAGACTCGGAGTTATACGTGTAGTTGGCAGTTAACGCGGTACAAACATCAATTAAGATATTGGATACGCCATCCCACTCGTAAGCTGTTGGGAATGTATAGGTGTTCCAACCGGTAGTAATATTAATGTTTGGCGAGAAATAAACCTGTGTCAGACCTGTATTATCAAATACACTTGAGTTCAGGTTGTTCACCGATGTACACTTCATTTTAATGGTAAAGTTAGGATAGGACGTGGTACCGTTAATGGTGGTAATATTGAAGGCGATACTCGATATTTTACCCGGAACAATACCTGCTGCCGTTAATTCAGCAGCCCTGTATAAGATCTGGTGCCTTGCATTCTTATACCAGTTACTGTAAATAGCCGGATAGGATGTGCTGCTGTTAACCATGGTGCCCGTGCCCAGTTGAATTAAATTAGGACTTGTACAGCTGCCCGAAGAAGACAGGCCGCAAGATGTTGGTGTTGTATTTCCAAAATTAACGGTTAATGAGGTACTTCCTCCGGCACATATGGTGGAGGTTAAAGGGGTTAAGGTATAACTATACACAAATGGATTTACCGTAAATGTTGTATTATACATACACTGCCCATCAAACACATTGGCAGTATAAGTACCAATGGATAAGCCTGTAACACTGTCTTTTATTGCTGAAGTGTTATTTAAAACGTTGTTGTATCCACCAGGGCCGGTAACTGTATAGCTGTAAACAGCAGGCGTTGCTGTGGTTTGTAAATTAACCACACCATAGGAGTTGCTGTTGCCCGGACAAATGCTTTTAACATTGCTTACATAAATACTACCGCCGGGTTGTTGGCTTAATGTGTATTTTACCGAATCTTTACAGCCGCTTGCTGTTGTGTACACTAAAAAATAACTGGCCCCGTTAACCGGTGAGTTAACGGTTAAAGAAGACGATGTGGCTCCGGGAATAATGGCCAGTGGGGCTGCGGTGTACCACTTAAAATTGGAACCGCCTGCCGTGGTGATCCATGCTGTTGTGCCACAATAGGGTGCTGAAAGCGAATAAAATGTAGGTGCTGAAATGCCGACAGCTACTGTTTCGGTAGCCGAGCCGCACATTGGCGAAGATACAATAACGCTATACGTTCCCGGCGACAAACCGGTTGCCGTTTGTGTGGTGCCAACAGTCCCGCCCGAACTGTTCAACCACTGGTAAGTATATCCCGAACTACTTCCGGTTGCACTAACGTTGGCGGTCCCACTGTTCCCGTTCTGGCACGAGGGTGTTGAACCAACACCGGTAATACTAATGGTTGTAACTGCAACGGTAGTTTGAAAACTGCTTGAACAGCCATTTGGAGCTGTTACGTTACAGGTAAAAACCTGGCCGGCAGATACCGGTGAAATAGTTGCTGTTGGCGTGTTACCACCGTTGGCAACCGAAATAGGACCTGAAGGGCCGAGCCATTGATAGGAACTATATCCCGCGGGAGCATTTAAAACGGATGTGGTAGAACCGGCACAGAAACTGGCCACAGCCCCACCCTGGCTGCACGATGCATCTACATAAGCATAACCCCAATGTCCGCCCTGTGCACAACCACCAACATAAAACTCAACGTTAACTGATGTAACAGACGGATAGTTGGAGAAATCGAAGGCAAAGGTTTGCCATTTACGGTACATAATATCGTTAAAGCCAGTTACAGCATTTGACCAGGTAGGATCATATAAAGGCGATGAAGGGTTTGTTAAATCAGGACTACAGGTAACGGTATATACCGAACAGCCCGGTACAAGGTTATTATTCTGATCTCTTACCTTAACTGAGAAATAAGGTTGGTCATCAGCTGTATGGCCACCATTGTTAAGAACCAGGGCATATGAAATGGTAAAGTTCTTGTTGTTAGGATTCAGCGCCATGACATAATTAAGTTTAGCGGCCCTGTAGTTGGCTACAGCTCCATTTAAACGTACTGATGCAGGCCCGCCAGCCGGGTTAACCACAGGAATCTCGGATACGGTTTGCGTACCAATAACCCTTGCGGCGATAGAATCGTAACCAACATAGTTAGGATATACACTGCTGGTGGCAGGCGTTGTCATAACCGTATGGTAATTCACGGTGTTATATAAGTCTACGTTATTACCTGCGCCATTTTGAATGGTAGCAGATGTTTGGTTATAAATAGGGAATGGAGCACCTACACCGCCATTAGATACCGTTCCGTATCCACCTGTCCAGTTGGTAAAGTTTGCCTGCTCAAATCCGGCGTTAGGGCAATAAACGTTTTGAGGTGAGTTTGGCGTAGCAGGTCTGAAAACAGTGCTGTTATCAAAACCCTTGTATATCGTTCCCGCATCATATACATCGCCTGAAGCGCCATTAGCGTGGCGGTGCCCGTTTCGGTGACTTATATAATCATTATGCAAATATTCCACATAGCCCTTAATATCGGATGCGGGGATCCCCTTAGCAATTGCTTCGCTTTGGGCCGCCTTTATATCAAACCCATCCGGTAGCTGCGCATAAGAAAATTGCGCCGCAAACAATGAAAAAATAAGGAGGGAATTTTGGAGTAATTTTGTAATCTTCATTTTTGTTAACTAATTAGTAACACAAATTTAAGCCAAAATCAGATGAAAAATGACACTATTTACTCGTCAAAACTGGACTTCTACTAAGTTTTTTGCCAAAAAAGTCTAAGAAATTACGGGTGGCGGCTCCATTACCGTGCCGCAGGACTTGCAGGTCCTTAACTCTATTGAGTTGTAAAATTTATGAAAAACACCCTGGAATTGTGAAGCGATATCATGAAGTGCAAATTTTTCTTCATATAATTTTGCGTTGCATTTTTCACAAAACCACATCAGTCCGTCCATTTCTCCTTCCCTTCTTTTACGTTCCATCACAAGTCCAATGGTATTTTTAAAACGAATAGGGTTATGCGGAACGCGCGGTGGCAATAAAAAAATATCGCCTTCTTTTATAGGAACTTCAACGGCTTTTCCGTCTTCCTGGATCTGAACAATAATATCGCCTTCGAGCTGATAAAAAAATTCTTCGCTTTCGTTAAAGTGATAATCCTTACGCGAGTTTGGCCCACCAACTACCATCACAATAAATTCCGTGTCCTTGTACACAACCTTATTGTTTACAGGCGGTTTCAACAGATCGCGGTTTTCATCGATCCATTTTTTAAAGTTGAATGGGCGTGTTATACTCATGTGATCAGTTGTTGAATTAGTGAATTAATCCCTTCGACTACGCTCAGGGTGACAGAAATTTTTTATTAGTTGCCCGGGAAATTGGCTTTGCGTTTTTCTAAAAATGCCGAAACGCCTTCTTTAAAATCGCCACTGCCAAAGCTTTTTCCAAATTCTTCGATCTCCACTTCATAGCCATTCAGCTTGCTGTTGTACCCCGCGTTAATTACCTTAATAGCCGTTCTGATAGCTACCGGCGATTTTGTGCTCATCTTAGCGGTGATCTCAAAACATTTGTTCAGTAATTCTTCCTGTGTGGTAACGTGATTTGCGAGACCCCATTTGTAGGCATCGTCAGCGCTTATCATATCAGCGGTAGTGATCATCTCAAAGGCTTTTCCTTTGCCCACCAATTGCGCCAGGCGTTGAGTGCCACCGTAACCCGGAATAACGCCAAGGCTCACTTCAGGCAATCCCATTTTGGCATTGTTACTTGCAACACGTATGTGACAGGCCATTGCCAGCTCCAAACCACCACCTAACGCAAATCCGTTAACGGCTGCAATAATTGGTTTCGCATAGTTTTCAATGAAATTAAATATTTTAAAATGTCCTATGGAGCTTAATTGTCTTCCTTCTTCAACACTGTAGTTGGCAAACTCTGCAATGTCGGCGCCGGCTACAAAGGCCTTATTTCCTGAGCCTGTAATAATAAGGGCGCGAATGTTCTTATCGTTTTCTGCATCCACCAAAAGCTCATGCAGCTCTTCGATGGTTTGTTTATTTAATGCGTTTAATTTATCAGGTCGGTTTATGGTAATTACCAAAACGTCGTTTTTAATTTCAGTAACTATATTTTCTAAAGCCATTTCTGTCGTCATTTCTATTTTACGTTTAGTTGAACAAATATAATGGGATAACAATTAATACGCCAAAAAGTTATTAACCCTGATAAGCATTTTTAACATTAAACTTTTTAGGTGTGTAACCGATTGATTGATTAGTGGTTATCTTTGTAACTCATGATTATTTATGCTATACCGGGCTTAGGCACAACTGAAAAACTCTATGCCAATACTGTTATTCCCGGTGTTGAAATAAAAGTATTGCACTGGCCGCTGCCCGAAAAACAGGATACGATGCAATCGTATGCGCGTAAATTTTTACCGCAAATAAATACAAGCGAGCCCTTTTGCTTATTAGGTGTTTCGTTTGGAGGTATGCTGTGCACAGAGTTATCACACATCATTTCGCCTGAAAAATTATTTTTGGTATCTACTTCCAAAACACGCGACGAACTGCCCTGGTTCATTCGTTTTTTTAAACATATTCCCATTCATAAACTACTCCCCGAAAAGCAACACCGTAAAATGGCTTACCAGGGGCGATGGATCGTTGGCTTTGGAAAGGCTTATATTCCTGAGTTTTTGGGTATGGTGAACAGCATGGCCGAAAATTATTTTCAGAACTGCATTAATATTATTGTGAACTGGAATGGCACCCGCTTGCCAAAAAGTGCCATACACATTCATGGCGACAGAGATAAATTGTTGAAGTATAAATTTGTGAAGGCCGATCATACCATTTCGGGTGGGTCACATGCCATGATCGTTTTCCAGGCGGAGGAGATTAATGCGATTATTGAGAAGGAGTTGCAAAAAATAATTTAACCACAGAGGTCTATGATTTTCCGTCATTGCGAGCGCTAGCGAAGCAATCTCAAACTTAACAAAACTAATAAACTATAATTGAGATTGCTTCGTCGTTCCTCCTCGCAATGGCAGTGTTAGCATTTCGAAACTAATTCGTCTATTAATCTCTCTTAGCGATAAACCAATTGTTCAACAAATTTTCGCGGTTGTATCTCATGGGATGTTTGGTTTCAAGATCAATCAGGCTGCAATTGGCGTTTTGTAAAATGGCCTGCCCGGCAGCTGTATCCCACTCCATAGTTGGGCCAAAGCGTGGGTATTCATCGGCAATGCCTTCGGCCACCAGGCACATTTTAATGCTGCTGCCTGTAGTGGTAATTTCTACTTCGCGGTGTTGCAGTTTTAACTTCTCAATGTGTTCATGCGTTTCCGTACTCATGTGCGAGCGGCTTGCCACTACCACATAATTTTTACGGTCTGTAACACGCGGTAATTTTTGCGCCATGTTTATGAATGTTTCAAGGCTTATGTTCTTGATATCTTCCAGTACAGGAATAAAATCGTGCCGGTCGATTTTAAAGGAACCGATGCCTTTTGCGGCGAAGTAAAGATCCTTAAATACAGGCGAAAAAATAACGCCGAGCGTTGGATCATTTTCTTCTACAAGTGCAATGTTTACCGTAAACTCCCCGTTGCGCTTTACAAATTCTTTGGTGCCATCCAGCGGGTCAACAATCCACAATTTATTCCAGTTTTTTCTCTTATCAAACGCATCATGCACGCCTTCTTCACTTAGTACAGGAATATTAAACTCTTCCAGCTCCTTAATGATCCGGTCGCTGGATTTTTTATCGGCCAGGGTTAAAGGCGATTTATCGTCCTTGTACTCTACCTCAAATTTTGTATCGTATATTTCCAGTATGTCGTTGCCGGCCAGTACAGCGGCAATAATAGCACGGTGCAGTAATTGATGATTCATTTTAAACTTAAATTATTTTAACTATCATAAAAACGTTTCCACTCTGCTCAACGTGACGCAAATAGTCAACTGAGCGAGTTGTAAACTATGAGGGAGGAAAGATACGCCAAGCCTGTCATAAAAACTAATTGTATGGCAGGCCATTTCCAATGTTTGGTTTCACGGTAGGTAGTAGCAAGCGTGCTCATGCATTGCATGGCAAAGGCGTAAAATACCAGCAGCGACCAGCACACCGCATTGGTATAGGCGGGTTTCCCGGTTTCAAAATTGGTTTCGGCCATTAGTTTTTCACGCAGGGGTTCGGTATTATCGGCGTCGCCACTGCTGTAAATGGTGGCCATGGTTCCCACAAATACTTCGCGCGCGGCAAATGAGGTAATGAGCGCAATACCGATTTTCCAGTCAAATCCTAATGGTTTTATAACCGGTTCTATTTTTTTACCAAGAATACCGGCATAGGATGCTTCCAGTTTTTGAGCATCAACCATTTCTTTAGCTGCTGGTGCTTGCGCATATTGTTTTTCTATTTTATCGAAGGCGTTGTTGGGTGCATGGCTGGTCAGGAACCAAAGAACAATGGAAATGGCCAGGATAATTTTACCGGCGTCGAACAAAAATACCTTTACCTTATCAAATACCAGCATGCCAACCGTGAGCCATTGTGGTTTACGGTAAACGGGTAGCTCCATGATAAAATAACTTTTCTCTTTCGATTTTAAAACATATTTTAAAATAACAGCTGCCAGCAAGGCCGCTGCGAAACCAAGCAGGTACATTCCCATTAATACAATACCCTGGTAATTAAAAATGCCAAGCGATTGCTTGCCGGCAAACATGATCCCGATCAACAAGGTGTAAACCGGTAAACGTGCCGAGCAGCTTATTAAGGGCGTAACTAAAATGGTAATGATCCTGTCTTTCCAGTTCATGATGGTGCGCGTACTCATAATGGACGGTACCGCGCAGGCCACACTGCTAATCATGGGGATAACCGATTTACCGTTAAGGCCAAAACGGCGCATGAGCTTATCTAAAATAAAACTGGCGCGGGCCATGTAGCCTGTGTCTTCTAAAACAGCAATGAAGAAAAACAATAATGCAATTTGCGGAACAAAAATAACTATGCCGCTAATGCCTGCTAAAATTCCATTCACCAGCAGGTCGTTCAATTGCCCATTGGGCAGCGCTGAAGACGTGTAGCTCATTAAACCGGCAAAGCCATTCTCTATCCAGCTCATGGGATATTCGGCTACATAAAAAATGAACTGAAAAATAATGAAGAGGATAAATAAGAAAAACGCGTAACCAAACACACGGTGTGTTAATACCGCATCGAGCTTTTGTGTCGTGGTTTTATTTATTTGCTGCGGCTGTTTAACACATTTGGCAATAATATAGCTGAGTTTTGAGAAGCGCGAAATATTATCGGCCAATTCAAATTCTTTTAAAGGGGCTATGTTTGCATTGATGGGATCGAGTTGTGAACTGATAATGTGCCTGTACGAAACAGCCTCGGGCAAAAGTTCTTTTTGTTTTTCGAAGTTGTAAAATACGGTATCCGATACCCGGGCCTTTGTAACCGCGTCCTTTAATTCTTCTATGCCTTTCCTATTGCGTGAATTGACAGCTATAACAGGAATGCCCAGCAGTTTCTCCAACTCGTCCCTGTAAATGGTAATCTCATTTTTCTCCGCTTCATCAATCATATTTAAGGCCAGTATGCAGGGCACCTTCAAATCGATGACTTGTGTGGCCAGGAGTAAATGACGTTTTAAATTGGAGGCATCGGTTACAATAACAACCGCGTCTATTTTTTCTTCGCTGCTAAGCAATGCTTTGCAGGCAACGGCTTCATCAATTGATTTTGGAAACAAGCTGTAAGTGCCCGGAAGGTCAGTGAGCTTATATTCAATGCCATTATGCTTATAAGACCCATAATGCTTATCAACCGTAACACCGGCATAATTACCTGTTTTTTGGCTCAGGCCGGTCAATGAATTAAAGAGTGTTGATTTCCCACTATTGGGATTGCCGATCAACGCAACGGAAATATGGGAATGTGAAGAGTCCAAAAAACGCGCTTAGGATTCTGTATTTGTTTTTACAATAACGGTTGAGGCTTCCTGCTTTCGCAGGCTCAGTAAATAGCCCGACACTTCAATGGCAATAGGATCGCCCAAAGGCGCAATGTTCGAAAGCTTTATGGATTCGCCCGGCAGGCAGCCCATTTCAATTAATTTCAGAGACAAAAAATCGTCCGTAAACTCTTGTATAAGAGCAGTTTGGCCAATTTTTAATTTGTCGAGGGTTGTCATAACAGGATTTAAAGGTACGCTTAATGGCACTGTTTTGACATACCGCAATTGTGGTATATGAAAAAAACCTCCGATGAACGGAGGTTTTTATAATTATAAAGCATTTTATTTTCATTTACTTTTTTCCTTGATGAAAAAAGTAACAAAAAAATCAAGCCAAAACGATTCCTGCCCGCTCTTTTAATTTTTAAGTTTCGCAGCCGAAAAACACTAAAGGTTTTTCGGGCTCAACTAAAAAAATTAAAATTCACATCTTGTCGGCTTCGCGTTTTGGCAGGCTAGCGCGCCACTCCAAATAGAAGCCCTCTCAACATCAATTATTATTTCTCCTCCCACTTGGCGCTGGAGATGCTTGATTTTCTGAATTTATACCCATCGCTGGTGTTATAAATGATCCAGTAAGCATAACCGTTATTGATGCCAATTGGAATATAGTTTTCGGCGGTACCAACCTGGTAAGATTTAACCGATTTTTCGGCTGCGTGGCTCGACTGCATGCTGAATACAAATGCCGATGCGGAAAGCAGCACTAAAGAGATGCCTGCACAAATACTGAAAAAGCGTTTTGAGAAATTGGCTGTTGTTGTCATGGTTTTTAGTTTATGATTTAGATAAAAATAATGGAATTTTCTTTTACTTTTTTCCTTGGATGAAAAAAGTAAGCAAAAAAATCAAGCCAATCCCGATAGCTATCGGGAGATCCCTGCCCGCTCTTTTAATTTTTAAGGTTGCCGAGGTTGATTTTGTTAAAGAATAATTTTCTTACTCTCCGTATAATTTCCGGTAGTGAATTTACACCAATAGGTGCCGGGTTTCAGGGTTTTTGTGTCTATCTCGGCTGAGTGCTTTCCCGAAAGTGTTTGCTCGTTCATCAATACCTGTTTGACTGTTTTGCCATTTGCATCAACCAGTTTCAGGTTCACGCCCGAATTTTCGGAGAGACTGTAATCAATGCTTATTTTTTGAGAAGCCGTGTTGTTTATGGCACTCATATAATTTACGCTACCGGCAATGTCAATGTCCTCATCGCCTTTTTGGTAAGGCACATAGGCAAAGTAACACAGGAACATTTCGTCCTTGGCGCTTTCGCCCCACATCACATTTTTAATGGGATTGTTTGGCTGGCGGTAATTTTTTTCGGTATTATCAAACACCGCACTGGTGTAAATAACGGTTCCTTTTTCGAGCTTAACGAATTTTTTGAAGCTGAAAAAATTCTGCCAGTTAAAATCCCAGTCGTTTATTTTTATGAGGTGCGTGGTGTCGCCATTGGGATGCACAGCAAACACTTCCCATTTTTTGCCCAGCCAGTGCGCATGGGGTGTAATGCTTATTAAGCTATAGTCGTTCACGATCTTATATTTGGCGTGAAAGGTTTTGGTTTTGTTGGCCGGAATAAAAAACGGACCGTCAATAATATCGTTAGGGCTTATGAGTTGTGTATTGATAAAACGGCCGGGTGTTGTGCTTTTATCGTAAAAAATATTCACTACAGTCGAATCCTTCGCATCTATAGGCGATGGGCCATAATGCATTTGTAATAATACCTGTGAGTTTGGCAGTACATAATTGCTGATGCCTTTGGGGAAATAACGCGTTTTGTTTCCCGGTACCCAACCCGACCAGTTATCGTAGGTTGGATAAAAACCAAAGCCTGAATATTGCTCATATCCATAGGATTCGTCCTTCGCATCCAGCTTATCGGCCATGCGGGTGGTATCCAGCCCTAAAATAATATGGTGTGCTATTTTAGGATTACCGGGCTGGATCTCGATCGCCGAAACTTTGTGCCCTTCTTTTAAATTGGTGGGCAATACAAACACGCGGTAAGCATCATTGTTATTTCCTTTGTGGGTAAACGACTGTTCCATGCTCACGGTAAGATCGGGTTTGCCCAGGGCAGAACCTTTTGGAAAAGATGGTACTTCGGGTTCTGCAGCTGTGGTTCCCTGCGGCATGCCATCAGCAATCCATTTTTTAAGCGTTGCCGTTTCACTTTCGCTCAGGCGTCTTTCATCAATAAAATGGCTGTAAGACGTGTCGGGCATCCAGGGCGGCATAAATTTAGCGTCAACCGCTGCCATCATTATCATTCCCGCTTGCTTTTTTACTTCGGCATAACTCGTAAATGCCAATGGTGCAATACCGCCTGCATGGTGACAAGAGCTGCATTTGTTATAAATGATGGGCGCCACGTGTTCACTAAAGGTAACCTGTGCATTCAGGTTACCAATACAACACAAGAGTATGCCGAAACAAATTGTTTTCATGTTATTTTGAAGAGCCTTTTAAGACCTGGAGGTACAATATTTCAAACTGTTCTTTGGTAATAAAGTTGTGACGTTCGTGGTAGTGCATTATTTTTTTTCCGTTGGCATCATAAAAATCCTTGTTTACCATTAATCCCCACAACGACACAAAATCCTTTCCTACCATGCGGCCAACCGGATTTTTGTACTGGATGTCATAGTTCCAGCTGAGCCATTTCCAGGCTTTACCATGCAGTTTCCCAATGCCACTGTATGTGCTGTCCACATCCCTGATCACAAAATTAGGATCGTTGATGTTCATGGTATAATTGTATTCTTTTGTTTCGCCTTTCTGATCGATGCTAATAGACTGCATGCTAATGAAACTTTCTTTTTTATTGACAATTTGCTTGCTCAGTGCTACATAAGTTCCTAAAGGAATGCTGTCGGGTGTCATGATCTTTACCTCTCCCAGGTAATAATATGTCGTAGGATCTGTTTCTACTTTTTGGGTGTAGTTTTTATTAAAAGAAGAAACAACTGTAATAATGACAGCGGAACTAAATAAAAAAAACAAAATTTTTAAAGCTTTCATGCAGGGAGATTTTTTACTAAAATAATCATTTATTTGATGTGGTAATGATGCAGCCTACCGCCTGTGTTTTAGGGATTTTAATATCCTTGTGCGAAACGTAACTTCCAAGGGCATCGGCCAGCTCATGCGTGGTAACTACTTTGCGGCGCTTGCCAACGGCGTAAAACGAATCGTCGATACGGCCGCTGTAAATTACCTTACCACTCATGTCCTCCACAAATACTTCGGGGGTTACGGAGGCATTCAGTTTTTTGGTGAGGGTTCCGGCACTATCCACTATCAACTCAAAGGGAATGGAGTAGGTTCTTTTAAATTCATTCAACTCCTTTTGGCTTACATCCTCATTTGGAAACACACCTACAAAACGGATGCTTTTTTTGCTGTAGGTTTTGTACAACTCTTTTAGCGGCAAAGTATAGCTCTGGCAAATAGGGCAGCTTTCGGAAAGGAATACAAACACCGTGGCTTTAGGGGCCAGCGTTTTAGTTTGTGAAATGCCATTTTTAGCAAAGATGAAAATAAAAAGCAATAATAGTGTTTTCATTTTCATAAAGATTTTTGTCACGTCGAGCGGAGTCGAGACGCGTTCCTTTATTAATCCTTTTAAGGTTCTCGACTCCGCTCGAACTGACATTATTTCAACTTTATCACGGCACATTATATAATTCCCAGTAAATGAAAATAAACAATTACAAAGCCTCCCATAAATAGTACCAACAAGGTATTTGCCACTTTCAAACGTATTTCGGCCAGGTAATCGCCCAGTATAATGCTTAGCGGGACAATGCATGGCAACAACATTATTTCTGTTGATTCTTCAAAAAACACAATGAGCAGGCAAAAGCTGAGCATCCACAGCAATACGTATTTTGTTTTTTTTGTTTTTACTTTTCCGCCAAAACCCTTGCTTAAATAATGCAGCAGCGCAAACACAAACAGGAGTAACAACACGGCTAAAAACCCAATGTAATATTCCGAAATAAGCGGGCGCTGAAAATAGCGCAGGGCTTCTTTCATCAGTCCAACCTCAGCTGCAATGTCAACATTAATAAGGTAGCAAATGCCCAGGTAAAGGTATAAAGGAATGATAAGGCCAATGATGAGCACCGCCCACTCGCGCCAGTTAAATGCCCTTAAAATAATAAGCGCCACCATGCAAATGGGGAAAATATAGATGTAATGGATGTAAAAAAAGGAAGACAGCCCCATGAACAGACCGGCCTTGAAAAATTCGGATAAAGCTTGTTCTTCGCGATAGCTGTTCATTAAAAAGTAGAGCGAAGGCAATACAAATAAATTAGCGACGAGTATGGGCTCTATGCTGTCGCCCGAAGAGGATGAAAAAGCAAAAAGGATGTAGAAAAAGGAGGGCAGGTAATTGGTTTTGGACGTAATTTCCTGGCCAATGGTTAAAAAATTAAGGAAAAACGCGCCCAGCAAAATTACCAGCAAGGATACAATTTGCTTTGCCAGGTAAGGCATTCCGCTATCAAAAAAATAATGGTACAACACATCCTCGGTATGTGCAGGAGGTAAAACGTTGGCGTTTATAAATACAAAGGTAGTAATCCACAAGCCAATGCACAGCATTAAAAGGATAATAACCGAGAATTGGATATTGTTTTTTAAAGGGCCAACAATCATTTTTTTGCAGAAAAGCGTATTTTTTAAGAAAAAGTTATATTTTTGTGCTGTAAACTTACAAAATTAGATCAATATGACTTCTTTAATGGTAACAATGACGGATGTTTTTTATGCAATCGGTGACTTTTCGCAATGGGTATTCCGTGGAATGAAGGTTTTAGGCCATGGCCCTAACGTTGTTTTATGGACCATTATCTTGGTATTATTGGTTTGGCAGGTTTTAAGAATGAAAAAAGAGAACAGAGAAGCCGATAAAAACGGCACCTTAAGATAGTTTAAGAATAAGATATAGCTTGAAACCCTGATTTTTTAGTCAGGGTTTTTTTATTATATTTACTTAGGTGGATAAACTGATACTCATACTGGGATTTGTTTTTATTTGGTTTAGCGGCTACACACAGCAGGTAGTAACGGCTCACGAACATCCAGGAATAACCTTTACCGAAAATACCGGTCAATGGGAAAAGCCCATTCTTTTTAAAGCAGGCCTCGACGGAGGCGCGCTTTTTTTGGAAGCGGACCGGCTTACCTTTAATTTTTACGATAAATACAAATCCAGGAAATTTCACTTCAATAATATAAAGCCCGGAACTTTTATCGACGACATCATTAAAGGCCATGCTTACCATGTGGTGTTTGATGGCTGCAATAAAGTAAGTACCATTGAAAAATTACACAAGGGCAGTTATTACGAGAACTTTTTTATTGGCGACGATCCTACTAAATGGAAAAGCGAAGTGAGCAATTATCATCAGTTATTTTACCGTGAGCTTTACACCAATATCGATTATGAGATCCTGACCTCTGTGACCAATGTAAAATACAATTTCCATGTAAAGCCGGGTGGCAATCCCAATGAGATTAAGCTGCACTATGAGGGCATTGAAAACGTTCAGCTCAAAAAAGGCGTGTTGCTTATTAAACCCGAGGTAAATGAACTGTTTGAACAAAAGCCCTATGCTTACCAGGTGATTAACGGTGAAACCAAAGAAGTGCCCTGCAATTTTGTTTTGAAAGACCATACGGTATCCTATGAATTTCCAAAAGGGTATAATAAAAATTATGAATTGGTCATTGATCCCCTGCTAGTGTTTGCCGCGCAAAGTGGCTCTACCGCCGATAACTTTGGAATGACCGCTACGTTTGATTCGCAGGGAAATTTATATTCAGGCGGAACTATTTTTGACATTGGTTTCCCCACCACAACAGGCGCTTACAGTGCTTCTTTTTTTGGGCCGGCTTATTATGGTAATACCGATGTGGTGGTTACCAAATACAGTTCAAACGGTACCAGCCTGCTCTACTCTACCTATTATGGGGGCAACCGTACCGAGAGCATTAATAGCTTAATTATTGATCATAACAACAACCTTTGCTTTTACGGCGTTACCAGTTCCAATAATTTTCCTACTACCACCAACTCTTACGATAACACCTTTAACGGTGGGCAGTTTGTGATGTTCGTTAATAACGGTTTGCGGTTTAACAACGGAACGGATATTTATGTCTCCAAGTTCAATTCAAGCGGTACAGCCTTGCTTGCTTCTACCTACATTGGCGGCAACCGCAACGATGGACTTAACCAATCGGACGCGTTTAATTACTGGAACGTGCCTGTACCGCCACCGGGCACAGGCAGCCAGGTAGTGGCCGAACCAAAGTACGACAGTCTGCAGCATAATTACGGCGATCAAAGCCGTGGCGAGATCCAGGTGGATGCGCAAAATAATATTTATGTTGCCAGTTCCACCCGTTCTCCCAATTTCCCAACCGTTAATGCCTTTGATAACAGCCTTGGCGGCAAACAGGATGGTGTGTTGTTTAAATTCAATCCTTCCTTAAGCAATTTATTATTTTCTTCTTTCATTGGTGGCAGTAGCACCGATGCCGGTTATGGCGTGGTGATTGATAATAATTTTGATATTTATGTAGCGGGAGGCACCACCAGCAACGACCTGCCTTTTACTTCGGGTGGTTATCAACCCGCTTATGGCGGTGGCAATGCCGACGGCTACCTGCTTCGGCTGAGTTCGGGAAACAGTGTTTTAGGCGGCACGTATTTTGGCACAGCGGCCTACGACCAAACCTATTTTATACAATCCGATAAGCAGAACAATATTTATGTGTATGGCCAATCGCTTGGCAATATGCCGGTCATGCAGGCTGCCGCTTCTTCCACCGTATTCAACGTACCTAAAACACACCAGTTCATTTCCCGTTTTGATAAGACACTCACAACACTGAACATGTCAACCGTGTTCGGAAACGATACCTTAAGCACCGATATTTCCCCTTCCGCTTTTTCGGTCGATAAGTGCAGCAACATTTACTTATCGGGTTGGGGCTCCAGTTTGTTTACAGCGCCACACATGACCAATATGCCTTTGCTGTCGCCCACACAAAGTACAACCGATGGAAGTGATTTTTACTTTATGGGCCTCGACTCGAATGCGGCGGCTTTAAAATACGGTTCTTACTTTGGGGGTGGCCTGAGCCGCGAACATGTAGATGGCGGTACTTCACGTTTTGATCCTTTAGGAAAGATTTACCAGTCGGTGTGTGCCGGCTGTGGCGGTAACGACGACTTTCCGGTAACACCCGGTGCCTGGCCATGCATTAATCCAGGCGATTGCCCTCCGGGCCCAAACTTTAACAGCAACTGTAACAATGGCGTTATTAAAGTCGATTTTCAGCTGGTGCTGGCTATTTCTACCATTAATACCAATACGCTCAGCGGCTGCGCGCCTTTAACGGTGAACTTTAATAATGCCAGTCCGGGTTTGTCTTATATGTGGTACTTAACCAACACCGATACGACTTCTGTGAACCCAAGCCCCAGCATGACCTATACCGCCCCGGGAACGTATTCGGTAGCGCTGATCGTTTACAATCCCTTGGCCTGTAATATAAAAGACAGCTCCGTGACTTATATAACGGTTTACCCCTACCCGGTAGCGGCGTTTACCAGCACTTCATCGGCCTGTTCCAACACCATTGTCACTACCAACAACAGCACCGGAAACTTTGGCTCCAATCCATTTGCATGGAACTGGGGCGATTCCTCGCCAACCTCAACTTTATCAGCGCCTTCGCACACCTATAACACCACTGGGCCTTACACTGTTTCGCTTACAGTTACTTCCATCGATGGTTGTTCGGCAACCACCACCAACACATTGAGCGTTTTTAATTTTACTACGGCGGTTAGTTCGGGCAGCATGTGCGCGGGCGCTACCACCAACCTCAATGCGCAGGGTGGCACCAGTTACACCTGGCAGCCTGCCGCTACGGTGAGCAACAGTACCATTGCCAACCCGGTATCAAACGCATCGGCCACGACTGTTTACACAGTGCAGATCGATAATAATACACCGGGCTACACCTGCTCAAGTACCTTAACCACACAGGTGATTGTACGACCCGATATGAACGCCGATTTTAATTTTACGGCAACGCCCTGCACCGATTCCGTTTTGTTTTTAAATACATCTACCACAGCGGCAACATCGCCAACCGTTACCTGGAACTTTGCTGGCACTCATCCGCCTACGACCAACACAGCGGTTACGCAAACCTACGCCAATGGTAATTACAGCGTTACATTAGTTGGTGTGAATGAGTTTGGCTGCACCGATAGTATCACCAAATCGTTCAGCATTTTTTCCTTTACAGCGGCCGTTACTTCCAACAGCATTTGTGCCGGGTCAACGGCAAGCCTCACAGCACAGGGCGGCACCAGCTATACCTGGCAACCCGCAGCCGCGGTGAGCAACAGTGTCATTGCTAATCCAACTACTAATCCTAGTGTCACAAGCATTTATACCGTGCAGGTTGACAATAACAGCCCGGGCTTTACCTGTTCCAAAACACTTACTACACAGGTGGTTGTGCGGCCCGCTATGCTTGCAGGTTTTAATATGACAGTGGTGCCTTGTACGGATACTGTGAAACTCATAAATACCTCAACCACCTCAGCACCTACGCAAACCGTTACCTGGAATTTTGGTGGCGGACAGGCAGCCAGCAGCAATACAGCTGTTACACAAACATACGCTAATGGCAATTACAGCGTTTCGCTGCTGGCCGTAAATAATTTTGGTTGCAGGGACAGTATTGTAAAACCTATTTCGGTATTTAATTTCACAACCGGCATTGTGGCAGGCGATAGCATTTGCAGGGGATTCACCAGCCAACTCAACGCCAGCGGCGGAACAAGCTATACCTGGAGCCCGGCAGCAACGCTGTCAAATCCATCCATTTCTTCCCCTGTATCCACACCATCGGCCACAACGGTGTATTCAGTAACCATACAAAACAACAGCCCGGGCTATACCTGTGCGCGAACATTGACCACGAGCATATTAGTGTACCCAAAAATAAACACAGCTTTTACCTATACCATTGGCGCCTGCTCCAACGATGTGCAATTTACCGATGCCTCCACTGTTGCTCCTGTGAGCTGGCAATGGGATTTTGGCGATACTCATACTTCAACTACACAAAACCCCCTGTATTTTTACAGCGTGTCGGGTACTTACACCGCTTCTTTGATCTCAACCAATAGTTTTGGTTGCAGGGATACCGCCGAACAAGTGATCGCGCTTCCAGCATTTACGCCTATCTCTGTTAGCAATTCGGTACTTAAGTGCCAGGAAGATACGGTACAGTTAAATGCCACCGGTGGCGTGTTTTATTCGTGGCAGCCGGCCTCTTCGCTTTCCAATGCTACAATTGCCAATCCTTTGGCTTCTCCTACAGTTTCAACAGTTTACACCGTTACAATTAAAACCTTAAAGGGTACCGATACCTGCCAGAGCATATTGACCACGGCGGTTACTATTTATCCTTTCGCCTTCAATAGTTCTTCCATTACCGTGTTCCCATCGACTTTAACATTGGGGCAATCGGCCAGTGTAACGCTCAACGGCTTACCATTGAATAGTACCCTTACCGTTGTGCCAAACACCAACGTGTCGCCGCTGCTCGGCGATGTATTTATAATAAGCCCAACCAAATCGGGCGAGTATGCCATTTATGCCACCGACCAAAATAACTGCTACCATTTCCTACGAACCATTTACGTGGAAGTGATTACCAATGCCTGCAACGATGATGTGGTGTATTTGCCAACAGGTTTTACACCCAATAACGATGGGGTGAACGATGTGCTGTACATCCGTAGTAATTTCATTACCGATGTCTATTTAACCATCTACAACCGTTGGGGGGAAAAACTATTTGAAACTAACGATGTTAAAGTGGGTTGGGATGGCACTTATAAAGGAAAACTGTTGGATCAGGGGGTGTATGGCTATTACATGACCTTTACCTGCAACAATGGTGAACAGTCCTTTAAAAAAGGAAACATAACCTTAATGAGATAAATGAAGGTTGGAAAATTACATAGCATTTTTTCTGTCTTGCTTTTAGCAGGATTGATCTTCAATGCGTGTGTTTTGCGTGCTCAAGACATTCATTTCTCCAACTGGCAAATGTCACCTCTCAATACCAATCCGGCCAATGCAGGTTTGTTTGATGGGGAAGGGCGTTTGATCTTTAATTACCGGAACCAATGGAAAGCTGTGCCCGTGCCTTACAGTACCTTTAGCTTTGGTGCCGATTTTAATTTGCAGAAATCCCTCATTAAAAAAACAAACGAGGCGGTGGGACTAATGTTTAACCATGATGCCGCCGGTGATGGCAAGTACCAGATCAATGAATTTAAAGTACCCATCAATCACCGCTTTTCGTTTAAAAGCGATTCGGGATTAACGGTAGGTGTTGGTGTGTTGGCTGGTGTTACCAACATCAGCATTAGTCCTAATCGTTTATCATACGACAGGCAATGGGATGGGGATGCCTATAACTCCGGACTTTCAAGCGGTGAGAATTTTGAGCGTCAAAGCAAGGTCTTTATGGACTTTGGATTGGGTACTGTTATTCAGAAAAAATTCAATCAAAACATTAAAGCTACGGTGGGTTATGCCATTAACCACATCAATAAGCCCAACCTCTCTTTCAATAACACTTCGGATGCCGTGCTGCGTCCTAAGCACAATGAATCTGTTCAGTTAAAATACAGTTTCAACAATATTTCTTCTGTTATGCTCGAATACTATGGCAACCAGCAGCAAAAGTTTCGCGAGAATTTAGCGGGCTTATCGTATTATTACACGATTGATCCTAAAAACAACACGGTTTTTAATGTCGGAATTTTAACCCGAATAGGTGATGCGCTCATCACTACCGTTGGTCTGGAGCACAAAAGCATGAGGCTGCAGGCTTCTTATGATTACAACTATTCTCAATTCAAACGAGCAACTAACGGAAGAGGTGGTTTTGAGATTTCTTTTATTTATATTTATGCAAGACCTAAAGTCTTTGTCCCTAAAACAAGGGTTTGCCCCGTGTATATGTAATTCCTTTACTCATTGGCCTTTTTAATCCCCATTATTTTTCTTAGCTTAGTATATCTTAATTGCTATGGCTAAACCTGTACTTCGCCTGTTTTGTTTTGCGCTGCTATTGCTTGGTGTATTCCAGGCCAGGGCAACTCATATTGTGGGCGGGGAGCTGAATTACAAAAAACTAACCGGAAACAATTACGAGATTCGCCTTACCGTTTACCGCGATTGTTATGTGGGCGTTCCGCCTTTCGATAACCCGGCAACAGTAGGCATCTTTAACAGCAGTAACCAGCTTCTTCAAACGCTGCAAATGACATTCAGGGGATTGGATACATTACCGCCAACCATTAACGATCCCTGTACCATTCCTCCCCTGGATTTTTGTTATGAGGTTACCACTTATATTGATACGATCAATTTACCGCCCATACCCGGAGGTTACCAGATCTCTTACCAGCGTTGCTGCCGCAACCAAAACATTTTAAATATTGTGGACCCCGAGTGTACAGGCGCCACTTATTACGCCACTATTCCTGGTCCCGAAGTGGTGGCTAACAACAGCAATCCTGTTATTAAATTCTGGCCCCCGCCATTCATCTGCCAAAATAAACCCTGGAGTTTCGACGACTCTGCCATTGATTACGATGGCGACTCGCTGGTGTACGAACTCTTCATGCCTTATACCGGGCTCGATGCGGCCTGCCCTATTATCGGGCCATTTTCTCCGGCCTTTACGTCCTGTTCGGGCGCTGTATCTTCCTGCCCCACGGCACCTGTAAATCCTCCCTTCAATACCATCACCTGGCTTCCGCCCTATACTACAACCAATATGCTGGGCGGTGTGCCCATGCAAATTAATTCTTCCACAGGCATGGTAACTGCTACGCCTAATCTCCAGGGTTATTTTGTTATTGGCATTAAGGTAAAGGAATACAGGCATGGTGTGTTTTTAAGCGAAACCAAACGCGATTTCCAGCTGATTGTGAAACCTTGCCCAAGTCTTGTGGTGGCGGCGGCACAAACACCACAAAATTTATGCGGCACTACCAATGCCACTTTCATTAACACCAGTACAGGTAGTTCGGGCTTAAATTACAGTTGGAATTTTGGCGATCTCTCCACACTGGCCGATACCTCGCACGTTACGTCACCATCATACAGCTACCCGGGCCTTGGTACATACACCGTAACGCTGGTAGCCGCTATTTTTAACAAACCTGCTTGCAATGATACAGCTACCGTATCCATTGGAATTTATCCAAAACCTACCGCTTCTTTCACAACCGCTATCGATACCTGTTCCAATTTAGTACACTTTACAAACCAATCAATACCCATCACCAATGGTTTTACCTGGTACATCAATTCTGCACCAGTCTCTACCTTACAAACCATTTCCTATTCGTTTAATAATGCCGGAAATTATAACATACAACTTATTGCGCAAAACAGTGGTGGTTGTAAAGACACCTTGCAACAAACCATAGTGGTGCCGGTAGACTCGGCTTATGTGAACCCACCCAAATCAAAATGTACTAACCGGCCGGTAAACCTTCTGGCCAATGGCGGCGATGCTTATTTATGGCAGCCGGCAACAGGTTTATCCAATACAAGTATTTCCAATCCCGTCTGTACGGCAAGTACAACCACAGTATATTCGGTTACCATTACACAAAACAGTTTGCTGGGCAAAACCTGTATTAAAACCCTAACAACTTCCGTCACGGTAAATCCTATTGATACCGCCAGGTTTAGTATCACTTCCTTCCCTTGCACCGATTCGGTGCGTTTTACAAATACTTCCATACATGCACCGGGCACACATACACTGGTGTGGAATTTCAGTGGAGGCAATCTTTCCAATGGAAATAATCAAAGCACCCAAACCTATGCCAATGGCAATTACAGCGTTTCGTTACTCACCATCAATACTTTTGGCTGCCGTGACAGTATTACAAAACCCATTACGGTATTTAATTTTACCACATCTCTTTCCTCGGCCGATACCATTTGCAGGGGTTTCAGCAGTCAGTTACAGGCCAGTGGCGGCACAAGCTATACCTGGTCGCCTTCTGGTTCCTTATCAAATGCCAACAGTGCTAACCCTGTGGCTATGCCAAACGTTACTACGGTATACAGTGTGTCTATCGAAAATAATTCGATCGCTCCTTCCTGTTTTACTGCCGTCACTACTACCGTAATGGTTAATCCAAAAATTAATACCACCTTTACCTATAGCATTGGTTCTTGTGGTAACAATGTGCAATTCACCGACGCTTCTTCTGTAGGGCCTGTAAGCTGGGATTGGAATTTCGGGAATACATTAACATCCGCTTCTCAAAACCCGTTGCACTATTATAGTACGTCAAACACCTACACCGTTACGTTAATTTCTACAAATGTGTATGGGTGTAAAGATACGGCAAGCCAGGTTGTTTCCCTGCCTCCGTTTGATCCTGTTTCGGTTAATGCCTCCCTTTTAAAATGTGAACAAGATACTGTGCAGCTAACAGCCACAGGGGGCGTGTTCTATTCCTGGCAACCTGCAAATTCTCTGTCAAATGCCAACATCAGCAATCCATTGGCCTGGCCGGGTACAACCACCAATTATACGGTTACCATTTCTACCCTGCATGGAAACGATACCTGCAAGAGTCAGTTGACAACCTCGGTCATTGTTCCTTCGTTCTCGTATAACAGTTCGCTTATTACGGTTAATCCTGCCACTTTAGTTTTAGGAGAAACGTCGGTTGTGACCTTAAGCCTGATGCCAACTAATAATACCATTACCGTGGTGCCCGACGCGCAGGTTTCTTACTCGGGCGGAAATACCTTTGCCATTACACCAACCAAATCGGGAGAATACACCATTTATACAATTGATGAATACAATTGCCGTCATGCATTAAAAACCATTTATGTGGAAGTAATCGCTACTCAGTGTAATGATAATGTGGTGTATTTGCCAACCGGTTTTACACCTAATAACGATGGGGTGAATGATGTGCTGTACATCCGTAGTAATTTCATTACCGATGTCTATTTAACCATCTACAACCGTTGGGGGGAAAAACTATTTGAAACTAACGATGTTAAAGTGGGTTGGGATGGCACTTATAAAGGAAAACTGTTGGATCAGGGGGTGTATGGCTATTACATGACCTTTACCTGCAACAATGGTGAACAGTCCTTTAAAAAAGGAAACATAACCTTAATGAGATAAATGAAGGTTGGAAAATTACATAGCATTTTTTCTGTCTTGCTTTTAGCAGGATTGATCTTCAATGCGTGTGTTTTGCGTGCTCAAGACATTCATTTCTCCAACTGGCAAATGTCACCTCTCAATACCAATCCGGCCAATGCAGGTTTGTTTGATGGGGAAGGGCGTTTGATCTTTAATTACCGGAACCAATGGAAAGCTGTGCCCGTGCCTTACAGTACCTTTAGCTTTGGTGCCGATTTTAATTTGCAGAAATCCCTCATTAAAAAAACAAACGAGGCGGTGGGACTAATGTTTAACCATGATGCCGCCGGTGATGGCAAGTACCAGATCAATGAATTTAAAGTACCCATCAATCACCGCTTTTCGTTTAAAAGCGATTCGGGATTAACGGTAGGTGTTGGTGTGTTGGCTGGTGTTACCAACATCAGCATTAGTCCTAATCGTTTATCATACGACAGGCAATGGGATGGGGATGCCTATAACTCCGGACTTTCAAGCGGTGAGAATTTTGAGCGTCAAAGCAAGGTCTTTATGGACTTTGGATTGGGTACTGTTATTCAGAAAAAATTCAATCAAAACATTAAAGCTACGGTGGGTTATGCCATTAACCACATCAATAAGCCCAACCTCTCTTTCAATAACACTTCGGATGCCGTGCTGCGTCCTAAGCACAATGAATCTGTTCAGTTAAAATACAGCTTCAATAACATCTCAAGCATTATGCTCGAATACTATGGCAACCAGCAGCAAAAGTTCCGCGAGAATTTAGCGGGCTTATCGTATTATTACACGATTGATCCTAAAAACAACACGGTTTTTAATGTCGGTATTTTAACCAGAATAGGCGATGCACTCATCACTACCGTGGGCCTGGAGCACAAAAGCATGAGGCTGCAGGCTTCTTATGATTACAACTATTCTCAATTCAAACGAGCAACTAACGGAAGAGGTGGTTTTGAAATTTCTTTTATTTATATTTATGCAAGACCTAAAGTCTTTGTCCCTAAAACAAGGGTTTGCCCCGTGTATATGTAATATGACTGTATTGAAACCAACACATAAACTATTTTTTATTCTCTGCTTTTTTACGATGCAGGGGCTCTTTTCTCAAAACATCAAACAGTTGTTAAAACAGGGAGCCGCGGCCACTACCGAAAAAGATTATTCATCGGCCGCTCAAATATACAACCAGGTTATACTCATCGATTCATCACGTATTGATTACCAACTGTTCTTTGCCGATGCCTCGCGCTTAAATTACGATAACGATGTGGCCCTGCACTGGTACCAAAAAATTTATAAAAAAGATAACGGGAAAACCTATACCGAAGTTCCCTTTTACATTGCTACCGCCTTAAAGACCAACGGGCGCTATAAGGAAGCCAAAAAATATTTTGATAAGTATTACAAAAAGCAACGCAACAGCAAAGACGCTGCAAAAAAGAAACTGGCACTCAAAGCTAAACAGGAAGTAGATGCCTGCGACTATGCTCAGATTCTTGTAAAAAACCCGGTAGATGTAAAAGTGCATCACCTGGATAGTATGGTAAATAGCCGTGTAAGCGAATACGCGCCCTTTGAATACGATACTGTATTGTACTTTTCTTCTCTAAGAGATCAAACAAAAAAAGATAAAAATGAAGTGGGTTACAACAAGCTGTACACTTCCGACAAAAAGAAAAACAAGTGGCAAAAGGCAAAAGAACTCGACAGCCTGTTTAACAAAGCGGGCATCCATAATGCCAATACCAGCTTTAACAGCGACTTCACTAAAATAGTTGTGTCGCGTTGCGGAGCATTAAATGCCACGCAATACCGCTGCGAAATTTACCTGTCGCATTTTAAAGACGGCCACTGGACAGAATTGCAAAAATTACCTTCGCCTATTAATGTGAGTGGTTGTAATACCACACAACCCTGTTTAAGCGAACTGAATGGTAAAGAAGTTTTATTCTTTTCGAGCGACAGGGCCGCCGGCGAAGGCGCAATGGATATCTGGTACGCGGTGATGAATGCCGATGGAACATTTGAAACACCAGTAAACGTTGGCAAAAAAGTAAACACCGGGGAAGATGAAATTACACCATGGTATGTAAAGGAAAATAATACCCTGTACTTTAGCAGCACCTGGCACAAGGGCCTGGGCAATTTCGATATTTTTAAATCGGTGTATAAAGACAATGCCTTTGGCGAACCCGAAAACCTGGGTTATCCTATAAACAGCAGTTACAACGACATTTACTATAGCATTAATTCCAAAAAGAACAAAGCCTATATTTCTTCTAACCGCCTGGGCTCTTATTTCGAAGACAAGCCAAACTGTTGTAACGACATTTACAGCTTCCCAATAACGCCGCTTACCGAACCACCAAAACCGGTTGATACAACGGCCCAGATCATTAACCAAATGAAAGTTCTGGTACCTTTAACCCTCTACTTTCATAACGATGAACCCGAGCCAAAAACCAAGGTCATTGTCACTAAAAAGAATTACAAAAAAACCTACGAGGATTACACCGTTTTAAAACCCAAATATTTAACAGAATACCCTAAAGGCCTGGAAGGCGAACAAAAAGATTATGCCATAAACCGGGTAGAGAATTTTTTTGAGGATAGCGTAGATGCCGGTATGCAGGACCTGGAAAAATTTGCCCTGCTGCTCGACCAGGTGTTGAAACGGGGCGAAAAAGTAAAAATTACCATGAAAGGCTATTGCAGCCCGCTGGCCAGCACCGACTATAACGTGAATCTGGCAAAACGCCGCATCAGCAGCCTTCGCAACTATTTTATAGAATACGGGGGCGGTAAATTTGTTAAATACTTCAATAACACCAACGAAACCGAAGGTCGTATTGAGTTTTTTGACGAGGATATAGGCGAATTACCCGTGAGTAAGGTAAGCGACGACGTAAAAGATGTAAGGAACTCGGTTTATAGCCCTTATGCTGCGGCAGAACGTAAAATCCAGATCATTGCCATTAGCTATTTGAAGTAAATAATGCTGTTCGTCACGTCGAGTGGTGTTGAGACACCAAAACAGTTCCCGACTCTCACGACTCGTAACGAACTGACAATTTTACTAAAACGCCTCTTTTTCTCTGTCCCTCAGTGTCTCTGTGGTTAAAATCTCTAAAAATCCAACCACTTATTGCCCAAAATCAACCACTTACAAACCTGCCTGTTTTAATTACCAAAAACAAGCAATATTTGCGCTTGTAAAGCGTCAATAACCCAAAAGAAGCGGCCTTAAACATTAACAAAAAGATAGTATTAGAGTGTTGTTATTTAAAAACCTTTTTATTATGTTTGGCCTCATTCTAAAAATCAGAAACTAACTAAAATCAATAATCATGAGTAACAAAAAAACATCAGGCGGTTTTCCATTAATCGTTTCAGCTTTAGCAATTGTAATTTGTATTGGTATCGGATTTATCATCTATACCCAGGTATTAGGTTCTCCGTCAAACTTTGATGCTGACGGTCCGGAAAAAGGCCACCCGCATAACTTCATGGGTCAAATGTACAAAGGTGGTATCATCGTACCTTTCCTGTTAGGGTTCTTCTTCACCGTAATTACTTTCGCTATCGAGCGTTTCATCACTATCCAAAAAGCAACAGGACGTGGACAAACTGATAAATTTGTTGCAAAGATCAAATCGTTGATCTCTAACGGACAATTGGACGAAGCAATTGCTGAGTGCGACAAACAAAAAGGTTCATTGGCCAACGTGGTTCACGAAGGTTTAACCAAATACAAATTCGTACAAAACGATGCCTCAATGGATAAAGAAGCAAAAGTAGCCGCTATCACTAAAGCTTTGGAAGAAGCTACAGCATTAGAGTTACCGATGTTATCTAAAAACATGGTGGTTATTTCAACTATGGCCTCTATTGGTACATTAACCGGTTTGATTGGAACGGTTGTAGGTATGATTCGTGCGTTCGCGGCTTTAGCAAGCGCTGGTACTCCTGATACTGCTGCCCTAGCAACTGGTATCTCTGAGGCCTTGATTAATACATTGGTAGGTATCGGTACATCGGCATTCGCCATCATTTTCTACAACTTATTCTCAAACCGTGTAGATCAATTGACATATGCTATGGATGAAGCAGGATTCTCTATTATCCAGGAATTCCAGGCATCAGGAAAATAATTTCATGTCCTTTATGGAATTGAAATTTAAATTGTATCTATTAATCAGAATAAAAAATTAAAACATGGGAAAGATAAAAGTTGCAAAGAGCGCTCCATCCATTGACATGACGCCGATGGTGGATCTGGCCTTCCTGCTGGTTACCTTCTTTATGCTTACTGCATCGTTCCGTATGGCTGAGCCTGTGATCGTAGATCCGCCAAGCTCACAATCTGATAAAACATTACCCGAAAACACCGTTTTAGTAACTATTGATAATAACGGACGCGCGTTTTTTGGAATTGGGAACGGAGAGGCTAAAATTAATGCCTTAGCCAAGATCAGTGAAAAATACGGAGTGAAGTTTACAGCCGACCAGATAAAAAAATTCGGTGGCTTATCCAGCTTTGGTGTAGAGGTAAAAGACTTGCCAAAATACCTGGATGCTTCTGAAAATGAACGTTTAAAATTCCAACCCCAAAAAGGTGTTCCTCTTGATTCTTTAAACAATCAATTGAAAGACTGGATCAATTTTGGCGCTTTGGAATTAAACGCTATTTACTTAAGGAATAAAGATGAAGCCGCTACCAAGAACATTGAGTTTAAAGGTGAAAAGCCACGTTACGCGATTAAAGCGGATGGTAAGGCAAAATACATTTATGTAAAAGACGTATTTAAAACGTTTACAGACATGAAAATTTACACATTTAACCTCATCACTTCACTGGAAGGCGGAGAGAAAAAAGCAGCGGAGCCTGCAAAATAAAAACAGTATTAACTATTATAAACTAATTTAACATGGCAGAAATAGCAGAAGGCGGCGGAGGCGGACATGGTAAAGGCGGTAAAAAACGCGCCAAGAAACAGAGTACGAGGATAGACATGACACCCATGGTGGATTTGGCTTTCCTTTTATTAACGTTCTTCGTATTAACCTCAACGTTTAGCAAACCTAAAAGTATGGAGTTAAGCTTACCGGCCGAGCCACCACCAGATCAGAAACCGCAGGAAGTTAAAAATGGTGTTACTTATATTCTTACAAAGGACGATAGGATCTTCTATTATGTAGGTCAGTTCTACGCTCCTGGAAACGAAAAAGGAATGCCTCCAACACAATTATCAGAAACTAATTTTGATAAAGAAGGCCTGCACAAATTGCTTATGGAGCAAAACAAATGGGCTAACGACGAAATATCTAAACTTGAAGCTCAGGTAAAATCTAAAACACTTTCAGATACAGCGTTTAAACGCATGGCTGTTGATAAGACCGCTGACATTAAAGCTATCACCGCTTTAATTAAGACAGACGATCAGGCAACTTACAAAAACGCCGTTGACATGCTGGATGAATTAAAGATCTGTAATGTAGGTAAACGTGTGTTAGGTGTTGACATGATGGCCCAGGAATATGCATTATTACAAGAAAAAATTAAATAACCATGGTAGCAAATTGGAATAACGTAGTGTCCGATTCCAGAAACGACATTGTTTTTGACGGACGAAACCAGGAGTACGGTGCGTACCAGATTCGCCGCCGCTATACCTGGACAATGACCTTCATTTTAGCAGGGATCATTGCAGCCATTGCCCTAGGAATGGGTGTAAAGGCAATTTTAGGAATGCAGGGTGAAGAAGTTGTAGCCGGACCGGTATTGGATATGACTCAAATCGATCTGACACCACCGCCAGCTGACAAAAATGAACCACCCCCACCCCCACCGCCTCCACCACCCCCAGTAATGGAAACGGTGAAGTTCGTTCCTCCGGTAATTAAGGATGACGCGGTTGAAACCGATCCACCACCGCCACAGGAAAAATTGGCTGAAACCAATGTTAGTACGGTGACACAGGAAGGTGACGGCGACGCCGTAGTAGTTCCAAGCGAAGGTAACGGAACCGGTGTGGTTGAAGAAAAAGCCCCTGAGATCTTTACAGTAGTAGAAGAAATGCCTGAGTTCCCGGGTGGAATGGCAGGATTAGGGCCATTCATCCAAAAGAACTTACAATACCCGCAAATGGCTAAAGAAGCCGGCTTAAGCGGTAAATGCTTCTTAAAATTCGTTGTGAATGAGAACGGAAGCATTAGTGATGTAACGGTATTGAAAGGTGTACCAGGTTGCCAGGAATGTGATAAAGAAGCGATTCGCGTTGTGAAAATGATGCCTTCTTTTAAACCTGGAAAACAAAACGGTAGAGCGGTTAAAGTGTTCTTTAACTTACCGATCAACTTCCAGTTGAGATAATAAATTTCAAATTATATCAAGTCCCTTTTGCCTTTGGTAAAAGGGATTTTTTTTGAGAAGTAAATTAATATAATTATTAGTCGTTCGTCATGCTGAACTTGTTTCAGCATCCCATGACGAGACCCCGAAACAAGTTCAGGGTGACAACACACAAATTTAAACACCATGAAAAAATCACCTGTAGAATTGATGAACCTAACCTTCAGCTTCATTATGATCCTGCTAACACTAAGCGGCGCCATTGTGTTTTTATTTACCGATTTGTTAAGCGACCGTGCTTTTGGAAACAAGCGCATCATTCTTGGGATTGTATTCCTGGCCTATGCCATCTATCGCTCCTATAGAGTTTATACAGCATATAACGCCAACAGGAACAGAGAACTGTAATGTTTAATTCCAAAAAATCTAAAAGCATATGAAACAGGTCATTCTTCTGCTTTTTGTCATGTCCTATCTTCATTTATCATCGCAGATAAGTGATACCAGAGGCAAAAACAAGCCACAAATTATTACCTTAAAAGGGAAGGTTAACTTAAACGATTATGGAAAAGGTTCGTTGTGGATGAAAGGATATAGTGTGGATATTGATCGTGAAAAAATAGAAAAATTTTCACGGAAAAGAGTTAAGATTACTGGTAGGTTGGTTATTGTTCCTGATTTAGCAAAGCGTCCGAAAGAATACGATCACAATGGTGATGAAATTATTTACCAGGGCGTTTATGGCTCGGATGCCAGGTACATTATGGAGCCCCGGTTTAAATGGGCCTGGTTTTGGTAAACAAATTATAATTAAAAAGTCCTGCATTGCTGCAGGACTTTTTAGTTTTATACTTTTTGATAATTTTATTTTCCTTGAGGGCTCTTGAAGAAATCAATTTGTTTTTTGTTGTTAGGATCAAGGTCCCTGATGATACCGAAGTATTCTTTTGCTTTGGTATAATCTTTCACTGTTACGTAATGGTAGCCTAAGTACTCACTGGCTTCAATCACGCCATTTTTGTTAGCTGCCCTCTCCTCAGGTTTAACCAGTGTCATGAATTGCTCATAGAAAGGTTTCGCCTGCCATTTTTCGTTTTTAAGGTCTTGCTGTACATTTGCTTTAGCTCTCCATAAATAAGCGGTAGCGTAAGTAGGACTTTTTTGCGCCAGTTTAGAGAAACAGGTATCCGACTGAACAAACAAACTTATCGCTTCTGCATCTTTTTTCTCACGCTGCTTGTTTCCTCCTTCATAATAGTAAGCACGGCCCATCTCATAAAAATCCTGGCCGGTTAAATTTGCAGGGTCGCCATTCTCAATCTTTTTGTAAGTCTCAATCACTTTCATGTATTTTTTCGACTTCATGTAGGACTTGGCAATTTCCCTGGTAATATCATTCCCCATTTTTGGATCTAACGAAGCTGCTTTCTCCATTTCAATGATCCCCAAACTGTCTTTTCCTGTTCTCGACAACAATAAGCCTTTGTATTTATAATCCAAGGCCGTGTATTTAAAACCAGGGCCGGCTTTTTCAAAGAATTTAACCAATGCTCTTAATCCTTTAGTATAAGCGCCTGTATCCGTTTTGTTTCCAAGCTCTGCATAAGAGTAGCCCAAATACCTGTCTAAATACAAACTATTGTTACCGCCGCTTTGTAATCTTTCGGTTTCAACAATTGCTTCCGAATATTGCTTATTGTTTAATAAAAAACCGGCATAACGTTGACGGGCCTCATCAGAGTTATTCAACTCTAAATATTTTTTATAGGCTTCAACCGCATTTGCTTTTTGTCCTGCCAGGTGGTAAAGTTCTGCTTTTTCGCGGTAAGCTGGTGCAAAGGTAGGATCAATGGCTTCCGCTTTTTTATACAGGTCTAATGCCAGTTGGTAGTTACGGCCACGCTGGTATAATTTACCAGCACGCAAAATGCCTTGTGGCGATTTTGGGTTCAGTTCTGTGAACTTGTCATATTCTTTAATAGCCGGTCCCCCTTCGGTAGGGTTTTTCTCCAATAAGGCGTCACCCATTAATAAATGGTTATCGGCGTTTTTTGGTTCCAGCTTAATAGCCGCGTTCAATAAGGCAATGGCCTCATCCAGGCTTTTGTTATCGGCATTAATATAAATCTCGGCGGTTTTACGCATTACCTCAGCGTTTTTATTAGCGCCTAATGTAGCTGCTTTAAACAATTGTGTTTTTGCATCGGCAGTTTTGCCTTTATACCATAATACTTTTCCCAAACCAACATAGTTTAATGGATAAGTCGCATTTAATTCGGCCCCTTTTTGATAGTAAATATTGGCTGAATCGAGTTCGCCATTATTAAAGTAATTCTCACCATAATAAAAGTAATTATCACCTTTACTGGCCTCTTTTGCAATAAGCGCACGGAAATCGGCCGCTGCAGCCTGGTAACGTTCGTTCTCTGTTTTTTTAATTGCGTCCTGCAATGTTTGTGCAAAAGCGGTATTTCCTAAAACAACCGATGCACTGATAATGATTATTTTTTTCATATATAACTTAAAAAACTAATTAGGGTTTAGTGTTTACGATTCCATCCATCACTTCAAAAACCAACTGTTTGTTCAGTTTATTTTCGAGGCCTAATATAGCCATTTTGGCGGGATCAACGGATAATTTAAAATCCATGCGGTAATTATTTGTTTGGTTTTTTTCACCAAAATTAACCGGGTCGTATTGGGCTACACAGGCCAATGAAATAGTATTGATAGTGAGCTGCCCCTCGAGGTTATAGTTTTTTTCGTCGTTGGCTTGTTCACCAAAAATGAGCAGGTTCTCTACAATTTTTCCTTTAAATATAAATGGTTGGGAGCCTTTGGCGGCAATGATAGAATCCAGTCTTCTGTCGCCAGTTTTAATATTCGACATATCGGCTTTTAAAAGAAACTCCCCGGTTGAGAGGCTCAAATTCATAAAGGCCGATTCGGAAAAAGCAGTAAATGGCTTCCCTTTAATGTCTTCTGATTGAATGAGGAGCTTGGTTTGGGTGGTATAGATATCGCTGCTTTGCGCATGCATACGCGTAGCTCCGAAAAACAACAACATCAAACTTATAATTGTACGTGCGATTCTCATAAATGATAAAAATACAGTATTTTAAATTCAATTAACCTGCCAGTCTTTGGAGTCCTCAATAAATCCTACCAAATTTAACATTATTTTAATGTTGAAAAGGTTTGATTTTAGTTCCCAACCGGTGTAAAATCCACTTCAATCACGCGTTCTTCCTGCCTGTTGGGCGGCAAGCCCTGTTTAAGGAACATGAGCTGACCCGTTGGCCCGGCAATGAAGGTTTCGATGCCTTTACCTAAACTAAATTCAGGAGAGCGGCGAATGATGCAAATACTTCTACACAATGGGTAAGCTTTGGTGGCAATGTTCGACTGATCGGGCATATAAGCCGTTTCGCTTGTTTGTTTCGACACGGCCAGGATTTTTACCGTTTTTAAAAACTCTTTGGTCGTTGTATCGTCTTTATCACTTAACCAGGCATAATCGCACACACCAATTGTTTGCGGGTTAGACGCGATCGTTTTTATGAGCTCGGGAGTATTTTTTACTGCCATACAGTTTTTTCCGAATGATTGTGAAGGGATCAGGGAATCTTTTAAAAAACGCGTGCAACCTGAGTTTTGGTTATCGAACACCATTTTAAGATGATTGCCTTGCACATAGGAGCTGTCGTTGCCGATAAGTAAGGCCTTTAATTCCTGCAGCGACAGGGTTGAGTCTGAAAAATCCTTACTCACAATAAATGCAATGGCATCGCCGGCCACCACCGAAGTTTGCGGAACAATGTTTTTTGCTTTAAACTGCAGTAATTCTTTTTCGGTTAAAAAGCGTGAAATGGCAATGACTTTACTGCTATCGTTATACAAGGCTTCAATACACTGTTTTTCATCGGAAGGGACTAAATTGATATCGGCATGTTTATAGGTGGTTTTAAACGTATAGATCTGGTTGCTGATATGCAGTGTAAGACCTTCGTCAAAAAACAAATTGACTTTACCTGACGTTGGCGAATCTCTTTTGGTAATATCGTCCTGCATACCGCAGGAGCTGAATATCAGCACACAGATTAACAATGAATAAAACGATTTCATAAACCTAAATTTAAGGTCAAATTTAAGGTATTTATTTATGGTAATGCTGGCATTTTATAACTGGTTAAGTATTGGCTGTACCTGGCAACCTTTAAGCTTTAATTGGCGGAGTAATGAAATTGCAGCATGATTAATCTATTTATTGCTTTCTTTTCCTTGATAAGGGAAATTACGTAGTACACATCCCTCGCCCACCAGCTGGCGGGCAACCCCATTCAAAGGGGGAAAGGGAAATGGAATAACAGGTAATCCTAACTTAATAAACGAATGGACTTCTTCAATGCTTCTATAAACACATCTACTTCTTCCATGGTATTGTAAAATGCAAAAGAGGCACGTATTGTTCCGGGAATACCATAAAACTGGCAAATGGGCTGTGTGCAGTGGTGGCCGCTCCTAATGGCTATGCCATACTTATCGAGCAGGGTACCAACATCAAAAGGGTGCATGCCGTTTACATCAAATGAAATAACAGAGGTTTTATGCTTTGCAGTACCGTAAATTTTTACGTTCTCAATTTCCAACAGTTTTTTAGTTGCGTACTGTGTTAAGCTTTCTTCGTATTGTTGAATGGCATCAAAACCAATGGCATTCACATAATCAATGGCTGCTGCCAGCCCTACGCCACCTTCTATGTGCGGGGTTCCGGCTTCAAATTTTAAAGGCAGTTCGGCAAATTCTGTTTTTTCGAGTGTTACTGTTTTAATGGTTCCACCGCCGGTTTGGTAGGGTGGAAATTTGTTGAGCCATTCTTCTTTACCATACAAAACACCAACGCCTGTGGGACCAAATAATTTATGCCCACTGAATGCATAAAAGTCGCAATCCAAATCCTGTACATCGGGCTTTAAGTGCGGAACAGCCTGGGCGCCATCAATAAGCACTACTGCTCCTGAAAGGGAACGAATGGCTTTAGTGATGTCCTTAACCGGGTTTATGGTTCCGAGTGTGTTGGAAATGTGAGTGAAGGCTACCAGTTTGGTTTTTTTTGTGAGAAGTTTTGGAAGTTCTTCCAAAACGAGTTCCCCTGCCTGGTTAATAGGAATGTATTTTAAAATGGCCTGTTTTTCTTCGCACAATTGCTGCCAGGGAATGATGTTGCTGTGGTGCTCCATTTGTGTAATGAGCACCTCATCGCCTGCCGAAATACCGATCTTTCCAAAACAATGCGCCACCAGGTTAATGGACTCGGTGGTACCTCTTGTAAAAATTATTTCGTGGGCATATGCCGCATTGATGTGTGTTTGAATGGTTTTGCGCGCATTTTCGTAAGCAATGGTAATTTCACGGCTTAAGGTGTGCACGCCACGGTGAATGTTCGAATTTTGGTGCGTGTAATAGTGATTAACAGCATCAATGACCGCTTTTGGTTTTTGGGCTGTGGCTCCGTTATCAAGATACACCAACGATTTTCCGTTTACCGTTCTGTTAAGGATGGGAAAATCTTTGCGTATGGTGTTGATGTTGAACATAAATTATTTCATTTCATGGTGGCTTCGAGAGCCTCAGCCACCATAAATACTAAAGTGCTTTTTCAAATAATTGCAGTACTTTTTCCTGTAGCGAATGAATCTCTATCTTATCAATGAGTTCCTGGGCAAAGGCTTGTAATAATAACTTGCGTGCGTTGTCCTCTCCAATACCACGGGCTTTTAAATAAAACAAGGCTTCGGTATCAATTTTACCAGTTGATGTTCCGTGCGAACATTTTACATCATCGGCATAAATTTCTAATTGTGGTTTTGTGTTGATGGTAGCATCGTCGCTCATCAAAATATTTTTACTGCTTTGGTAGGCGTTTGTTTTTTGCGCGTCCTTGCGTACAAATATTTTTCCGTTAAAGGTTCCTGTTGATTTGTCTTTGGCAATACCCTTGTACAACTCGTTGCTTTCGCAATTGGGCATCTGGTGATCGATGAGTGTGTGATTATCGACCTGCTGTGTGCCTGTGGTAATAAACAACCCATTAAGGTGTGCCTCGCAGTTTGAAGCCGCTAACACTACATTATGGTTATTACGCACCAACTCCCCGCTCATGGTAGTGGTTGTGTTGCTGTAATTGGCATATTTGCTCACCTTAACCTGGTTGGTGTTTACCGAATACGATAAAGGCCCTTCGTTTTGAAAGGTAAAGCAGTTTAGTTTTGCATTTTCACCGAGCAGTTTTTCGCTCACAAAATCGGAGAATATTTTTGCATTCCCAATATTGAAAAAACTTTCCACTAAGGTTACCTCAGCGTTAGCCTCAATGTGAACAAAACTGCGGGCATTGGTGGCGCTGTTTTGGTTGGCGCTATTCACATAAATGATGTGAATTGGCATGGGAATGCTGTTGTTTTTATCTACCTGTAAATACAGTCCATTTCCGGCAAAGGCGCTGTTTAACGCAATGAGTGCATCCGTGTCGGATTTAGCTTGTGACGACAGCAATTCTTTTTGGGAAGAAGATAGCTCGGTGAATGCTTTTACGGTTAAGCCTTTTACGATCATTTTTTCGCTTAACGATTCGTTGTAACTTCCGTTCACTACTACCAGGTTAATGGCTTCATCGAGTTTAAGAGGCGCTATATCGGCATTACTTAATTCGTTGAAGGATTGTTCGACCGATTTAAATTCTTTGCGAAGAACGGCTTCAATGTTGCAATATTTATAGTCCTCGTGTTTGTTGTTGGGAACGCCTTTTTCTTCCAAATACCTGATAGCCGAAATGATCTCCGCATCGGGCATAAACGCAACCTTACCGGATTTTTTTTGCAGTTGTTCCAGCAGGGTTTGTGTTACGGCGCTTTTATTATCTACTACTAAGGACATATTAATCGGCTATTTCAAATTCTTTTTTAATCTCGTCATACCCTTTTGCTTCCAGCTCAAGCGCCAGCTCCTTGCCACCGCTTTTTACAATACGGCCTTTGTAAAGGATATGTACAAAATCGGGAACAATATAATCCAACAAGCGCTGATAGTGTGTAATCACAATGGTTGCATTGTCTTTCGATTTTAGTTTGTTAACGCCATTGGCTACAATACGCAGGGCATCAATGTCCAAACCACTGTCGGTTTCATCCAGTATTGCCAGCTTAGGTTGCAACATGGCCATTTGAAAGATCTCGTTTCGTTTTTTCTCTCCACCGCTAAATCCTTCGTTCACACTACGGCTCGCCAGTTTCGAATCCAGTTCCACCAGTTTTGATTTGTCTTTTACCAGTGCCAGGAAATCTTTGGCCGGCATTTCTTCCTGTCCGTGATACGCGCGAATTTCGTTCAATGCTGTACGCAAAAAATTGATGTTGCTTACTCCCGGAATTTCTACAGGATATTGAAATGCTAAAAATAACCCTTCACGCGCGCGGTCTTCGGGAGATAATTCCAAAAGGTCTTTTCCATTAAATGTTACTTCGCCTTCGGTTACTTCATAATCTTCGCGGCCTGCCAATACGCTCGACAAGGTAGATTTACCAGAACCATTTGGCCCCATAATGGCGTGCACTTCGCCTGCTTTTACTTCCAGGTTAATGCCCCTTAATATTTCTTTTTCGCCGATGGAGGCGTGTAAATTTTTTATGCTAATCATTTCTTTGTTTTTCTGTGTTCTCAATTAATGATTACGAATTTTTACGAATATACGAATGGTGCACTAACGCCTTCATTTGTATAGATTCATATATTCGTACTTCATTCGTAATTATTTTTTATCCTACGCTTCCTTCTAAACTAATTGCTAATAATTTTTGTGCTTCAACGGCAAACTCCATTGGTAATTTATTTAATACTTCCTTGCAATAGCCATTTACAATTAAGCCAATGGCTTTTTCGTTATCAATACCGCGCTGTTTGCAATAGAACAATTGATCTTCACCTATTTTGCTGGTTGTAGCCTCATGTTCTACAACACCCGATTTGTCTTTAATTTCAATATACGGGAAGGTATGTGCGCCGCACTTGTCGCCCATCAATAAACTATCGCACTGCGAAAAGTTACGGGCATTGGTAGCGCCTTTTTTAATTTGAACCAGGCCGCGGTAGCTGTTATTACTAAAGCCTGCGGAGATTCCTTTTGAGATAATGGTAGAACGGGTGTTCTTCCCTATATGGATCATCTTGGTACCTGTATCGGCCTGCTGATAATTATTGGTAACTGCTACTGAATAAAATTCGCCTACTGAATTGTTGCCTTTTAAAATTACGGATGGATATTTCCAGGTAACTGCGGAACCTGTTTCTACCTGTGTCCAGCTGATCTTTGAATTATCTTCTAAACACAAACCACGTTTGGTTACAAAATTAAAAATCCCGCCTTTGCCATCCTTATCGCCCGGGTACCAGTTTTGTACGGTACTGTATTTTACCTCAGCGTTTTTATGGGTAATGATCTCCACTACCGCCGCGTGCAATTGGTTCTCGTCGCGTTGCGGAGCGGTGCAGCCTTCGAGATAAGACACATAGGCGTCTTCATCGGCAATAATGAGTGTGCGCTCAAACTGCCCGGTACCGCTGGCATTGATACGGAAATAGGTTGAGAGCTCCATAGGCGAGCGAACGCCTTTTGGAATGTAACAGAACGAACCATCGGTAAACACCGCCGAATTTAAAGCGGCATAAAAATTATCAGTTGGTGGCACTGCCATGCCCATGTATTTTTTTACAAGTTCGGGATGATCCTGAACCGCTTCGCTGAAGGAGCAAAAAATAATTCCTTTTTCCGCTAATGTTTCTTTGAATGTGGTTTTAACCGATACGCTATCGAACACCACATCAACCGCAATATTGCTTTGCACACCACTCAGGCGTTTTTGTTCTTCCAGAGAGATCCCCAGCTTTTCGAATGTTTTTAATAATTCAGGGTCTACTTCATCCAGGCTCGCCAATTCTTTTTTTGGTTTTGGTGCCGAGTAATAAATAATGTCCTGGAAGTTTGGTTTTTGGTAAGATACATGCGCCCACTCGGGCTCCACCATGTTTTGCCAGTTACGAAACGCTTTTAAGCGAAACTCCAACATCCATTCGGGTTCATTTTTTTTGGCTGAAATAAACCGGATAATGTCTTCGCTCAGACCTTTGGGCGCTTCATCGGCCGCAATATCGGTAGTAAAGCCCCATTCGTAATCTTTGTTTATATGTTCTTCTAATATGTCGTTGGCCATTTTTTTAAATTCAAAAATTCATAAGTCAAAATTTCAAAGTATCAAGTCTTTTGAATTTTGACTTGACTTTTTTGACTTATTACACAGAGAAGCTTTCTCCGCAACCGCAGGAACGTGTGGCATTAGGGTTTTTAAAAATGAATCCTTTTCCATTCAATCCGCCGCTATAATCCAGCTCGGTTCCTACCAGGTATAAAAAACTTTTACGGTCAACCACTACTTTAACGCCGTTGTCTTCAAATAGCTGGTCGCCTTCTTTTAATTCTGTATCAAATATCAAATTATACATTAAGCCTGAGCAGCCGCCGCCATCTACACCAACGCGAATGAAAGTGCCCTCTGGTTTGTTTTCTTCTTTTATTAAATTAATTGCGTGCTCTTTTGCCGCATTACTAACTGTTATCATTTGTAAGTAATTAATTGTTAGTGACTTGCCTTTTATTCTTAATTAGATTAATTCTAAAAGGAGCACAAAAATACCACTTTTGTGGTATATCTGCAAGTATTTTGATAGTTTAGTTTAGCTGATATTAGCGCCAAATTTTATTAAAAAGCTATGAGAACCATCTTATCATTATTACTTGTGCTGAGCTTAAATACCGCTGTGTTTGCACAAAACAGCGAACCAAAACCAAAAGAGTTTTTATATAAGGTAACCTTAGCCAAAAAGTACCACGATGAGAAAAGCTGGACGGATGTGGACCGGCAAACGGTTGGCGCGCACTTTCAACGTTTGAAAGAAGCCAATGAAGCCGGAAAAATTATATTGGCAGGTCGTACCGACGAAACCAATGACAAAACATTTGGCATTGTTATCTTTTACGCAAACGATGAAAAGGAAGCCTTGGAATTTATGCTTGGCGACCCTGCGGTTAAGGCTGGGATTATGGAAGCAACGCTTCATCCTTACCGTGTTGCACTCATCAAAAAATAAAACCTCACTCCCCCTTTTTATGAAAACAAAGATCACAGAAATTAAAGAAAGCTATACTCAAAAACAGCGCTCAAAAGACGCGCTTGGAAACCCCACGTTTGTAGAGAAAAGTTTTACGCGTTTTAAAGAAGTGCCTTATGTTGATGGCTGGGCCAGGTTTGGCCACTTTATACTGGACAGGGTTTTCTTTTACATTCTTATTTTTGCCTTCAGTTTTGTGGGCGGTATCATTGCTTACACGGCTGACATGATGGATATTTTTGACTCGCCTTATTTTGATATTTTGACAAACGTTGTGAGCTACCTGGTATTATATCCCTGGTACTACATTATTTTTGAATACAGCATGCAGAGCTCGCCGGGCAAGTTGGTGTTGGGACGGGTTGTAGTGAACGAGTATGGCGAAAAACCAACGTTTATGCAAATAGTTGGTCGCTCGTATGCGCGCATTGTACCCTTTGAGCCCTTTTCGTGTTTAGGCGCCGTTGGCTGGCACGACACCTGGAGCGAAACTTACGTGTTGCGTAAAAAAGATTTGGAAGAGCTGAAGTTAGCTATAAAAGCGCAGGAGTTTGGCACCGACAATTAATGGTCAAACAAGTCCGACTCTGTACCGTGAAGCTTTTTGAGGGTTTCGTCATGTTCCATTTCAGCGTCTTTTCCTTTTTTGTACTCGTTGATGCTGCGGTTAAAAATATTATTTTTTTTAACGACGAAAGAAGGGTATTTGTGTTTCAGGAAAAACTCATCGTAAGATTCCGGTTCCAGGGCACCGGGGCTTACCGCCCTGAATGAGCCAAGCAGCTCGCGGCACTCGTTAAAATAAACATAAAACAAGGGTGTTTCTTTTAATGTTTTCTGGTCTTTTGCCACCGGGCTTATGCTAATGAGGCGTTTATCCAGTTTGGACCAGTGTGTATCAAAATACCAGTCTTCGCAAATTAAAAAACCGGCAAGATCCTCGCTTCCCATTTCTTTTTGCCTGATAACCTGTTGAGAGGTTTCATTCCCTTCGGCATCAAATACTTTTTCGTCAACCGTGTCGGTTAGCATTAGCATATTTTTTATTTTTTGCGTTCCAATGCGGTGTTTCAGGTTGCTATCGAACACATCCGTATCAAAAGCATTTACCATGCCGGATAAGACGCCGAATTTTAAAATATCGAACAGGGCTACATTTTCGCAACCTTTTGACCTGGCGAAAAGCGTTTTTGCAGCAGGGTCTTTAAAATCTATGATACGCCAGATCCTATAAGACACCGCGCCCTTGGGCGCACTAAGCGTATCGAGCCGTTCGGGTTTTTTATAAAAGGTTTTGTAGCAGGCTTCTATTTTTGAGACGGAAGTGTATGTACCTGGCTGATTAATGCCCTGCGAAAATAAATGGCAGGAACAGAAACAGTAAAACAGTATCGTAGCATACCTCCGCATATAATGAAGGTATTAAAAAAATGCATTACTGCAAATTTATAGCCTATTAGTCCTTAACCCTGCTAAAGCGCAAGGCTTTTAAAATAAAGTTCGGTAAGGCTTTTTTAGGATCGCGTTTCCTGAGATCGAGGTACCAGCCAATTTTTTTAATAACCGGTAGTTTTTTTGTTTCCACAAATTCTATCAGCGTGCCATCTGCATCTTCAATATAGGTAAAATGGCCTGCGGCCTCGCCCATTTCAAAACCGGCGCCACCATCAACTGTAAAGGGCTGCCCTGCTTTAACGCAGGCTTCTTCCAGGGCTTTCATGTTCTTAATGTCAAAGCATAAGTGTATAAAGCCGCAGTCGCCCCACAACCGGTTTTCGAATATTTTTTTGGGCGTATAATCCAGCGCCTGGATCAGTTCAATTTCATTATCGCCCAGTAAAGGCCCAAAGCTCCCTTCGCGTGGTTTGCTGTTTCGCAACACTACCCGTCTGAATTTTTTTTGCGAACCTTCTACGCCGTTCCAATCAGCAAATACATCGGTTGTATCGCTTATCACTTTATCAAAACCCAATACGGTTTTATACAGGCCAATGGAGCGATCAATGTTTGTAACACCAATTACAGCGCCCAGCACACCACCGGTGGTGAAATCCTTTTTTTGGTACCAGGATGTTTTTTCTTCAATCACTTCATACACATTTTCCCACAGATCGTGAATGTAAAAATGTTTTCTACCGTCGGGCGAAGTAGTAATTGCTGTGAGCATTTTAGCGCCAAAACTTTTCAAATGATCGTATGAGGCCTGGATGTTATACGATTTTATTTTTCCTGCAAAAATGCCCAAATCACCTAGTTGTATTTTAAACTCCGGTTTTTGGGCCTGGCGGCTGGTGTATTGCCAAATCTCGAAACCACCACCACCGTTCATGCTGATAGCCAGGATAGCGTGGCGCGCGTGCGGCATGTTTGCCGTGTATGGCAGCATAAGCTCGGCCATAGCCGCTTCTTCAAATATTTTTATATCGGTGCCAAATGCCTTTCGGTACCATTTAAATGTTTCATGTACATTGGTGTTACCAACACCCAACTGTTGTATGCCTGAAATAATGTAACTCATAAAGAAATTAAAAATGTAAAATTAAACATTAAAAATTGCCGGCCTCATTTTTTTGATGTTTCATGACAACATATTCTTCGGGCACTACCAACTCCGAGATGCAGTACTGTAATTTATCTTCCATCTCTGCCGGATATTCAGTTACTGTTTTAAAGCCAAGCTTTTCAAAATATTCCGGTATAATGCACACCAGGTAAAGCGGTTGTGTTGCCTGTTTTATATGCGCCAGGGTTAACTCCCTGGCAATGCCATGAAAACGGTTTTCTTCCAGCACACCCAAAGAACAAAATTCGTCGCAGCCTTTGTGTTTCCTTATCCGGGCAAAGCCAAGCAATGCATTGTTTTCTTTAGCCACTAAAAACTGCTGATACCGCAGGTCGCGGTTATCCAACTCAAAGGCTGCAATGTAGCTTTTAATGGTTTCCAAATCACTTTCCCTGGCCTGCTCTATTCTCACCGAAGAATTTTTTGTTTAATGTTATATAGTGTAATTGTGCGCCAATATTACTAATAATTAAACAAAGTTCTTTCGTTTGATTTTGTGTTAAAAGCCTCGAAAAGTGCAATAAAATTGTATTTTTGTATACTCTTTTTTTAATAAAAAAATCATGCAAAAAGAATACGACGTCGTTATTGCCGGAGGAGGCCTGGCAGGTTTAACACTTTCCATACAATTGAAACAGGCAAATCCTGCTATTTCCATTTTAATACTCGAAAGCCGCGATAAAGCCGCTGCAACTGCCGCCCACAAAGTAGGCGAATCGACCGTGGAACTGGCTACGCACTATTTCAGGGAAGTATTGAACCTTAAGGAATATTTAGAGGAGTTTGAGTTGCCAAAGCACGGCCTGCGTTTCTTTTTTACCGATGAGAAAAAGACCGAACTCTCGAACCGTGTTGAACTGGGTCCACGCTTAAAGCTGCCGGTGCCAAGCCACCAGCTCGACAGGGGAACTTTTGAAAATTACCTGGAACGGCATACCAAATCACTGGGAACCGATTTTATTTTAGCAGCACGTGCCAAAGATGTGGTGTTTGGCGAAAAGGGCGACTTGCATGAAGTGATATTCGCGCACGAGCGTGAAGATAAAAGGGTAAAAACAAAATGGTTTGTGGATGCCACCAGCCGCATCAGCTTACTGAAAAAGAAATTAGGCTTCCAGAAAGAAGCGCCACATAATGTCAATGCCGCCTGGTTCCGTGTAAAGGGTGTGGTGGATATTGATGAATGGAGCGAGAACAAACAGTGGCAAACCTTTTTGGCACCAAAGCTGCGCTACCTGAGCACTGTGCATTTTATGGATAAAGGTTACTGGCTGTGGGTTATTCCTTTGGGTTCAAAAAATACCAGCATAGGCATTGTGGCCGATGAAGACATTCACCCATTCGATACCATTAACACTTACGAGAAAGCAGTTGCCTGGATCAATAAACACGAACCGCAGGCCGCTAAATTTGTTTGCCCGCCAAAAGAAGAGTTGATGGATTTCAGGATCCTGAAACATTTTGCGCACGACAGCGGGCGCATTTATTCGGCCGACAGGTGGGCCGTAACAGGCGAAGCTGGTGCTTTCCTCGATCCTTTTTACTCGCCGGGCAGCGATTTTATTTCGCTGAACAATACCTGGCTGAGCGACCTTATTTTGCGCGACCATAAAGGTGAGGACATTACCGTGCGTGCACAGATTTATGACCAAACACATTTATCGTGGTTTAAAGACTGGTTGCCTATTTACCAGGATAAATACAAACTGATGGGTAACACGCAGATCATGGTGTTTAAGATCTTTTGGGACTGGGCCATTTATTGGTCGGTGCCATGTTTGTTATTCACCAACCATGGTTTTACCGACCTGAAAGTATTGAAAGAATTATTTGTTTCGGAAAAAAGCCTGGGAAGAAAATTCGGTATGCTGAACAAAGCTGTGCAGGACCTTTTCCTGGACTGGTTGCCGCACGAAAAAGCTATTTTCGAAAATCGTTACATCGATCCATTGGATTTGGATTATTTAAAAGCCTTTCAGCGTGGCATTGATAACATGCATGGTACTGAGAACATTGTGGCAAAGGTGGCCGAGAATATGGTTATTCTTGAGCATGTTGCCGCTTCTCTTTTCAGGTTGATAAGCCACCAGGTAAACGGTACGCCTTTAAACATTAAGGTTAATCCTTACAAGATAGGCTTAAAAACACCGTATAACGAAAGTGAACATGCTGATGGGTTAATGCCTGATGCAGCCGTTACCATGGACGTTGAGAAAATGTGGTTCTATAAAAAAGAAGCGCTGGCTTAATCTCTCTATTTTGTCAGTTCGAGTAGCGAAACGAAGTGAAGCGTATCGAGAACCAGTAATTCACAATCACTTCTCGATACGTTCCTCCCTCTCGTCGGAACTACTCGAAGTGACCGTTTAACACTACTCCGTTTTCACGAATTTCGTCTTAAACCTGCTGCCATTCCTGGTTGATACGTTTATCCAGTAAGTTCCTGGTGCCAGGTGGCTGATATCTATTTCTTCGGTGAATTTGAGTTCAGATACTTTTCTGGCCTGCACATCGTAAATGCTGATTGTTTCGTACTGCACACCGGGTTTGGGTTTAATGGTGAGCGTACGGCTTGTTGGGTTAGGGAAAACCGAAAGCGATCCTTCCTCCAATTCTTTTATGCCAACGCCGCCTGTAACGTATACCGGTACCGTGCTCAGGCTATCCAGGGTTTGACCACCCGACACATAAGGCCACACAACAATGGTGTTTCCGTTGCCATTTTGCTTGTAAAACGACGGCTTAATGGTGTCAACCACCATCACAGAAACCGTATCGTTGGGCATAAAATTACTGACACTGACACTATCGTAAAGCATTACCAAACCTGTGGTTCCTACCGTATCAATCCGCCTGTAAATAGCAATGCTTCCTGTATAGCTTACATTGCCTTTGTTTTGTACAAAACATTTTACGGTCAGCAATGTACCATATGGCACACCTGTAGCAGGATTTGTAGCAGCTATAGGTGTTATGCTGTATGAGCTGTGCATTCCCATTTTTACCTGTGAAAAGGAAAACAGGGAGCTTAAGCAAATAATAAGGGTCAATACGTTTTTCATGGTAAAAAACTATTATGTATTTCTTTCACTAATTTACTTATTATTTTGGAAATAGTTTTGTAAATTCGTTTTTTTATTACATAATCAAATTATGGATGTGTTGCAGAATATTATTAAATCTTTGGAAAAAGAGGAAATAAAAAGTTACAAACTTTATACCAAACGCACCCATAATTTTGAAGAACGAAAAGATGTTGAACTCTTCAACAACATCAAACTGTTTCCTGATAACACTGACAGTCAGCATTTTAAAGCGGTATACCAAAATGAAAAAGCGGATAGCAGATATTACAGGCTCAAAAACAAAATAAGCGATGACATTGGGGTTGTTTTATCTAATTTAAACCGGGACGAAAAGGAAATTGAAGCGCTTCATTTAGTTATTCTTTCCAAAATATTTTTTAAAAAAGAGCAGTTTCAGCTGGCACAGCATTACTTAAAGTTAAGTGAAAAAAAAGCCATTCAGCACGAGGATTATTCTACTCTTGAAATTGTGTACGAATTGTTTATCCAGTTATCGCTTCATAATATGAAGGAATCGCCCGAGGGGCTCATTAAAAAACGGGAAGAAAATTCGAAACGGCTGGCCTTGCTGCAGGACCTTGAAAATAATTTTTCGTTACTCTCACATAAATTAAAAACAACTCAAAACCTTGTTATTAACGACTCGTTTAAAACCTGGATCAGGGATACCTTGCAGAAGACCCAAAAGCTATCGTATGTAAAAAACAGCTCCACCCTTCGTTTAAAGGTGTTCCAAAATATTTGCCGCCTTTTGCTGCTAACCCAGGATTATGCATCGCTCGAAAAATACCTGCTGAAATCGAACGAGGAGTTTACCCGCGATCATGTTTTTAATAAAAACACACATGATATTAAGATCCAGCTGTATGTTTATTTGTGCAATGCTTCCTATGTACTGCACAAACACCACCAGGCGCTTGATTTTGCCTCACAGCTTCAGCATACCTTATTGGAGCACGATAAAATACTGTATGAAAAATACCTGTTTTATTATTACAATATCCTGGTTAACAATTACGGGAAAACAAACCTTGAAAAGGCCATTGAAACGCTTGAGGAAGCAAGGAAACAGCCGGTTATAAAAAGCAACCCGGGCAATATGGGCTTTGTGTTGCTCAATTTAGCCACAACGCATTTCGACAGTCAAAAATATAAAACCGCCAACAAATACATTGTACAGTTATATGTGTCCGACGCGTTTAAAAATTACGACGATGCCTTTAAGCTCAAGATATCGGTGTTTGAGTTGTGCAATAAAATAGAGAGCGGTGAGATAGAACAGGCCGAAAAATTAATGACGCTTATTTACAAAACTCTTGATGACATTGCCAACCACGATGCGTTGAAAATAGAACTATCGCTTTTGAAATTATTGCGCGCCTATCTTCAATCGGAGAGCATTACCTGGCGAAGCATCCGGAAGAATATACAGGATTTTCTTAAAAAGTACCCAACCGATAAGGAATACCAAAGCATCATTAATTATTCCTTATGGCTTCAGGCTAAGATTTAAGCAGGGCTCCAAAACATAATAAGCCACTTTTCGATACATTTTTTGTAAGAGACAAACAAAATATTCGAACTGACCAGTTCCTTAATTTTACACGCTTATGAAAAAACAAAAAAGCCCCGTCACAGTTGACTGTGACGGGGCTTTTTCTAACTAAACAAACTTACTTGTTTTTTACTTCACCAATTTGGTTGTTTTCAGCGTTTCGCCTTTTTCATCCGTCATTCGTAAAAAGTAAAATCCTTTATCTAAAGCACTTGTATTAATAACGGCTTTAGAGTCGCTCATATTGTCTTTCACAATTATTTTTCCTAAGGCATCCATTAACTGATAGCTGATGGTGTGGTTTGCAGAGCTTAACTCCATTTCAATGGTTAATTCATCGGCCATAGGATTAGGGAATGTTTTTAAACCTTTGATAATGTTTTGGTCTTTTACAGAGGTAACCGATTGTGGGATCACCTGGATCTGGTTCATTAAAAAGCCCGATGACATGCGGTGTACGCTTGATGAATCGCAATACGTATCGGTGCAGGTAGCAGTACCATTAGTAACAGAAATGGTTAAGCAAATAACATAATGGCCCGGTGTTGCATATTGGTGGAAAGGATATTGCTGGGTTGAGGTAGTGCCATCACCAAAATTCCAGGCATAAGTAATGCTTCCCGATCCTGAAGAGGTGTTATAGGCAAAATAGTTTCCTGTATTTGTAGAATCGGCAAAAAGGGAGAAGGATGCGTTTGCCTGGCATGGATTACCACCACATGTTACATTGATATAAGCAGTAGCTGAATCGCAAAACTGACCGCCTGAATAAGTGTACAGGGCAATGAAATGACCACCTGTAGTCAGGTTCAGCGTAGGGTTTTGCTGAGTGCTTAATAATGAGAAGCCGCTCATGTCTCTCCATTCGTAAGTCAGGTTTGAACCGGTTGAAAGGTTAGCGAAATGAATATTGCATGATGTTGAATCGGGATAATAGCTGAATGCCGCGTTACAACCACCGCTTGGGTTACCGCCACCGCAGTTCACGTATACGCTTTGGTAAGCCGAATCGCAAAAAGCACCAGATGAAAAAGTAGATAAATACACGCCGTAATTTCCGTTTGGCAAGCTTACAGCAGCATTGGTTGTATTATAGGTGTTTCCGTTAATGTTCCATTGATAGCTTAAGTTTGAACCGGAAGATGTATTTACAAAATGTGTTACACAGCTTGAGTCGGTATAGATTGAGAAGCTGGCGCTACAGGCTGTTGGCGACATGTTTGTAATGTTTACCGAATCGCAAAAAGAATCGGTACAAAAAGATGAAGAGTCGTTGTACTGCACACAAACCCAGTAATAGCCATTAGATGGGAATTGGAATGTTCCGTTTGAGCCCCAACCTGTTTGGCTCACACCCGCTGAGGTTTGCCAGTAAAAAGTAGTTAACATCGGGTTTGTAGTACCCGTCATGTTTGGGATAATGGTGGCGGTACCATTGGCTCCGTAAGTAACGTTAAGCCCTGTGATTTGAGCACACTGGCCGAACGATGTCAGGGACAGCAGGCTGAGTGCCAATCCCATCAATTTTTGAGTCATTGTTGTTTTCATAATTTATTGTTTTAAAGTCGGTTTATAGTTATATGATGGGTCAAAGTTGGGAATTGTTTTCAGCTGGAACAAGTTCATTTTTGATTTTATTACCTATTCAAATATACAAATATTTGAAAAAATACTATCAATAAAGGGAAAAGTTACTGAGTTTATTACTTATTAAGTGTGTTTTAGATTAAAAATATTAGGCCGAAAACAGCAATATTATGGCGGCTTTTGCGTTAATTTATAAGAACTAAACAATTTATGCTACCTGCAGTCTGGCACCGTTATATTTTTTTATTTGGCATTATTGGTTTAGCGGCCGGCATGTTGTTTGGCACCGTGCCAACCAGTATTCCTCAAATTGTACTGGGCGCTAACTGGCTGCTTGAAAAAAATTATGCCGAAAAATGGCTTCAGTTGCGTTCCAATAAGATCTTTTGGGTGCTTGCCTCCTTGTTCCTGCTGCATGTTTTTGGCATGCTTTACACCGATAACATTCCGAAAGGGCTTGACGACCTGCGAAACAAGCTGCCCTTACTTACACTGCCCTTTATTTTATTCTCCACCAAACCATTAAGCAAAAAGGAATATGACTTATTGCTCGATGTTTTTTTACTAAGCGTACTCACCAGCTCCATCTGCTGTTTTGTGGTGTTTTTGGGTTACACCAAAAAAGTTATTGTCGATGAGCGTCAGGCCTCGGTATTCATGTCGCATATCCGCTTCTCGCTGTTCATTGCCTTTGCCATTATCGTGTTGGTTTATGGCAGTATTAAACAACAAAAATTCCTCATTAAACTCCTGTGTTGGCTTATTGTGTTGTGGCTCTTATTTTTTATGTACAAGCTCGAAATGGCCACGGGATTCTTATGCCTGGTGGTGGTAGGCAGCTTTTTGTTTATACTGTATAGCTTTAAAACATTTTCAAAAAGTGTATCGTTTATTATTGTAGCGCTTCTTTTAGCCGGCACAGGCATTGTTATAAAAAATGCTTTGTCCGATCTTCATATGTTTGATAAGGATCCCGCCAGCACAGCCAACACCATTCTCTTAAAAAACATAAATGGCGGCTATTACCTGCACGATACCATGTATAACCTGGCTGAGAACGGCAACCTGGTTACTGTAAATATTAATCAGAATGAATTGCAGAGAGAGTGGCCGCGTTACAGTAAAGTTGAACTGGAGAGTGCTGATAAGAAAGGCAATAACCTGTATTATACCTTGCTGCGTTACATGGCAAGCAAAGGCCTTACTAAAGATTCCTTCGGATTAACACAACTAAGCCCTGCAGATATTGAGAATGTTGAGAAGGGCATTACCAATTACCGGTACACCAAACAAAGCGGTTTAATTAGCCGTTGGAGAGAGCTGGTTTGGGAATATACAAAATACAAACGAGGCGAAAATCCGTCGGGTCACACACTCACCATGAGGCTTGAATTTTGGAAAGTGGCAAGCTACATTGTTCACGACCATCCCCTGTTTGGCGTTGGTACCGGCGACATCCAGGATTCGTTCAATAAAAAATACGAGCAGATAAACTCCAAGCTTGATAAGGTTTGGCGCTTAAGGTGCCACAATCAATACCTTGCCATATGTGTTGCTTTTGGTTTGGTGGGCCTGGCGTTCTTTGTTTTTTATTTGCTTTATCCCGCTATTGTTTTACGAAACCGCCTGCAATACCTGTACTGGCCTTTCTTTATCATTATCCTGCTTTCTTTCATAACCGAAGATACCCTGGAAACTCAATCGGGCGTGTCTTTCTTCATTTTTTTTAATGCCTTGTTCCTGTGGCTGGCTTCGCATAAGGATAGAGAAGATTTAAATTAATAATGAATTTGCATAAATTAAACATTCGACCCCTTCAGGGTCGCATTTATACGATGTTGCAAAAACTATTCACATTTGACCCCTTCGGGGTCGCTATACTTAAAGTCCCCTGTTTGGTACAGTTGGATGCTTAGTTTAACCTGGGTGTAGTGCCCAGTAACTCTAAGGTTTTGATGCTGCTCAGCTCTTTTAAAAGATGCATGTTCTTAATGTTTTTACAGTTTTCGATCCTAAGGTGTGTCAAATTAGCTAAACATTCAATACCCGACAGGTCTTCTAATTTTGTGTTTTGCGTCAACAGAAGAGTTTCAAGATGTTTAATGCTCTCAATGCCTTTTAAAGATTTAACAGCTCCTGTATTTAACCTTAGGTATTTCAGGTTAATCAATCCGGAAAGTTTAGTGAGATCGGCATCAGTATATTTACCAAGAAAAAGTTTTTCCAAATTCACACAGTCAAATAAGCTATTGGCTTTAGGTCGCCAAAAAACAGCCACGCTTTTTAGATTTGGAAACAGGTTGAAGGGTATTTCCTTTTTGTCGGACGTATAGATTGAGATGTGCTCCAACTGTGTGAGACCATTAATTGCCGAATAATCAAAGTGCCGGGTATAATCATTTATTTGAACATACTTAAGGCCTGATGCCGTTTTTATATCCTGAAGATCTTCGGGAAAATTTTTAGTAAAGTTGAAGTTTATACCGTCTGCTTTTTTATCATTTAATAGCTTAACGGCTTCGCCAATGGATTTTCCATCAGTAAGGTGTATAACGTTATAGTGGTCTTGCCTAAGAATTTCCATGTCTTAATTACCTAAGGCCAACTGTCCGCTAAAAATATGCTCCTTAATCGTTCAGTTTCAATACGGCCATAAAGGCGCTTTGCGGAATCTCCACATTACCAACCGATTTCATACGCTTCTTTCCTTCTTTTTGTTTTTCCAGTAACTTACGCTTACGGCTAATATCACCTCCATAACATTTGGCGGTCACATCTTTTCGTATGGCGCTAATGGTTTCGCGTGAAATGATTTTTGCGCCAATAGCTGCCTGGATAGGGATTTCGAATTGTTGTTTCGGAATGAGTTCTTTTAATTTTTCACAGATCTTTTTACCAAAATTATAGGAGTTGCTTCTGTGGATGAGGCACGACAAAGCATCAACCGGTTCTCCTTTCAAAAGGATATCGAGTTTCACCAGGTCGGAATCCTTCATGCCAATAGGATGATAATCAAACGAGGCATAGCCTTTTGAGATGGATTTTAAACGGTCGAAGAAATCGAATACCACCTCGCCCAAAGGCATTTCAAAAACCAGCTCAACCCTGTCGGCTGTTAAATAATTTTGGGTTACAATGGAGCCCCTCTTTTCAATACACAGGCTCATCACCGGTCCTATGAAATCGGATTTTGTAATGATGTTGGCTTTAATATAAGGCTCTTCTATCCGCTCAATACGGCCCGGATCGGGCAAATCGCTCGGGTTATTTACCGTCACCACATCCCCGTTTGTCTGGTAGGCAATGTACGAAACGTTAGGAACGGTGGTAATCACCGTCATGTTAAATTCCCTCTCCAAACGCTCCTGAACAATTTCCATGTGCAGCATTCCTAAAAACCCGCACCTGAACCCAAAGCCTAAGGCCAGCGATGATTCGGGCTCCCAGGTTAAGGATGCATCATTCAGTTGCAGCTTTTCCATGCTGTAGCGCAGTTCTTCAAAATCTTCCGTATCAACCGGGTAAATGCCTGCAAATACCATTGGTTTTACTTCTTCAAAACCGTGTATTGCTTCTGCACAGGGTTTATCAAAATGAGTGATCGTATCGCCCACTTTTACCTCTTTTGCTTCTTTAATACCTGAAATAATATAGCCTACATCGCCCGTACTCATGGTGTTTCGGGGTTCGGGTTTTAGTTTTAAGACGCCAATTTCATCGGCATTATAAACAGAGCCCGTATTGAAAAACTTTACTTTATCTCCTTTTTTAATGGTTCCGTTTAATATTTTATAATAGGCAATTATTCCCCTGAAACTATTAAAAACACTATCAAAGATCAAGGCCTGCAATGGTGCCTGCGTATCACCAACAGGGGGTTTTACACGCTCAATAATTGCTGCCAGAATTTCTTCGATCCCCATTCCTGTTTTACCACTTGCCGGAATAACATCGGTACGTTCACAACCAATCAGGTCAACAATCTGGTCGGTAACCATTTCGGGCTCGGCACTTGGCAGGTCCATTTTATTAAGGATAGGTATGATGGTTAAATCATGTTCCAGGGCTAAATATAAGTTCGAAATAGTTTGTGCCTGTATCCCTTGTGCCGCATCTACAATTAATAACGCGCCTTCGCAGGCGGCAATAGAACGCGACACTTCGTAGCTAAAATCAACGTGGCCGGGAGTATCAATTAAATTGAGTACAAATTTTTCGCCTTTGTAGGTATAATCCATTTGTATAGCATGGCTTTTAATGGTAATACCACGCTCTTTTTCCAGGTCCATATCATCCAACACTTGCGCTTCCATTTCACGGCTGGTAATGGTTTTAGTATGCTCCAATAACCTGTCGGCTAAAGTAGATTTACCGTGATCGATATGGGCGATAATGCAAAAATTACGTATGTTCTTCATTTAATCTTTAAAATAAGGTTGCAAAGATAGGTTATTAGGCTCAATTTTCAGCATTTGATTGCATAAAACAAAAACAGCCGCGATAATTAGCGGCTGTTTCTTAAAACTCTGTGTTTTTTATTAATTATCTTTTCTAATAACGGTTACATGGCCTACATATGGGTGTTTGCCTCCCTGCAGGTCATAAACCATCATTTTATACACGTACACTCCCTGAGGGGCCTGTTTTCCACCTTTTACAGAGCCGTCCCATCCTTTACGGAAGCTGTCGCTCGAGAAGATTGATTCACCCCAACGGTCAAAGATCTCCAGCTTGTAGTTCTCTTCGTTAATACCCACACCGGCAGGCTGGAAGATGTCGTTCACATTATTTCCATCCGGGGTAAAGGTATTAGGAATGTACAAGGCAAAATCAGGGGTGATCTCTACAATTTGGAAGGCTTCGGCCCTGCAGCCGTTGCTGGATGTAGCAAACAAATGCACATAGTACTCGCCTGTATGGTCGTAGTAGTGACTTGGATTAACCAGGAGAGAATTGTTGAATGCAGCACCCGAAGAAGGATCGCCAAAGTTCCAATCATAGCTCACTGCGCCTGTTGACGTATTAGTAAAGTAAATCGTTGGATCAAGAATACTTGCCGAAGGCGGTGTAGCATAAAAAGAGGCCACCGGTTGCGCGTATACTTCAATGTAATCGTATTTTGTTTTTGAATTAACACAGCCTGTTGCAGGGTCTGTTACCACCAGTGTAATGGTATATTTTCCCGAATCAGGAATCACGTAACTGTAAGTATTGTTTGTGCTGCTGCTCATGTCATGGTGATTGTTATCCGACCAGGTATAAATATTGTTAGGCTCAGAATAACCTGTTAATGTTACATTTAATGGCGCGCAGCCCGGAGGTGTAGCTGTAAATGAAACAGAAGGAAGTTTATTGACATTAACCGTGAACACTGCCGTTGCTGTAGGAGCAGTACATCCGTCATCAATGGTAACTGTATAATTAACAACCTGGGCAACTGAATAGTTACCTGTTACTGTAAGCGTACTATTAGGCACGGCATTATTTACAGTACCGTCGCTCCAGGTAAAAGTATACGGGCCACCATTACCAGGGCTGTCAATTGATGGCGTAAGGTAGGCCGGGTTTCCGTCGCACACAGTAGTAGGCGTAGCACTGATGCTGAGCGAAGGAGTTACTACTACATTAATCACTTTCTGCTGTGCACAACCATTGGCATCCGTCATGCTCACACTGTAGCTTGA
>JBEHXV010000001.1:0-275556 GCA_048498515.1 Bacteroidota bacterium | reverse complement strand
ACGGGCCGACGAGCACCACGAACTCGCCATCACCGATCTCAAGGTCGACGAATTTACAGGGGTACGGCTTTAAATAACATGACCCTTCTGACGTCCATTGCCAGCACCAATAACTCTTATACCGATTTGACACCTCCTCCTGGAACTGTTTATTACCAGATTGAAGTGGTAAATCCTTCTGTATGTAACCCAAGTGCAAGGGTAGCTACCAATTACAGCAGCTCAAGGTCAAATATTGTAAATGTGTTGCCAACCGGTATTAGCGGGTATTATGAAATGGCCGAAAGCATTACAGTTATGCCAAATCCATTCAGCGATGAATTAACGGTAAATATCGGTAAGATCAGTTCAAAAAACTATACGTTGTTGCTAACCGATGTGTTAGGAAAAGTGATCGTTCAAAGATCAGATAATAACCCTACGCAGCAGTTTAATTTAGCGGAACTTTCATCGGGTGTGTATTACCTCACTATTGTTGATGAGAACAACAACCGCTTTACCAAAAAAATGATCAAGAATTAGTTTTAAAATCCCCTCATTTTTTAAAGCAGTAAACTTAAGGTTTACTGCTTTTTTTTGTGAAGTCAGGTTGAAAAAATAACTTTTTTTTCCCTCTCATTGTGTATTAGAATAATGTAGGTTTATTTTATATAATTTGCTTACTTTTTTCCTTGATGAAAAAAGTAACAAAAAAATCAAGAACGAAAACCAACCGCCATTTTTTACGCACAGGTCTGCCCAGGAAACGGAGTAAAAAAATGGCGGTTCGCACTTTTCGTTCACTCCCACGCGCTGTCCTAATGTTATTTATTTTAAAGCCTGATATTTTCTCTTTTTAGCAATTTATTTGCTGGTTTATATCCTATATTAATGTATGCCTTTACAAAGCAGCGCGCAGGTCTGTCAAAACGCGGCGCCGGTGAGGGGTGAATTTTAATTTTTTTAGTTGAGCCTGAAAAACCTTCAGTGTTTTTCAGCTGCGAAACTTAAAAATTAAAAGAGCGGGCTGCGATCGTTTTGACTTGTCTTTTTGTTTCTTTTTTGACTAAGAAAAAAGAAATAGAAAAATATACTAATTTAATCCTACATTATTCTACAACATGACCAAAATAATAAAGAATAGATTGTAATTTTTATATCCTATAAAATATCTACTTTTAGGTAATAAACTTCATTACCTGGAATGCAGCCCTTTTTAAATTATATTGCCCAATACATTTTCGATCACCACGAAAATGAAACGGAGCAATTATGCATTGTGCTGCCAAACAAACGGGGGGCTTTGTATCTAAAGCAACACCTGGCCAAAGTATACCAACGCACCATTTGGCTGCCCGCCATTATCAGTGCTGAAGAGTTGGTGGCGGAGCTTTCGGGCCTGCAACAGGCCGATAGCATTGACCTGATCTGCGACCTGTATGTGGCTTATACAAGCATTTTAAAAGAAAAAGCAGAGCCCTTTGATGCCTTTGCCAAATGGGGGAATTTAATGCTCCAGGATTTTAATGAAGCCGACCGTTACCTGGTGGATACGAAAGCCTTGTATCAGAACCTGAGAGAGATCAAGGAAATTGAGAACTGGAGCCTGAATGCTGAAAAGTTGACCGGCACGCAGTTGGACTATGTGAACTTTATGAGCCAGATGGGAAGCATTTATGAAGTGTTCCGCGAAATGCTCCTTCAAAAAAAACAGGCTTACCAGGGTTTGATGTACCGCAAAGCGGTAGAAAATTATAAGACATCGGCATACACCAGTCAGTTCTCCAAATTGATCATAGCTGGGTTTAATGCCCTGAACAAAGCCGAAACACTTATCTTTTCCGATCTGGTCAAAGAAAAAAAAGCGGTTGTTATTTGGGATGCGGATGAGTATTATGTCAATAATGAAGAATACGAAGCGGGTTTGTTCTTAAGAAAGAATTTTGAAAACCAATGGCTCAATACCAGGACACATACAGGAACTTATTTTAAAAATATAGCAAAACACATTGATGTAGTGGCTGTGCCAAAACAAACAGGGCAAGCCCAGGCGGTATCTTACCAACTGCAGCAATGGATCGCCGAAGGGAGATCGCTCAATAAAACAGCGGTGGTGCTGGCCGATGAAAGTTTGTTGTTCCCGGTGCTTAACCAGCTGCCAAAGGAAGTAGAACATGTGAATATTACCATGGAATACCCCTTGCGCCTCACACCGGTATATGACCTGGTGGAAAATTTAATTAACCTGCATCATTCCATACAAAAAACAGCTTCGTCAAAGAATTTTTATTTTGCCGATGTATTTAAGATCCTGCAAAATAGCCTGTTTAAACAGTATTATCAATCCTTCGATCCTGGCATCGCGTTACAATCTATCATTCAAAAGATCATTGATCAGAATTATGTCTGGATCAATCCTAAGATACTGGGCACTTTATTTGGTGATAATTACAGGTACATAGCGCATGTATTCGAAGCCTGGGAAAACTCGCAACAAGGTATTGTTTCCATTTCACAGCTTATCGCTGTGTTTAATGATTCTGAACACATTGCTTTGCAGCTTTCACCACCCGATAAGGAATACCTGCATGTATTTACAAAGTATTTCAACCGCTTGCAATCACTCATTCAAACGCATGACTATTTAAACTCTTTGCTCACCCTGAAAAGTTTGTACCGGCAAATTATTGGTACGGCCTCGGTACCTTTTATTGGTGAACCCTTGAAAGGACTGCAGATCATGGGGGTACTGGAAACCCGAACCCTTGATTTTGAAAATATTATTTTACTGGGTGTGAATGAAGGTGTACTGCCTTCGGGCAAATCGGCCAATTCCTTTATTCCCAACGACCTGAAACGCTTTCATGACATGCCTTTGTATGGCGATAAGGATGCTATTTATGCTTATCATTTTTACCGGATATTGCAGAGAGCAAGTCATGTCATGATAACCTATAATACCGAACACAGTGTATTGGGTTCGGGAGAAAAAAGCCGCTTTATTACACAGTTGCAGTTCGAATTGCAGCGATATAATCCGCAACACACCATTAATGAGTTTATGTTGAGTGGTGGTACTTTGCCGGCCAGTGGGCGTGTACCCATTTCCATTTCGAAAACGGACTATAATTTAGCACCCATCCTTAAAAAATTAACCACCCATGATGAGTACAGCGGCCTAAGCCCTTCGGCACTTATTACCTACAAAGATTGCGCCCTGCGTTTTTTCTTTCGCTACGGTGCCGGCCTCAAGGAAACCGAAGATGTGGAAGAAAACGCGGAAGCAAACACACAGGGCACTATTCTTCATGAGGCCCTGGAAGAATTGTACACACCATATGTGGGAAGAGTATTAACGGCAAACGACATTGGGAATTGCCTCACTAAGACAGAAGAAGCGATTGATAAGGCATTTCAGAGAAAATTCAGTCAGAATGAAAGCCGTTTTGGAAAGAATTTTTTACAGCGAAAGGTATTGTATGAATACGTGCGTAAATTATTGAAGAGCGATCTGAAACTGGTGAACCAATCTCAAAAAACAAATGAGCTACTCACCCTGATTGACCTTGAGAAAGATCTTTCGGCTTCTTTACTAATTTCTATTAACGGCATTGAAACGCCGGTATACATCAAAGGTTCCGTCGATCGCATTGATAAGCTGGGGAATACGATCCGCATCATTGATTACAAATCGTCGGTGAAGCAGGATGATAAATTCAAATTCACCGGTTTCGAAGATTTGTTTCAGGATAGTAAATACAATAAAATGCTGCAGTTGTTTGTGTATGCCTGGTTGGTAGTGAAAAACGACCTTGCAAAACCCGAAGACTTACAGCCCTGCATTATTCCTTTCAGGCAGTTTGAGGAAGTACCACGCAGTATTTTGGACGAAACAAAAAAAGGAGAAACTTTACAAATAACCTCAGAACTTTTAAATGAATTTGAAGGCTATTTAAGAAATGAGATAGAAAGTATCATCTCAAAGCCCGATCATTTTAACCAGACCGATGACCTGGATAAATGCGAGTATTGTGCCTATGCGGATATTTGTAATGTGAAGTAATTATTTTTTTAAGATGACACTTTCAAGGCTTTATAAATACACAACAGTCTATCCGGCAATTAGTGCCATCATTGGTACGACCATTGTTTCTGTTTATGATAATAAAGACTACAAAAGTGAATGGCTTACTCCTGATGCTGTGGTTCTGATGTGTGTCATAGCATCCGTCATTTATTCGGCAATTGTTTGTGTTTTTTCTGCGGGGCTATTTTTAAATGGCGTTCAAAAAATAAGAGATAATTTTTTGTGGAGTTTGCTAAGCTGGCTTTTATTACCTTATGGTTTTATGGCAACTGCTGTTATTAAAACATTGCTAGAGCCTTATACGTCTTCTTCGAATGCAGGTTATATGTACCTGTTAACGTTAAATGTGCCTTTTGCTGTTAGTTTAGTATGGACATTTATACTATTTCGCAGGAAACTTACGACAAACCCTTAAGTCCTTGTTGGTGTTATCACAAACAAGGACAAGGTAGGTTTTAAAAAAAACACCTGACAGGTTTCTGAAACCTGTCAGGTGTTTTTTAGTATTGTGATTCCTTAATTATTTAAGCTGCAATTCAGCATCGCTGGTGCAAGTCAGGCATTTTGGTCCTAAACGTGGATTTACCATCATTTCGTTGGCTTTTAAACCTTTCAGTTCCTTATCAAACTTCAGTTTCATACGCACTTCCGATTTAATAGTAGTGCCGGCTTTTACTGAAGCATTCCACACCATTTTTTTTGCGGCATCTTCCACCAATTTATTCAGGTCGGCATTATCGCCTAAAATGATCACTTTTTTCACGGTGCCATCCACATTCAGTTGAATTTTCAGGTCCACTTCATCCTTTTTCATTTTTTTGGTCAGTACCACATTATCTTTGAAGTAAGCATTCAGGTCGCTTTCACCGGTACCATAGCAGGCCTGGCGGCAAGCTTTAGGATCTTTTGCTTTTCGTGGAGTGCTTGGTACTGAACTTTTTGTAGTAGTTGACTCGTCTGTTTCTTCATCAACAACGACTTTTTTTGGTTCTTCTTTTGCAACTGTCGTCGTTACCGGTTGAGCAACCGGTGTTTCTTTTTTCGGTTCTTCTTTGGCAACTTCCTTTTTAGGTTCTTCTTTCTTTGGCTCTGCCTTTTTAGGTTCTTCTTTTTTTACAGGTTCCGCTTTTGCTACTTCCGCTTCCTTTTTCGGTTCTTCTTTCTTTGGCTCAGCTTTTTTTGGTTCCTCTTTTTTAGCCGGTTCAGCTTTGGCTACTTCCGCTTCTTTCTTAGGTTCTTCTTTTGCCACAGCAGTGCTTACTGGTTTTGCCGGTTCTGTTTTAGCTACAACGTTGCCTTTTGGTGTAAAATACACATAAAAACCCTGCACCTGTTTAAACTCAGGATTACCCGATTCGCGGCTGCACTGACAAACGTTTTTATAAATGGTCTTATCCTGGAAAAACTCAGGATAGGTAGCCATCAGGTTTTCCCAGCGTTCCTGGTTATATTCCTCACGGGTTTCTACATCCGAAGGATTGATCTCTGAAAACACCAGGACGATCTTCGGAATGCCGAATGTTTTAATGGAATCGCCCGAAGAAGTAGCCTTTACTGGTTCGGCCCCTCTTTTTGAACGGATAAATACATAATTATTATTATCCGATGCGTAAGGATTTGTGGTTGAATCGGCCTTAAATGTCAGGTCGTAGAAGGAGGGCTGTGCCACAACAGCTCCACCCGATAACAGGATGGCAAATGCCAGGATTTTTTTGATTGATTTCATAGGTGGTTTAGTTTCAACTGTAATATTAAAAAAAAAGTATCACAAAACTTAATATTTAGGCGCATTTGTTTATTGCTCTTCTTGTAATGCTAATCAGAAACAGGCTTATCCTGTGGTGTAACTTAATTAAGCCTTCGTCGTTATATTAACACAATGGGGTTAGTTTTATTGAAAACAAACCTTGTTTTTTTAGGCTTTTTCCAGTAACTTTAAAATCTGTTCAAAAAAAACAAACACACTAACAAAACAGATGAAAAAAGCATTCGTATTTCCCGGCCAGGGATCCCAGTTTTCAGGAATGGGAAAAGATTTATATGAAAATTCACCACTAGCAAAAGATATGTTCCATAAAGCCAACGATATTCTGGGCTTTAAGATTACCGATACTATGTTTTCGGGAACTGATGAGGAGCTGAAACAAACCAAAATAACCCAGCCGGCCATCTTTTTACATTCGGTTATTTTAGCAGCTACCATGGGCGATTCGTTTGTGCCGGATATGGTTGCCGGGCATTCCCTTGGCGAGTTTTCGGCCCTGGTGTCAAATAAGACCCTGAGTTTCGAAGATGCGTTGGTATTGGTGTCAAAACGTGCCATGGCCATGCAAAAAGCCTGCGAGATCAATCCATCGACCATGGCAGCGGTTTTAAATTTAGGTGACCATGTGATTGAAGATATTTGCAAAGAAATTACAGACAGCGGCCATGTAGTTGTTGCTGCCAATTATAACTGCCCGGGCCAATTGGTTATTTCAGGATCCATAGAAGGGATCACTATTGCCTGTGAGCGTATGAAAGCGGCAGGGGCCAAGCGCGCGTTGGTATTGCCTGTGGGTGGCGCCTTTCATTCACCGCTAATGGAACCGGCCCGTGTAGAGCTGGAAGCCGCCATTAACGCGACTAAATTCAATACGCCAATTTGCCCTGTATATCAAAATGTAACAGCCAGCGCGGTTTCCGAACCGTCCGAAATTCAGAAAAATTTAATTTCACAGCTAACCGCCCCTGTAAAATGGACACAAACCGTCACACAAATGATCGCTGACGGAGCGACGCATTTTACAGAAGTAGGGCCTGGTAAAGTGTTGCAGGGACTGGTTAAAAAAGTAAATCCAAATGTGGAAACCATTAGTGCTTAATGATATGCTAAAAAAGATCATCCTTTGCTTTGCCTTATTTCATTTGACAGTTCAGGTGAATGCCCAGTTTTTCAGGGGCGTGGGTTTGTTTGTTGGAGCTACCACCAGTAGCGACCGTTACCGCAACCTGAACCCTGTGGATAATGTGACCTTTGCTCACGCTTTGCCGGCGCCATCACACCGTTCGGGCGAAATCCCCTATTTTAGCGTTGGCCTGCTGGGCGAGTTTTTAAAATACGATCACATTCGCTGGCAAACCGAGTTGGAGTATTGCAACAAAGGCGGTATTGAAAATCCTTCAGTGGCTCCCGGAACCGGGATCAGGGCAGGGGCAACGGCCAATACTTTTCAGATGATCCAATGGAATAACTTTGCAAAGATCTTTGGTAACGAAGGCTATCGCGGAACACCTTACATTATGCTGGGTGCGCGCCTTGATTATAATTTTGCCCGTGCTATTGGCGCTTATGCGGCTGTTGCGGGGCTTTCTCCAAAAATTAATTTAAGCGCCGATGCCGGCATTGGTTATGAGTTCGCCTCTTTCAGTAAATGGCATATTTTTACGGAGTTCCATTACAATCCCGATGTGATAAAATTTGTGGCACCGCCTGTAGTTTACTGGCACCGTATGTTTGAACTCAGGATCGGCATTATTTACAGGCCACGCAAAGCGCTGGATGATTGCAACGCGCCGCGTTATCACGGAAGTAATTATTAAAAAAGAGAAAAAACAAGATATTATGGTAATGACGAAAGACGTTCTATTTTCTCTGACCAAGGGAGGTTATGCGCCACAGGAAGAAATGCTTGAAGTAGCGCGTAAAAAAGGCAAGCTTTATATTGGGATTCCAAAAGAAATGGCGTTCCAGGAAAACCGTGTGCCCCTGGTACCCGACGCGGTTGCTTTATTGGTAAATAACGGGCATAAAATAGTGGTGGAAGCCGGTGCCGGTTCTGCTGCCCATTTTGAAGACACGGATTACAGCGAAGCAGGAGCGGAGATCGTTTACTCTGCCGATGAAGTATATAAAGCAGATATTATTTTAAAGATAGCACCGCCTACGCTCGACGAGATTGAGAGCATGAAGACAAGGCAAACCCTGTTCTCGGCATTGCAGTTAACCGTACAGCCCGAAGATTTTTTGAAGAAACTGGTGGCGAAAAAATTAAACTGCGTGGCTTTCGACCTTATTACCGATGACGCAGGGATCTTCCCGGTAATTCGCGCTATGGGTGAAATTGCCGGCGGAACATCCATATTAGTGGCGGCAGAATTACTGAGTAACGCCAATGGTGGGGTAGGTTCTATTTTAGGAGGCATCAGTGGCATCTCACCAACCGAAGTGGTAATTATTGGCGCGGGTACGGTAGGCGAATTTGCCGCACGTGCCGCGTTAGGATTGGGGGCAACCGTAAAGGTGTTTGATAATTCAACCTCACGTTTGCGCCGTTTGCAAAGCCAATTAGGCACACGTATTTTCACATCGGTAATTGTTCCCAAAGTATTGGAGAAGCATTTAAAATCGGCCGATGTGGCCATTGGCGCGTTAAGGGCTTCCAAAGGCAGAACACCATGCATTGTAACCGAAAACATGGTGGCCGAAATGAAAACGGGTTCCGTGATTATTGATGTAAGCATTGACCAGGGAGGTGTGTTTGAAACATCGGAAGTGACCAACCATACAAAACCGGTGTTCCGCAAGCATGGCGTCATTCATTACTGCGTGCCAAATATTCCATCGCGTGTGGCGCGAACTGCCTCTTATGCTTTCAGTAATATTTTTCAGCAGGTATTGATGAACATGGGTGATGAAGGTGGCTTTGATTCACTGGTAAGGAAAGATTCGGGCGTGAGAAGTGGGGTGTACATTTACAACGGCATTTTAACCAACCAGTTCCTGGGCGAAACCTTTAACCTTCCATTCAAGGATATTAATCTTTTAATGGCAGCAATGTAGTTAATGAGCCGATGAAACGATTCGGCAATTAACCAATTAAAATGAAACTAAATACTTTAATAATTTTAAAATTGTCATATTGGCTCATTGCCTGATTGACTCATTTGTTTATGAATTTCTGGCAACGCTTTCGTTTTTTCCTGATCGGTTTTATTCCCGGTTGTATTATCTTGGCTTTTATTATCGGCAAAAAAGGTTGCACCAGTCCTAACGAATTAAAAATGCTGGAATTGCAACACCAAACCCTGCAGCTTGGCGAAAAGGCCAAATGCAAATTAAAATGCCTGGTGATGGTTGAAAAAGGTTTCCAGGTTAATATGCGTTATTTTGAAGTAAATTATGACCTGAGCGACGTGCACAAAAAACCTTATGGAATCTATTATCTGCAAGCCAAAGACGCAAAGGAGGCGCGTTATGAAATGGCGGTGGAAGACAGGGATACCATCACCTACATAAATGATATAAAACTATTAAAGGCCCCTGATAGCTGTGGCTGTGATACCATAAAATAAAAATGGAAACCCAATTAAAGACAGATCTTTCAAAATTTAACAACGACTGGTACAAAAAAGGTGGCAGTTCTGTTAAGCGTATCTCCTGGTACATTTTGAATGCCACGTTCTTTAATTCCGCTTTTCCCCTCATGTCTTTCAAGCGTTTTTTGTTGCGTTTGTTTGGTGCCAAAGTTGGTAAAGGGGTGGTGATAAAGCCTTTCGTTAACATTAAATACCCATGGCGTTTGCGTATCGGTAACCATGTATGGATAGGGGAACGCGTATGGATCGATAATTTAGGACTGGTGGTATTGCATGACAATACCTGTGTGTCGCAGGGTGCCATGCTGTTATGTGGTAATCATCATTATAAAAGAGTCGCTTTCGATCTCATTGTTGGGAATATTACCATTGAAGAAGGCGCCTGGATTGGGGCGCAATGTGTGGTTTGCCCCGGAGTAAAAGTAGGAAGCCACGCGGTACTAACCGTAAACAGCGTTGCTACACAGCGTTTAGAGCCCTGGGGAATTTACCAGGGAAATCCTGCCGTAAAGATCAAGGACAGGGTTATTAAACATTAAATTTCTCACACCTGTATAAATTCAAAGAGAGAGGTCGAGTGTTCAATTTTTCACGTTCGAGCGTTTAAGTCCCAAGCCTTTCCAGAAACTGGAGTCGTATTTGAGGTGTACCGAGTCGCCTATAATACCATGGGTGACGTTAAGCACATAGCCCGTATCCAGCTTTTGATATTCAACCGATGAAAATATTATTTTATCCCAATCGCCAATGTATTTTAAACTGTCGAGCGATTCGGGATATTCTCCAAACCTCACCTTGTGCAGTTCTATCAATGAAATGGCAGTTTTAAAATGCTGGTCGCCAAACTGGTTGTTTGCCTGCTTTGTAGCTTCGGCAATTTTTTCCTTAAAGCCACAGCTGCTAAAGGTTATGACAGATGAGGCAAGCAAAATGGTAAGTATACGTTTCATGTTAAGTTTTTGTCGTTTATGGTTTGTCCCTTCCAACAAAGCGGCCTTTGTTCAATAAAAAATCAATGGCTTTCGCAATATTACGGTCTACACTTTCTTCTGTTTTTAAATTGGCGATGTAACGCACAATTTCTTTTTGCCGGGAAGGTGTTAGTGAATCAAACATCTTTTTCGCCTCTTTGTTTTTGCTTAATACTTTTACAAATTTTGGATGCGATGCGATAGTTCTGTCCTCAGGATCAAAAGCAATAGTTACCTCAATGCGCTCACCAATGCGTTTGGGCGAATCCTTGAGCATGGATGTGTTTATGTACAAGCGCCAAAGCCCTTTAAACTTTACCAGGTTTTGTTTGTAAGGTTCGCCATTAATTGTTCCTTTAATTTGAATAGGACCTTTGTCTTTACCTGCCTGCTCAAATAATTTTACCAATACCTTATCAGGCAGCAATACATAAGGATTGATGCCAATGAGCTCTATGTTTGCTTTGAATTTTTGCATAAAAAAATTAGTTTTTCTTCTTTTTGCGGAGAAAAGCAATGTATTGGTCACGAACACCAGCTAAACTAAAATTCATTAGTTCCCAATCCTTATCCTGCTGTTCTTTTACTTTTTTTAAAAGTGGGTTTGTATTCATGTGGTAATAATCACTTTTTGGAGATAATTCAACTGTTTCCGTCAAAATTGTATCACCATCAATCGAAATACAAATTCTTTTCCCAGGGGGATCATAAATGATACTCATAAACTCATATTTGTTCTGGGCCTTTGCACATAGCACTAAAAGGAACAGGAAAGAAGTTAAAAGGAATCGTTTTGTTCTCATAGGTTTGTTTTTTATTAGTTTATATAGTATGTCACTTCGAGCAGAGTCGAGAAGCGTTCTGAAATTATTTTGCAGAGTTCCCGACTACGCTCGAACTGGCACTATCCTCCCAAATCACCGAATTTATTTTCCAGCCATTGCTTGTTTTAATAAATTGAAAAAATTTGTTGCCATATTCATGAAACTGTTTTCCATGAAGGCAACCCCTTTTTTGGTACTTTGAAAAACGCTGAGCCATATTCCCAATAATGGTGGTTTCTTCTTTGATCTCACATTCTTCAAAGTCTTTTAAGGTTCCGTCGGAGAGTATTTTTTTTCTAGGTTCTATAAAGCTCTCCAGGTTATAAATTATTTCTGCGTCCCCTGTTTTTTTAATGATAAGCGTTTCGGGCAGGCAAAGTGTTTTAACCAGGTCCCAGTCGGGTTGCTTGTTCTTATTGGTGAAAATGCTAAAAAAGTTGCGCACAAGCCGGTCAATGATTAGTTTCTCCGTGCTGGCACTATATAAAAGCAGGGTTTCTCCGTTATCATCCACTTCTTTGTCAAAACGCAGGCCCATTTTTTCCAATAAACGAATAGAAGTTGTATTTTCCCTTAAGGTAATGGCCACAATATGGGAGTGGGCCGGATCTTTGGTAAGGGCAGATAAAATTGCGTCGCTGGCTTCCATGGCATAACCTTTTCCATTGTATTGGGGCAGAAAAGCAAAGCCAATATCATGGTGCTCCAGGTAATCTCTTTTAATAAGCGTAACCAGGCCTATGGGTGTTTGGTCTTCTTTAATACTCACCACCCAATAAACAACGTTTGGGTTCTCCATTATTTTTTCAATGTATTCGGCCGCTTTCTCTTTTGATGTGATATTCCGGTCGCCAATGAATTGAATCCAGCCCGGCGTGTTCAGCAATTCCATTATAAAGTTGCTATCCTGTAAGGATAAACGTTTTAAGCTAAGTCTGTTGGTATAATAAATGGGTTGCATAGTTGAAAATTATTTTCCGGATAACATGGTTTTTATTTTTTCTGAGATCTCGGCCGGGTAATAATTTGGCCCGCAAATATGGCAATGCTTTATCTCATAAAACTCTTTTGGTGTATTGGCTACAGCAAATAACTTTTGTCCCATTTTAAAGGGAATGGTTTCATCATCGGTACTATGGATTATCAAGACTGGTTTATGAAACGTTGCGATGGATTCCTTTGCCGAATAATCTTTTTTGACCATGAGTCTCCCTAAAACCGGCACCATGTAAGCTGCAATATCCCTGTGTGAGGAAAAAGCACCTTCCACAACAAGCGCGTCTATGTCGTTTTGGTGTTTTGCTGCAACCACTGCCGACAGGTGGCCGCCCAGCGATTGGCCGTAGAGAACCAATGAGGTATTTTTAACGTCTTCTCTTGTTTTTAAATAATCGAGAGTTGATAGAGCATCAACCAATACATTTTTTTTAGTAGCCTTTCCGCCCGAAAAACCAAAGCCGCTGTAATCGAACACAAATACCTGCATGCCATAATTGAGCAGGGGCGATATGGCACCATACTGGCTTACCACACAACCGGCATTGCCGTGCAGGTGTAAAACGGTAATGGCAGCCGGAGCACCTTTTGGTTTTAAGAACCAACCATTCAGCGTATCGCCATTACTGTTCTTATATACTACACTTTCAATGCTATAACCTAAGTCAATGGTATCTTTCCCGTTCTTTAGAAAAGCAGGTTGGTGCAAGCCTTTTGAAAAAGTAACAAGTGTAGTATCCTTTTTAGTTCTTACGGTCATGCCTTTTGCCGCGGCAGGAATTGTTGTGGGTTGCAGGAATAATTTGTTAAAGCTGCAGGAAGCCATTGTGAATGCGATGAGTATAAAAAGAAGGTGTTTCATCTTTAAACAAAACTAAGGCTTTATTGGGCATTTGCAAAAAAATGACGGTGCCGGGCAACCTTTGTGTTCCCAAAACTGTCTTATTTATAAAAACCTGTAATTATAAAAACAATGAATCATGAAAACACTTTATACCATCCTCAGCATATTGTGCTTATCCTCCTATGTTAAAGCATTGGAACCGCTAAGCCAATATACGCTTACCAATCCTTGCACGCCAAGTGTTACTATTGTACCGATAGCAGATACATACGGGTGTTATTCGTTTACTGCCATTAATGGAGTGCCCAACGATCCCGATGCCAATTACACCTGGGATTTCGGCGATAATACATCGGCAACAGGAAAAACAGTGTATCATTGTTATTCGCCGCAACAAAACATGACCAATTATGCGGTGTCATTTACTTACCAGTCGGCTGCTTTGTGTGGTGTAGCACCAACTGTTCAAATCTTTACAATTAATGTAAACCCTCCGACTATTTGTGTTGATCCTACACCGCTTATTGGCTTGAACGGTTATTCGGTTACAGTATACACCGGTTTTGTGATCCCGGAGATCATTTTTAACTATAAATTTGGCGATAGCACTTCCTATTCACCATACAATTCCCATTTATATAATCATTGCGGTAATTACATTATCACTGTAAAAAACTGGGATATGAACCGGCAGAATGATACCTGCTATGGTTATAATGCAGTGAACATATCCTGCGACGCGACAACAGGCATTAAGGATCAGGCATATGAAAAAAGGAACGAGCTGCTTTTCCCAAACCCTGTTTCAGATAACTTATATTTTGTGGTTCAGGAACCTTTGGCCGGGATATCTGTAAAAGATAGCAGGGGTAGGGAATGCTACCGTAAAAGCTATGAAGGCATTACCAAAGGCAGGCTTGAACTTGAGAGCCTTGAGCCCGGAGTATATGTATTGGTGTTTATTTATAAAGACGGAAGACAAAGACAACTGAAATTTATCAGAAATAATTCTTAGCTTAAATCAGCCGGATTGACACCGGCGAACCTATGGCCCAGGACGGACTAGACGACATACTGGCAGGATGCCGGGATAATGACCACCGCTCTTTTGAAATACTTTTCAAAAGGTATTACCGTGCATTGCTCGGAATTGCCCTCAGGTATTGCCGGAACCGCGAAGAAGCGGAAGATGTTTTGCAGGATGCTTTTATCAAGATCTTTCAAAGTATCCGTTCCTATAATGGAAGTGGTTCGTTTGAAGGCTGGATGAAGCGCATTGTTCAGTTTACGGCTATTAATAATTACCGGAACAATTTAAAGGCAAACCTGCATGTGGAGATCAGTGAAACAGAAGAGGCGTTGAGTGATAAAAGCATTGAGTCGTTTTTCTATGAATTTGAAGCTGCCGAGATCATTGTGCTGTTGCAACAATTGCCCGAAGGATACCGGATGGCCATCAACCTGTTTTTTATTGATGGCTATTCGCATAAAGAAATTGCCGAGATGATGGGAATAAGCGCAGGGACGTCAAAATCACAATTATTCAAGGCGAAAAATTATCTGAAACACCTTTTAAGCGCCAATAAAAAAATTATCAATGAATAGGTTCCGTAAACATATCCAAAAAAAACTTTCGGCTTATGAACCCGAAGTCAATGATATGTCTTTGCACCAAAACTGGAAGCAAACCGAGGAACTGCTTACTAAACAAAATAGTGGCAGGCAGCGCCTGACTAATTTTGAGCCCGACGTTGAAGAGGCTTACATTGCCGAAAAGTGGAAAGCGATCGTCCCGTATTTGCCGGAAGAAAAAAAGAAACGCGCTCTCTTGTATATTCCCCCGGGATGCCTTTTGCCCGCTTTCTTATTACTTGTACCACTGCTATTTTTCGTGACCTACTATTTTACGGGACTTACTGAAAAACCATTAATTACAATGGATAAACAGGGTGGTAAGGAACAGCATAATCACAATTTGCAACATCAAAAAGAAACTACCTTAGCTCATACAGCAGGAACAGTTTCCTTTCTACCAACAGAGAATAAGCCAGTCAATCAAACGATTGAGGACCATCAAAATAACTCCGTACCAAAAAGCGCTTCCTATAACAGTGTCAATCATGCTATTTCCCCGCAATCGTTTAATGATCTTTCAACCCTTCAGGAAAATAAATTACCTGAACACAATGAGGGTGGTGATAGTGTGTATTTTTTGCAGCCGATACCCTGTTACCCGGATAAACTAACCTTTGAACCTTTATTAAAAGACGCGAGCAATGTTTCTGATTCTGTCCCGATACAAAAAACACCACGGTTTATGGTTGATGTAACAGGCGGTATGGCTTATGCACATAACATGGTGCAATATGAGGGTTCACGGGGCATAAGTCATCATGCTGCCAATTTATGCTTGTCGGCGGCACTTCATTACCGTGTTCATAAGCGTGTTTGGTTAAGCGGCCAGGTTATTGTGAGTAACAACCGTTATGAGTATGGGACATCCGCTACCAAAAACATCATTCTTTCCAGGGCGTCTTTTACAACAGCCTCTTTACCGAGCAGTATCGACAGTACTATTACCTACACCTCTTTTAACCAAACGTACCGCTTGCGTTCATTGGTTAATTGCCAGGCAGGTCTTGGCACAGAGATAGGACTACTGAGCAGGAACAAATTCTCGCTTTCGGCCGACCTGTTATTGCAACTCAGCATGACCCGGTTTAATTATTCTTATTCTTACCAGCCTTCGGGCGATACGTTGACATATGAAAAACACGCCTTCTCTCCGCCGCTGCCTGATGTTACGGCAGATGCCGGGCCTGTGCATAAAGACCTGAACTATTTAAAAACCAATTTAGGTTTTTACCCTGGATTGGTTCTTGGGTATAATTTTACAAACAGGATAGGAGTGGTGTTAAAGCCCGCCATGTATGTCGATCTTTACGAATTTAAACCGCGCCGCATTACCTATCACCAAACGATGTTTTTATTGACCGCAGGGATACGGATAAAGCTGTAATCAATCTCAATCCCGTTCCCATTTCCTGCTGGCGCGGCCGGGCCTTTGAATGATGGTGTAATTATTTTTTTCAGCAAGTCTGAACATTCGTTTGCGTAGTTTTTTTGGGTAAAAGGTAGTGACAATATTATTGAAGCGGCGTTTCTTTTTAACGACACCAATTTGCCCTAAAATATCCTGGGCTGTTGAGGCGCAGCGCATGCCAAAGAAGGCATAATCATAGGGCGTAACCTTGCAGTAATTTTGGTTGATGCGGTTCAGGTTATTGTACTGTTCAATACTTATTGGAATAATGAATGTTACGACTTTACTTGTGGTATCGTAACGCATATGGCCATTTACAATGTTCTCAACAAAATTAGCTTTGTAATGACGTTTGTGGGCAATGATGTGAACTTTATCGGTTGGTTCAAAACCGTAGTCCATATTGCCAACCTGTATGGATACATGGCCACCATGCAAGCCGCCAAAATACTTATTTTCTGTTGTTTTAAATTGTTTCTTAGGCTTGGAACCATATAAGAAATGAACTTTTATATACCGTAAGGAGTCATTTTGTGACTGGGAAGCAGTAAAACAGAGAATAAGGAATATGGTACCAATGCATTTCATGGTTATTTATCCGCTTTTTATCCGCCATAAGCCAGGTTTATGAAGTGTTTCATTTAGCGGGCAGGGCAGGCTATTTATCGGCAATCATTAATTTTTCTGTGGCAATAACCTTTGTATCGTTCATAATCCGGATAAAATAAATTCCCGCCGGCAAATTGTCACAGCCAATTTTCAAACTTTTTTCATTGATGCCGGATATGCTTTTTACTTTTTGCCCCTGAACATCATACACCATAATGTCAGTTGCCAATTTTGTATACTGGTCCAATTCTATCATGAAGAAGTCAGTCGAAGGATTCGGATAAATTTTCACAGAATGCAGGTCATTCTGAGCTTTTATTCCTGTTGTTGCCATTTTCTCAAAAGCGCCAATATCTATAGCTGTACCGCTTACACGCGTATTGCCTGCAATGTCGTTTGGCAGTTCTGCACCGGTTAAATAACCCGCGTCAACACAGGGTGAATTTGAAAGTAACGACCAGTCGGAAGCCAGGCCATTGAAGCCGGTACCACTTCCGGCTGAAGGATTGACATAAAAAGGATTACTGTTAATGTTATTGATATAGACACCGGTGTAAAAGTTTCCATTTGGATCAAAAGCTCCCGTACCTCCTTCGATATCACAGTTCTTAAAGGTTGGGTCGCTTGCTTCATCTTCAAGGTATACCTGGTCGCCGTGAGAATTGGACCGGTTGCCCCATAAAATTGTGTTGTTGAATGTGGGGTTCGAACCGCTAAAGCAATAGATAGCCCCTCCTTTATCGGCATAATTGTTTGAGATGGTATTGTTATTGAGCACAGGATTGGGGGCTAAAAAATAAAAAAATGCTCCGCCTATGCTTGCGGTATTGTTGCAGATAACATTGTTTATAAAGGTAGGGTTTCCCTGGTTGCAAAATATGGCACCACCGCATGAATAGGAGACGTTATTAAAAATGTAGTTATTGCTCACCGTTATGTTGTTGCCATAGGTGTAAATGGCACCGCCGCCGGCTGAGCTTGCTGTGGAGGATACACTATTTGCTGTATTATTATAAATGGTATTGCCATCTATCAAAGCATTTGTAGGGCCGCTACATGCCATGCCACCACAGCCCATGGCAGAGTTGTTACGGATAATATTATTAAGGATCCTGATAGATGTTCCTCCTCCGCACATGATGCCTCCTCCTTCTTTAAGCTGAGTTGAGTTTCCTTCGATGATATTACTTTGTATTGTAATATTACTGTTCCTGGAGTGGATACCTGCACCGTCGGCTCCAGTTACCTGATTGCCGCTAATGGTATTGCTTATAACAGAGGGACTGCCACTGTCACAAAAAATGGCACCACCGCCTCCGTTACCGCCACCATGGGCAGTGTTATTAGTGATGTTGTTTGAGATAATCAAAGGGTTGCTGCTAATGGCATATATTGCGCCACCCGCGCCATTAGAAACGGTTGTATTGTTACTAATGGTATTGTTGCTGATTAATGGATTACTGTTAGTTAAAAATACAGCCCCGCCCGATTCATTGGAAGTACATAAGGATAGGAGAGAATGATCGACTCTTACTTTCGAGTAATTGTTCATATACAGGGCGCCACCGCAGTTGTCGGGTGCACCGCCCGACGCATAACCATAGGTTAACTTACAGTACTTAATAATTGAGCTGTCGTTGTTATTGGTTGTGTTATTAAAACGGATTGCACGCCAGCCATTTAGTGTATTGCTTGCTGTAAATGTAATGGTATCGGAAACAGTACCAATTGCTTTGAGGCTCCCTAAAACCAAAAGTTTATACATCCCATTAAATTCCACTTTTACACCAGGCTCAATAGTCAATACAGAGTCATTCGGGATCATGATGCTGCCTTGTATTTGATAGGGAGAACCCGAAAGATGCCATGTGCCGGCTACGGTACCTCCGGGAACAGAGGTTTGACAATTGGCATTAAATAAGACGAAAAAGAAAAGAGCGAAGAGGAACCCCTGGGATGTTTTGGTGAAGTGTTTTTTCATAGTATGTGTTTATCGTATTTTATTGTACTTGTTTAATCGTATCGTTCTTGTAAATGTCTTTTAAAATAGCATTGGCAACCACCGGTCGGTAATGAGAGGCTTCGTAATAATTATGGTAATCTTTGGTAAACGCGTTAATGCCCGAGTAATCAAACACATTACCTTCGCCAAATAAGCTTGTTAAATAGTTAAGATCGGCCTTATTTAGTTTTTTCTGATTGTACAAGGGGTTAATAATGACCCTGTAATGTGTACCATGTTTTTTAAAGATGCGATAAATAGAGTTCAAAAGAATTTCCTGGTTCTCTTTAATCACCACTGAAGAATATTTTAAAACAGTATCCCGTTTGTAAAATACCGAAAGCCGTTTAGGCGTATAATAATTATTGGCTTTTATCAGTTCTTCATAATGGTCCGACCGGATCTCATTTGAAATGGCGTCGTAAGTAATCAGGTGGTCAATTAAAAGACCGCCTTTTTTCATGTATGGTTTAAACTGGCCTGAAATTTTAGAATCCATGTAAGCATACAAAAACTTTGGCGATAAGAAGGCGTTAAAATTTGCCATATGAAAAGCTACTAAATTGCTGTCGTTGACCAGGGCGGGAGAGATCATAAACAAATGGCCTGTTTTAGGCCGGCTTTGCACAAGAATGGTGTGATCCAATACCAGCAATACATTGTTAATGTCTGCCTTGTTATTATCAAGGAACTCAATTTTTTTATAAAGGGAATACAACGATTCACCGGCCGCGTCGAAATGATAACAGCGGCTTTCGGGTTTCAGGTATTTTTTCCACTCCGATACCTGGTAAGTGAGTGAGCGTGAATTGCCGAAAATAAAAGAATTGTATCTTTCTTTTGGATAGTGATTCATAAAGGTTGCGGTGCTAATGTAGTCTTTGTTTAAACCAACTCTTACTTTCTCGTTGGATACCAGGTAGGCATCGTAATGTTTGAGTACTTTAAAGGGGTCTAACCACAGGTAGGCCACAACAAGTGCAATAAATGCGAAAATACCTGGCAAGGAGAAAAGAGCGATATGTCTTAAAAATTTCCGCATCGCTTAAAACTGAAAATAAATAAACTGCTGTTCTTTGCCGGAGTAACACCAAATGCAAATGAGCATGAGGTAATATACCGCATGTCTTACAGGCCTTGCCAGCTTGTTTCCTACAGTAGCTATGGCATATTGTTGTTCCCTTCCAAGCCATTCAATAACAATAAACAAAATGAGTATGAGAAGCAACATCATGCCAAATTGGTGATGCAATAAATTCAGGGTTTGCAAATATCCCCAACTGTGGCTAAGCCCCTTAAACATACCTGTAATGTAATGAAGGGCATGGTTCATGCTCTCGGCCCTGAAAAAAATCCAGGCAAATACAGTCAGGCTGAAGGTTAAGAGCATTGAGAAGAATTCTTTTAATGTAGGCAGCAGCGAACCTTTGGCTACAATATCCAGGTTGTTGCGGTTTGTGTTGAAAATGATGGATGGCATGATATACAAGGCATGGAGTAGTCCCCATACAATAAAGGTCCAGTTGGCCCCATGCCAGAAACCGCTCACCAAAAAGATAATGAAGGTATTTCTTATTTTTTTCCATGTGCCTGCTTTGCTTCCCCCAAGAGGAATGTAGAGGTAATCTCTGAACCAGGACGACAGGGAAATGTGCCAGCGTCTCCAGAACTCAGCGATGTCCCTCGAAAAATAAGGGAAAGCAAAGTTCCTTAACAGTTCAATGCCAAAAAGCCTGGCTACGCCTAAAGCAATATCGGAGTAGCCCGAGAAATCGCCATAGATCTGGAAGGCAAAAAATACAGCACCAAGCATGAGTGTGGTTCCCGAATAGTGGTCGGGACTGTTAAAGATCATGTTGGCATACTCGGCACATTGATCGGCAATGACTACTTTTTTGAACAGACCCCATAAAATTTGCTTTAACCCATCAACCGCTGTGTTATAATCAAAGGTCCGCTCTCTCTGTATTTGCGGTAAAAGGTGAGTAGCCCTTTCGATTGGGCCGGCAACCAACAATGGAAAAAAGCTGACGAATACGGAGTAGTCGATGAAATTTTTTTCCGCTTTGATCCTGTTCTTGTAAATGTCGATCACATAGGATAAACCATGAAAGGTATAAAACGAAATACCTACCGGAAGGATCACTTTCAATGTCCATGGGTGGACTTGTAAACCAAGATGCGAAACGGCATCGGCAAAGGATTGTGCAAAGAAATTGTAATATTTAAAAACCCCCAGGAAGCCAAGGTTAATGCTAATGCTCAGCCAAAACCAAAACTTTTTGTTGCTTTCGTTTTTTGCATCCGACATTTTAATTCCGGTAAAATAATCGAGCAGGGTAGAGAAGATGAGTAAAAACAAGAAACGCCAGTCCCAGCAGGCATAAAAAAAGTAACTTGAAACCAGCAATAAAATGTTCTGCATTTTTAACGACCTGTTTGCTACAAACCAATAGAGAAAGAACACTATTGGTAAAAACGCGGCAAAGCTAAGGGAGTTAAAAAGCATTGTTGTTTTATTGTGTTTTGTTCATGTAGCAGAATAAAGTTGGACTGAAATTTTTTGTCACTTCGAGCGGAGCCGGGAAGCGTTTTGTTAGTCTTGCTTTATGTTCTCGACTCTCACGACGCGTCGTGACGAACTGACATTATCCTATTGCGCATTCCAGCCACCATCAACCGGCAGGGCAGTACCCGTCATGGTTTTGGCAACATCGGAAGCCAGGAAAACGGCCAGTTGTCCCAACTCCTCAAGCGATACAAATTCTTTAACGGCTTGTTTGTATAACATCACTTTATTTACCACATCGGCTTCGCTCATATTATGGGCTTTGGCCTGATCGGCAATTTGTTTCTCCACCAAAGGGGTTTTTACATAGCCCGGGCAAATAGCGTTGGCTGTAATGCCAAAAGGAGCGCCTTCCAATGCAATGGTTTTGGTAAAACCAACAATACCATGCTTGCTCGCCACATAAGCGCTTTTAAATTCGGAAGCTACCAGGCCATGAGCCGATGCAATATTAATAACGCGGCCAAATTTGCGTTCCTTCATTCCTTTCCAAACCGCTTTGGTTAAATAAAAGGCAGAGGATAAGTTAATGCCTATAATAGCGGCCCATTTCTCGTCCGGAAAATCTTCGATAGGCGATACGTGCTGAATGCCCGCGTTGTTAATCAATACATCGATCTTGCCAAATTTGGCAACCGCATCGTCTACCATTTTTCTTAATTCCTCAGGTTTTAGCATGTTGGCATTGCTGTACATCACTTCAATGCCATATTGTTTGGCAACCCCGTCGGCAATTTCCTGCCCGTTTGTTTCCAGTCCGTTGAATACAATGTTGTAGTGTTTTGTTTTGGCAAATTCAATGGCTATTCCCAGTCCAATGCCGCTGGTGCTTCCTGTAATTAAGATTGTTTTCATAATAGTAGAGGTTTTGAATTTTTGAGTACGAATTAAATACGAATATACGAATCCGTTAAATCAGTAGTGCATTCGTATATTCGTACCTATTTCGTAAATCATTTAGAAGTTTGGTTTTAATAAATATTTGCTGTAGAAATCCACAATGTGCTTCACGGCTTCATCGGCGGTATCTACAATTTTAAACAAATCAAGGTCCAGTACATTAATGTTGCTTTCTTTGGAAAGCATGGTGTCTTTTATCCAATCAATCAATCCGCTCCAATATTCTTTACCTACCAGTATTACCGGGAACTCGGCAATTTTATGAGTTTGCACCAATGTCAATGATTCAAACAATTCGTCAATAGTGCCAAAACCACCAGGCATACCAATAAAGCCCTGCGAGTATTTGAGGAAAATGGTTTTACGAACAAAGAAAAAATTAAAATCTATGCTCTTATCCCTGTCGATGTAATCGTTGGGTTTTTGTTCAAAAGGCAGCTCAATGTTCAATCCTACCGATTTGCCGTTGCCGCGTTTGGCTCCTTTGTTGGCCGCTTCCATAATGCCGGGGCCACCACCGGTAATAATGCCATAGCCTTTTTGGGTGAGCTTATAGGCAATTTCTTCGGCTAGAATGTAGTATTTGTTATCGGGTTTTGTACGTGCTGAGCCAAATATGGAAACACAGGGCCCGATCTTTTGCATTTTCTCGAAGCCGTCCACAAACTCACTCATTATTTTAAAGATCTGCCAGCTATCGGAGGCTTTTACATCGTTCCAGTCTTTCTGCGCAAAAGCCTTTCTTATTTTATCTTCGTTATCAGGGGTCATATAAGTTCAGTTGTTGATTTATTGAGTTTTAATAATTACGAATATAATATTTTTTTCGCCCTTCGACTCCGCTCAGGGCGACAAAAGCCTGTTTTTATAAACCGTCTCTTGTGCACTATTAATGTCTCTTAAGTCCCTTTGTCCCTTATGTCTTTTAAGTCTCTTATTATAATTCTTTTTTGAGGAATGGGGCCGTGTATCCTTTCTTGAACTTCACCAGTTCTTCAGGCGTACCGGTAAACAGGATCTCTCCGCCACCTTTACCACCTTCCATACCAACGTCAATCACATGATCGGCTACTTTAATGATGTCCATGTTATGTTCTATTACCAAAACTGTATTGCCGCTGTCAACCAGGCGGTTCAATACGCCCAGTAAAATACGGATATCCTCGAAATGCAAACCCGTTGTTGGTTCATCTAAAATGTACAAGGTATTTCCGGTATCGCGCTTGCTGAGCTCAGTAGATAATTTAACCCGCTGTGCTTCGCCACCGCTTAATGTGGTTGCCTGCTGCCCCAGGGTAATGTAACCAAGGCCAACGTCCTGTAATGTTTTTATTTGCCTGTAAATGGTAGGCAGGTTTTCAAAGAACTCACAGGCCTGATCGATGGTCATGTTCAGCACATCCGAAATGGACTTGCCTTTGTACCTCACTTCCAGTGTTTCCCGGTTATAACGTTTGCCGTTGCATTCGTCGCAGTTGACATACACATCGGGCAAAAAATTCATTTCAATGGTTTTAACACCCGCGCCGCCACAAGTCTCGCAACGGCCGCCTTTTACATTGAATGAAAAACGCCCGGGCTTGTAACCTCTTATTTTCGATTCGGGCAACTCGGCAAACAAATTCCTGATATCGGAAAACACATTGGTATACGTAGCTGGGTTGCTGCGTGGTGTGCGGCCAATCGGCGACTGATCGATATCAATCACTTTATCAATAAACTCAATGCCTGTAAACGATTTGTAGGGTAGCGGACGTTTCTCCGAATTATAAAAATAATTGCTTAATATCGGGTATAAGGTTTCATTGATGAGGCTCGATTTTCCGCTGCCACTCACACCGGTTACGCAAATGAATTTACCAAGCGGTACCTCAAGGCTTACATTTTTGAGGTTGTGTCCGGTACAACCTTTCAGCACTAATTTTTTTCCGTTTCCTTTGCGGCGTTGTTTAGGTACTTCAATTTCCTTTTTGCCGGTAATGTAGTCGGCCGTCATGGTATTGAATTTGAGCATTTGCTTAGGCTCTGCCGCCGCAACTACCCTGCCTCCATGGATCCCGGCTCCCGGACCAATGTCAATCACGTAATCGCTTTCCACAATCATGTCCTTGTCATGTTCTACTACCAACACGCTGTTGCCCACATCGCGTAAATTTTTCAGGGCTTCAATTAATCTTACATTGTCACGCTGGTGCAGGCCAATGCTTGGTTCATCTAAAATATACAATACCCCAACCAGCTGTGAGCCAATTTGCGTGGCTAAACGAATACGTTGCGCCTCCCCACCGCTCAGTGTTTTGGAGGAACGGTTGAGGGTTACATAATCCAAACCAACTTCCAGTAAAAAGCCTATGCGGGTACGGATCTCTTTTAATACTTCTTTGGCGATCACATTTTGAGATTTGCTCAGGCGTTTTTCAATACCGACAAACCATTCGCCTAAAATAGTAATGTCCATTTCCGATAGTTCCGAAATATTCTTTCCGTCTATTTTAAAATAGAGCGCTTCTTTTTTCAGGCGGGTGCCATCGCAGGTAGGACAATTGATCTTGTTGGTAAAACCTTCTACCCACCGGCTCATGGCAGGCGAAGGATTTTCTTCGGCCTGCCTGGCAATGTGCGTGGCTATACCATCAAATGCCGTACTGTAGCCATTGGCATTGGTGTCAGATTTAATGGTGAACAGTTCTTCGCTGCCATTCAATAAAATATTAACGGCTTCTTCAGGAATATCTTCAAAAGGTGTATCCAGTGTAAATTTATAGCGTTCGCCAATAGCTTCAATTTGCTTGAACACCCAAATACCTTTGGCAGGTCCTAAAGGTGCAATGGCGCCTTTGCGGATGGAGAGCTTTTGATTTGGTACTATTTTACTGATATCTACTTCCGAGATCACGCCAAGCCCGTTGCATTTAGGGCAGGCACCATATGGCGAGTTAAACGAGAATAAATTAGGAGCAGGCTCATCGTACGAAATGCCGGTAGTTGGGCACATGAGAGAGCGGCTGAAGAACTGTACTTTGCCGAAACCGAAGGCGCTTGTTTTCTTTTTTGCTTTCGGGCTTTCTTCTTCATGTTCCAGTACCATGATGGTACCCTTGCCTTGTTTCATGGCAGTTTGCAACGACTGGTACAAGCGGGGTTTAATGTCTTTGGTAATTTCCAAACGGTCGATCACAATTTCAATGTCGTGGATCTTGTATCGGTCAACCTGCATTTTTGGTGTAATGTCAACAATCTCCCCGTCAATGCGCACCTTGTTGAATCCTTTTTTACGCACATCTTCAAACAATTCGCGGTAATGCCCTTTACGCCCTTTCACCACAGGTGCCAGCAGGTTTATTTTTTTTGCCTGGTATTTTTCCAGAATGAGGTCAATAATCTGTTCATCGCTGTAACGCACCATTTTTTCGCCGGTAGCGTAAGAGTAGGCTTCGCCGGCACGGGCAAACAACAAGCGTAAAAAATCGTAGATCTCGGTAATGGTACCGACCGTTGAGCGCGGGTTCTTATTCACCGTTTTTTGTTCGATAGAGATAACAGGGCTCAGGCCCGAGATCTTATCCACGTCGGGCCGTTCCATATTACCAAGGAATTGCCTGGCGTAGCTCGAAAAACTTTCAATGTAGCGGCGTTGCCCTTCGGCATAAATGGTATCAAAAGCCAGCGATGATTTTCCGCTTCCGCTAAGGCCTGTAAGTACAACTAATTTATTACGCGGTATGCTGAGTGATATATCTTTTAAATTATGAGCTCTTGCTCCTATGACTTCTATTGTTTCTTCTTCCATTTTCAGATCAGACAAAGGATTAAAGATAAAAGATTAAAGACCTGTCAATCTTTAATCTTATGCCTTTTATCCTGTATCATTTTTTTAAAGTGTCGGTTTTAATTTTGGTTGTATCTGTTACCGCAACGGCTACCAATGTATCGCTTGTTTTTTCCTGCGGGAACACATCATTAAAGTAAATGCTAAGATCGACATTTTTGTTTTTAGGTATTTTAAACTGGTAGGTGGTTTTATCATTATTTATGAGTTTGTCGCCAATGAGCCAGGGATTGAATATTTTGAGGGTAATAACGTTGGTTTCGAGGTGTTTGGCAAAAGCGGCCAGGTTGGTAATGGACGAATCGACCTTTACAATTTTATGAGAGGGAAAACCTCCGCCTTTTTTTACCTTATTATTCACGCCAAAGTGTTTTGGGTTTGAGAGTAATGTTTTGTAAGCAAGGATTCGGTAAATGAAACTTCCGGTTTCCTTGTTAAGCAACAGGTCGTAATAATTATCGGTATTTTGTTTTTTTAAGGCATTTTGTATGCCGCCAATGCCAACATTATAAGCGGCTGCCGATAAGGTCCAGTTATTAAAATATTTATGGGCGTCTTTAAAATGCTTGCAGGCCACATGCGTGGCTTTTTCCACATCATAGCGCTCATCTACCTCGTCGGTTACAATAAGGCCATAATTACGTGCTGTGTTAGGCATTAACTGCCAAAAACCGCAGGCTCCCATGGGCGAAATGACATTGGACAAGTGGCTTTCGATAACGGCTACATACTTAAAATCATCAGGCACCCCTTCTTTTTTCAAAATAGGCTCAATGAGCGGGAACCATTTTTGAGCTCTGGTGAAGAGGGCCATAGAGGAGTTTTTCCAGGTTTTATTGGCAAAGAATTCCTTTTCCAGGCTTTCCTTGATCTCATAGTCATTTTGAGGAACCTTTTCGCCTGCAAACTCCAGTTTCCCGGGAATATTAAGCCCCAGTACTTTAAAATTGGAATTACTGTAATCATTATCGCTGGTATGTGGACGCGAAGAAATGACTTTGATTAGGAAAATAATAAGCAACCACGAACAAAAACTCACCACTGTTTTTTTGGTTTGAGAAGAAGGTTCGCGAATAAGTTTTAATATCCAGACGGAGATGGTCACTTACGTTTTATGATCGTATTCAGATATAAAGATACGAAAGTGACGGCACAAAAAATAATGGAAACTATTAACCAGTTTAGTTGATAATTCAGTATTTGATTCAGCGCCAGGGAAAGTCCCATGAAGCCAATGCCAAAAAACAGGATGGCGATCCTTTTTTCTGTAATGCCTTTAAAGAACAAATGGTGCGTGGTATGGTCCTTGCCACCTACAAATGGCGATTGGCCTTTACGCATACGATTGATGGTAACGGTAATGGTGTCGGTTAAGGGTAGAATAAATACCAGGGCAACCGTTACAAAACCTAACACGATTGGGTTTACAGAGTACCAGGAATTATTGATGAGGGAAAAAGAGTTCCAGCAGTAATCAATACCCACAACGGCTAAAAATGAGCCCAGGAACTGGCTGCCGGTATCGCCCATAAACATTTTGGAAGGGTGCCAGTTGTAAATTAAAAAACCCAGCAGGGCACCTAACACGCCAAGGCTTAAAATTGGCAAAGGACTAAGAATGAGGTTTAAGTTAAGGTTAAGGGCAACAATGAAGAACAGGATAACAACCGATACGGTGGTGGTAATGCCATCCATGTTATCGAGCATGTTGATGGAGTTCATTAAACCAATGACCCAAACCAGCGTAAACGCAAAGTTTAAGGCTTCCATGGTAAAGATGCAGATTTTGGTGCCGGTAAAATACAATACCAGGCCGCAGATCAATTGTGTAATGAATTTAAGGAGGGGTTGCGTATTGTAGGCATCATCGGCCAGACCCATGACGAAGGCTACGGTGCAGACAATAAATACGCCAACTACTTTTAAATTGCTGTAATGCAGGGGCAGCAAATTATTAATAAAACTAAGCACGATGAACGTGAGCAGGAAGATCACAAAAAAGGAAATGCCGCCCAGCGATGGCTTTACCGCAGGGCTCCACCTGATCTCCTTATTTTCCTGCTTTGTTCTTACACCCAGGTTTTGCGAAAACTTTAAAAGGATGGAATTGATGAGGATGGAAAAAATAAAGGTTATGCCTATAACCAGAACAATAAAAAGCAATATGTTCTCCTGGAAATAGCTCATTAGAAAGGGCTCTTAAACGCTTTAAAAGGAGTTCCGGTAATATCCTTTTCAGATAATACAGGATCTTTGATGTTCCAGTTTATATTCAAATCACTATCGTTCCATAACACCGTCATTTCCGATTCTTTATTGTAAAGGTTGGTGCATTTGTATGAAAAGATGGTATTATCCCTTAAGGTTAAAAAGCCGTGAGCAAAACCGGGAGGTATGTAAAACATGGTTTTGTTCTCTTCATTCAGTTCAATGGCTACGTGCTCGCCATAAGTGGGCGACCCGTTCCTTATATCCACCGCTATATCCAAAACCGCCCCGGTAATAACACGCACCAGTTTTCCCTGGGCAAAAGGCGGCGCCTGTAAATGAAGGCCCCTTAGCACACCGGCATTCGACAAGGATTGGTTATCCTGAACAAAGTTAACATCAATGCCGTTTTTTTTAAATACACCTTCATTATAGCTTTCAAAAAAGTAGCCGCGCGTGTCGGCAAACACCTTTGGTTTAACAATAAACAAGCCTTTTATTTTTGTTTCAATTACTTCCATAAATTAGAAAAACGTTTCTTTTTTGGTTCTTTTTCGTCGTTATAATAACCACTGCCGTAACCATATCCATAGCCATATCCGTAGCCGTATTTATAGCCGTAACCTGTGCGGGTTGTATCTACACCATTCAAAATAATTGACAGGTTGGCAATGTTACCTTCGTTAATGAGCTTATCAAGGATTTGAACAAACGTTTTCTTGGAGTAATCGGACCTGAACACATAAATAGGGTAGTCTGCTTTTTGGATGGTGGTGATACCATCTATTACAAGCCCTATTGGCGGGTTATCAAAAATAATATAATCGTAGGTTTGTTTTAATTCCTCAATCATTTCATCCAGGCGCTTATCAATGATTAATTCGGATGGGTTAGGAGGAATAGGACCGGCAGTAATGTAATCGAGGTTTGGAAAATGACTTTTGTTAATGCACTCTTTTACCGATGTCATGTTGGTTAAAATGGTACTCATTCCCACTTCGTTGCTTACACCAAAACCTTTATGGATCTTTGGTTTACGCATGTCCAAATCCAGCAGGATCACTTTTTTGCCGGTGTAAGCCAGGATCCCTGCAATGTTGAGGGCCACAAAGGTTTTTCCTTCACCGGATATGGAAGAAGTTACAGCTACAATTTTTGAACCTTCTTCATTCTTTATAAACTGAAGGTTGGATCGGATACTCCTGAAGGCTTCCGCGATCTGCGATTTTGGATTTTTATCCACTACCAATTGAGAAACCGGAACGTCGCTTTCATAATTAGGAACAATACCTAAAACAGACACAGCGGCATCCATGTGTTTGGTAATGTCATTTACCGATGTGATTTTGTCGTGCAGGAAATAGCGGGTAAAGATCACAATGATGGAAAGTACCAGTGCCGATAAGATGGCTATTAACGTAGCGTTTCGTTTACTTGGCGATACAAGGGCGCCATCCCTGGTAGCTTTTTCGAGGATCACATTTTGTGATACAAATCCAGCTTTTGAAATGGAAAGCTCGGTCTTTTTTTCCAGGAGAATGGTATAGTATTTTTCGTTGATGCTGAACAGGCGCATGAGCTTGGTATGCTCCATGTCCTCGTCCGGATTTTTTTCGTACTTGCTTTTAAATTCGGTTGATTTTTGCATCAGGTTCGTGTACTTTGACTTGTACTTTAACCTTACCGAATTAATGCTCTCCATCAGCAATTTCTTTTGGGTTTCAATATTATAATTGATCTGCTTAACGGTTTCGTGGCTTGGGGTAATTTCGTACATCAGGTTTTCCTTCTCCATCAAAAGCTTCTGAATGTTATCTGTATATTCCCGAATGGCATTTTCGTACTCGCTGCCGGCAATTAAAGAGATGAGGTGGTAGGTTTCGATGCTTTTGTTTTTAGCGATGTTTGATTGGAGCTCGGCTAAAAGCTTTTCTTCCATCTCAATCTTAAGCATTTCATCTTCCAGGCTGTTAAGTCGCATCATGTTGGCGCTTATCACCACATCCTTATCGGTGTAATTGTTGTCTTTACGAAACGATTGAAGGTTGTTTTCAGATACTTTTAATTCGTCGTACACCATTTTCAACTGCTCGTCGATAAACGTAATGGAACTTTTTGAGCTCTCACTTTTTCGTTCCACATCAAAGCTCAGGTATTCTTCAGATACCAGGTTAACCAAGTCTTTCGTTTTTTGCGAATTGATGTCTTTAACCGTCACCAGGATGGTTTTTGCCGCGTCGTTCAATAATTTTATTTCCAGTTTCGACTGCAGCTCACCGGTTACCTCGTCGGTATTTTTAATAATAAAATACGATTTGTTGTTTTCAGATAAATGGCTTAGGATCGTTTGTTTTTCAAAATCGGTATTGAGCACAATGCTAAAATCAAAAAATGGAGTACTGGTGAGGTTATTGGTTACAAACGGGATCGTATAGTTTTTGCCTTCGGCAGCAAAGGAGAGCGAGCCCGAGTTAAGGTTTCGGAAATTGGTGTAGATCTTTACACCATAAATGCTGTTCTTTTTAATGTTGAACTTCACAAAATAAGGCGATAGTACATAAAGCTCATTGTTTTTAAACGTTCCTTCATTAAAATAACTCACCTGCACATTTGATTTTTCGACCACGCGTTTCAAAAATATCCTTGAACGGATCTGCTCAATGGCCTCGGCCAGCTTATTGGTCCCGCCATCCACTTTTTCGAGGTTTAAAAGGGTAGATGCCTGGTTGTTGTCATTGATCTGTATAACGGCCGATGATTGATATACCGGTTGGCTGTAACGGAGGTAAATAAATGAAAGACCAATGCAAATTGTAAAGAAGAGGGCAACGATCCAAAGGCTTCTTTTTATGATATAGATAATGAGGCCAATGTCTAATTCACTACTGAATTTAGAAACCCGCTCCCTGTAACTATCTATGGAATTATTTGATTGAGGTATCAAACTATTTTTTTACAAAAATGGAATAGATTAGTAATGTGGTTGAGATTAAGGAAAGTACCGGGGCAAGTTCCGCTACTAAGGTTCGTGCCACGCGGTAACGAGGTTCCACGTAAATGATATCGTTTGCATGAACCACCGTGTTACCGGCAGCTATGCCATTAATGGTCGAAAGGTCCATCAGGTATACTTTTGGTTTTATTTTTGAATCGGGCGATACATTTTCGTTCCTGATGAGTTTTACTTTATAGGCTTTTCCATCAATTGCTATCCCGCCGGCCATGGCCAGGGTTTCCAACACAGTGGTGTTGTTGTTATGAATGCCTATAACCTGCGCGTTGCCCCCGTTGCCCGGGAACACAATCACCCGCTTATTGGCCACTTTTACAATCACAAAGGGTTTCACATAATAAGTGGTGTAAATCTGCTCAAGCATGGTTTGTGCTTCCTGGGTGGTGTAGCCCGATATTTTTACTTTTCCCACCAAAGGAAGCTTTACATACCCTTCCGAGTCTACCGTATATTCATACTCAAAACGGATGTTGTTGGCCCCGGCATTTGAACTGCTGCTTGAAAGGTCAATGATCTTGAAACCGTCGTTCGAAAAGATCTTTACGCTGATAAAGGCGTTCCTTGGGATTTTGTAATCTTCTTTTGCCAATGAATCCACTATTTTATCATAAGTAAAATCCGGTGGGGTTCTAAGCATTAAATTCGACTTAAAATATTTACAGGAAGAGAAAGAAACAATTATGAAGAGAAAGAGGAGATTTTTGTATAATCGCATAAGTAGTTGTTATAACACAAAGTTAAGATTTATCCCATAATATCAAAAATCATGCTCTTTTTAGCAATTTGGAATATAAATCGCTCATATCCTTTACCAAACGGGTATAGCTGTATTTTGAAAGCGCCCATTCTTCTCCTTTTTTTGACGAAGCAGAGAGCATGGAGGCATTTTTACAGGTTTTCAATAAATTTCCGAAAAAGCCTTCTTTATCATCAATTTCCGATAGCAAGCCGCATTCGGGATGCAAAACATCTTCTATGCCTCCTACATTGGTTGCCACTACATATTTCCCTGCCGCCTGGGCTTCAATAATGCTTACCGGAGTTCCCTCGTTTAGAGATGTTAAGGTCACAATATCAAGGCCGTGCAATGCCCATTCCACATTGGTGATCCAGGAGGTGAAAATAACATCCGCTTCGGCTTTTGGGTCGTTCGACCAGCTAAGGCCTGCCACTTTGCAGGCATCGGTAATGGCATTCCTGGTGTCGCCATCGCCAATAATAAAGGCTCTGAAATTTAAAAAGCCATGTTGTTTTAAATAAGCAATCGCTTCAATAAAGAGCCCATGATTTTTAATTGGAGCCAGCCGCCCTATAATGCCTATGGCCAATTGGCCTTCCTTTACATGGTATTTATCCCTGAACTGCAGGCGGTTTTGCTCTTTGTGTTGAGTGAATTTGGTGAGGTCGAAACCCAGCGGAACCACATGGATCTTATCTTTTGGAGCAATATGGAAAGTGTCGGACAGCTCGGCTTTTTGTTTGTTGCTAATAGCGATAATAGCGGTTGAGCGTTTGGCCAGGTAACGTTCAATGGTTTTGTAAAAACCGGTTTTTAATTTTCCGAAATAAGAGTGGAACACGTGGCCATGAAAGGTATGGATAATGATGGGCACTTTGCAGTGAATAGCAGCCAAACGGCCAATAGCGCCAGCCTTGGAAGCATGGGTGTGCACAATATCGGGTTTGAACTCGCGGATGAGCTTTTTAATTTCTTTATAAGCGGCGTAATCCGCCTTCAGGTTAATTTCGCGTTGAAACTGGTTTAGCACTCTGGGTTTTAAGCCCAGGCCTTCAGGAATGTACAAGGAACTGTCTTCGCCTTCCTCTTCGGGTCCGCCCACTAAAAGGGTTTCATAGTCGGGTTCTAAATATTTTGAAAGGTAGCTCACATTATAGGTGATGCCGCCAATATTAAAACGATTGATTATGCGGAGTACTTTTGGCAAAAGCTTAGTTTAAATTTAATTCGGTTGAAAGTTGTTTAAAGTCAATGCCATCAAAATTACCAGAGCTCATCATCAACAACACATGATCTTTCAGTGATTTTGATTTAAGGTAATCGGTTAATGTTTTGCTGTTTGTAAATACTTTTAAATCCTTGCGGTTAAAGTAACTAAGTACCTGTTCCTGGGTAATGGGTTTTAATTTTTTATGCTCAATGGTATGCGGGTTAAAATACACGATGGCTTCATCGGCATCGTTCATGGCGCCATTGTATTCGGCCAAAAATGTTTCGTTAAGGCTGCTAAAGGTATGAAGCTCCATGCAGGCAAGGACCTCACGATTTGTAAACTGCTGCTTAACGGCTTGCGTGGTTGCTTTTAATTTGGATGGAGAATGTGCAAAGTCCTTATAAAAAGCAAAATTACCGGTTTTAGAAACCAGTTCCAGGCGTTTGGCAGCACCTTTAAAGGATTGTATGGCTTGGTAAAACTGTTCGTTACTTAATCCCAGTTTATTGCAAACCAGGCGGGCACCATTCAAATTCATGAGATTATGGTTTCCAAAAATCAGCAGCGGAATGTCCTTGCCAGCATCTTCCAAAATGGTGGTTCCGTTTTCTATGCGGTGTTTGGGGATAGAGTAGGGTGTTTTGCTGATGTTATTCTTTAAGCCCGAATGAGCAGCTACTTTTTTCAGTTCAGCGTCTTCGTTACAGTATATGAGGTGACCGTTGGGTTCAATGAGATCAACAAACTGCTCAAACTGGTTTACATAAATTTCGAAAGTTGGAAAAACGTTGATGTGGTCCCAGGCAATGCCGCTCAATATGGCAATGTTTGGCTTATATAAATGAAATTTAGGCCTGCGATCGATGGGCGAAGCTAAATATTCATCGCCTTCAATAATGGCAATGGGTGCTTCTTTGGTAAGCTTCACCATGGTGTTGAAACCTTCGAGTTGTGCACCAACCATAAAATCGGTATCCATTTTATGATAGCTGAGCACATGCAGGATCATGGCTGTAATAGTGGTTTTGCCATGACTTCCGCCAATTACCACACGTGTTTTATCTTTTGTGGCCTCGTAAATATATTCGGGATAGGAGTAAACCTTTAAGCCCAGTTCATTGGCTTTTATCAATTCAGGGTTATCGGCCCGGGCATGCATACCTAAGATTACAGCATCAATATCCGCTGTTATTTTTTCGGGAAACCAGCCAATTTGGGCTGGCAGGATCTCTGCGTTTTTAAGACGGGTTTTGGATGGCTCATTTATCTCGTCATCGCTCCCGGTAACCAGGAACCCTTTTTCATGTAAGGCCAAAGCCATATTGTGCATGGCACTGCCGCCTATTGCAATTAAATGAACGCGCATGGTGTGCTGAATTTGTTTTACACGAAGTAAGCCTTTTTAACTAAAAAATGCAGGTTGTTGTAACCTGCATTTTAAACAATGTTGTGTTAAGTATTAGGCCATGGCTGGTGATGGTTTGCCAAGGGCATACAACAGTTTTGCATGAGCGGCCAGGGCGCCTACAAATGTTTTTTTGGAATGATAGGGTAAATTAAATTCTTTGGCCGTTTCTTCAATAATTGGTGCAATTTTTTTGTAATGCACATGACAGATGTTTGGGAACAGGTGGTGCTCTACCTGGAAGTTAAGACCGCCTACAAACCAGGAAAAAGCCCAGCTTTTTTGAGCAAAATTGGTAGTTGTTTTTAGTTGGTGCACAGCCCAGTCGTCTTCCATGTTGCCGGTTGAATCGGGTAAAGGGAACTCGGTCAAATCAACCACGTGGGCCGGCTGAAAGATCAGGGCCAGGATGAGGCCACAGGTAAAATGCATAATGCCCCAGCCTGCAAGAATCTGGTACCATGGATTTTCCATTAATAATAATGGCAAGCCAAGGCTGTAACCCAGGTAAAATAATTTATTCAGGATTAATTTGTAAAACTCTTTGGTGTAAGTGGTTTTTTTTGTGGTCAGGAGTCCCATCTCATGGTATCGTTTCAATTGTGAGAAGTCTTTTGTAGTTGCCCACATAATAGTCATTAAACCATAAAAGAACCAGGCATATAAGAACTGGAATTTGTGAATTTTTTTATACTCGGCATGTGGTTCAAACCTTAAAAAACCAAGTGGGGCAATATCTTCATCGTGCTCATGAATATTGGTATAGGTATGGTGCAGTGTGTTGTGCTGTAATTGCCAGTTTAAGGAGCTGCCACCAATAAAGTTCATGCTGCGGCACATTAAGGCGTTCATTTTTGCATTACGTGCATACGAGCCGTGGTTGGCATCATGCATAACTGATAAGCCAATGCCACTCATGCCAAAACCCATTAATATAAAAAGCAACGACTGGATCCAAAGGCTATCGAATGTATTGGTAATTAAAAGAACAAAAGGGGTGAAATATAAGGTGAACATGAAAATGGTTTTGATGACCATTTTATAGTTACCGTAACGTGAAAGGTTATTGGTTTTAAAATACTCGTCTACGCGTTTTTTTGCAGTTAAATAGAATGAACGATTGGCATTATTAAATCTGATGGATTGTGCACTCATTTTTATCTTGGGGTTATTTTTTTATAATGTGCAAATGTAAGCTTTAAAAAATAAAAAGTCAATCATTGTATGTTGTTGAAAATGAGTCTATTGTGAAAAAGTGATGAAGATAGGTAGACATAAGCCCTGATTTACCGGAGGAAACCTACTTATAGAGCGACAAAATAAATTCGGCCAACTTTTCAACATCCTCTTTTTGACTTTTTTTACCAAAAGAAAAGCGAATGGAGCTTTCGGCTTCCTCCTTATTCATACCCATGGCTTGTAAAACATGAGAAGGTTCGGCATTGGCTGAGGTGCAGGCGGAACCTAAAGCCACCGCGTAGTGGTGCTTAATATGGGAAAAGACAGAACTGCCATCCTTTAATGTCGGAAAATAAAGGTTAGAGGTATTGTATAACCGGTAACGGGTTGAGCCGTTTATTCTCAGATCGGGAATTTCGAGGAGCTGATGCTCAAGGTAACCTCTTAATTTGGAAATATGCATATTATCGTCCCAAAACTCGGCCCTGGCAATTTCGCAGGCTTTCCCCAAACCAACAATACCCGTTACATTTAAGGTGCCACTTCGTTTATTGTTTTCGTGACCACCGCCATGGAGTAAGGGAATTAAACTCACCCTTGGATTTTTACGCCTAACATATAAAGCGCCAACCCCTTTGGGCCCATAAAACTTATGAGCCGACAGGCAACAAAGGTCCAGCCCCATTTCATTCACATCAATGAGCAGCTTACCGGCCATTTGTGTTGTGTCGCTAAAAAAAAGGGCGTTGTGCTCATGGCTTAGTTGTGCTATTTTTTCAAGATCCTGCACTACGCCTGTTTCATTATTGGCAGCCATAATGGCCACTAAAATAGTTTTGTCGCTAAAGCTGTTCTTTAACTCATCCAGGTCAATGCGGCCTTCACGGTCAACATTCAGGTAAGTTATCAGGGCGCCTTTTTCCTGTAAATAAGCGCAGGTATCTAAAACAGCCTTGTGCTCTGTTTTGCAGGTAATAATGTGGTTCCCTTTTGTGGCATAGGCTTCATAAACACCTTTCAATGCCATGTTAATGGCTTCGGTAGCACCTGAGGTAAACACAATCTCCGAACTTTCGGCTCCTATCAGCTCAGCAACCTGAAGGCGCGCTTTTTCAATGGCACCCTGGGCGTACCAGCCAAACTGGTGTGTGTTGCTCGACGCGTTACCAAAGTGATTGGTAAAAAAGGGAAGCATGTCGGCCATGACCCTTTCATCAACAGGAGTAGTAGCGTTATAGTCCAGGTATATCATAGTGATGATTACGAATTTACATACGAATATACGAATTGCTGTAAACCTGCTCAAAACACAGATTCGTATATTCGTATGGATTCGTAATAACTAAGCTTTTTCGATGATAGCGGCATAACCCTGGCCAACACCAATACACATGGTAACCAAAGCGTATCTTTTATTTTGAAGGTTCAATTCAATAGCTGCCGAATTGATGATGCGGGCACCACTCATGCCCAGGGGATGGCCCAAAGCAATAGCGCCTCCGTTGGGGTTAATGCGCGGGTCTTTATCGTCCAGTTTCCATTGGCGGGTACAGCCTAAGGCTTGTGCGGCAAAGGCTTCGTTCAGTTCAATAATGTCAATATCATTCCAGGTGAGGCCGGCTTTTTTCAAAGCCTGGTTTGCGGCTTCAACAGGACCTAAACCCATAATGCGGGGTTCAACACCAACCACAGCAGAACTCACAATACGAGCCAGTGGTTTTAAGTTGTAGGATTTAATGGCATTTTCGCTGGCCAGTAATAGGGCAGCGGCGCCATCGTTTAATCCCGATGCATTGCCTGCTGTAACGCTGCCGTCTTTTTTAAATGCCGGTTTTAATTTTTGCAGGCCTTCCAGCGTGGTATTGGCTTTGGCAAACTCATCGGTTTTAAAAATAAGGGCATCGCCTTTTTTCTGAGGGATCTCCACCGGGATGATTTCTTTTTCGAACCGCCCGGCAGCTGTTGCCTTGGCTGCTTTTTGCTGGCTCCATAAGGCAAAGGCATCCTGGTCTTCCCGACTGATCTTGTGCATTTCTGCTACATTTTCAGCTGTTTCGCCCATGGCGTCCACACCAAAAGCGTCTTTTAATTTTGGGTTAATGAAACGCCATCCGAAGCTGCTGTCAAATAGTTGTTGGTCGCGGCCAAAAGCCGAACTGGCTTTGCTCATCACCCATGGTCCGCGGGTCATGTTCTCAACGCCCGATGAGATCATCAGGTCGGCATCGCCGGTTTGTATATACCTGGCAGCGTCAACAGTAGCGCTTAAGCCCGAAGCACATAAACGGTTAACGGTTTGCCCCGGAACATTCACCGGTAAACCAGCCATTAAGGAAGCCATTCGGGCCACGTTACGGTTATCTTCACCGGCCTGGTTGGCACAACCCATAATTACATCCACTACTTTCGAAAAATCGACAGACGGGTTTTTGGCCATTAATTCTTTTAATACAAGGGTTGCCAAATCGTCGGCTCTTACAGCCGATAAGGTTCCTCCAAAATTGCCAATGGCGGTACGTACGCCATTTATGATATAAGCTTGTTGCATAGTACAATGATAGTTTTGAGCTACAAAAATATCGTTTTTAAATTACCTGCTCATTAAAACCTGCTTTTTAATAGATTTCACAAAATTTATGTACTAAAACGGGCTTATTTTCGTTACTTTGTAGCTGAATTACAAGCGTTTAATTGAAAAAAACAGGTTTATATCTTTTTATTGTTCTTAACCTTTTCATCTGCGGCCATTTACGGGCCCAGGTACCTGCGCCTTCGCTGAGGTGTTTATCCGTTGACGCAGCCGGAAATGTGACGTTGACATGGATTATTCCGCCCGATCCGGGAGGGCTTTTTACAAGTTACCAGATCTTTACCTCGCCATCGCAATTCGGACCCTTTGGAGGTCCCGTAGCAACCATAAACACCTACGGACAAACAAGCTACACACATTTATCGGGCATGGGGAATGTGCAATCGCAGTATTATTATATTAAAACATTGAGCAGTGCTGGCACCGCTACATCAAGTCCTTCCGATACCTTAAGAACCATTTTTTTAAATCTTGCTAATCCCGGCTGGATGGCTATTTTGAACTGGAATGCTACCCGTACGCCCTTACTGCCTTCTGCCTCGCCTACATTTACTGTTTCAAGGCAAACGCCTCCCGGCCCCTGGACGCCGATATATGTAGGCAATAATTTTAATTACAACGATACCACCTCGGTATGCAGTATTTATTATAATTATAAAGTGGAAGCATCCGATGCAGCAGGCTGCACGTCCACCTCAAATATAAAAGGCGGTTTTTTTGCAGACGGCAATAAACCAAATACGCCGGCACTGGACTCTGCTTCTATTACCAATAACGGGGAAACTGTTGTTGGCTGGGAGCCATCTACATCGCCCGACGCGGTGGCATACATTATTTATCAGCAGAACTCAGCAGGTAACCTGGTGCCCATCGATACCATTTATGGACACAACAACACGTCTTATACCTATTCGGTAACCTCATCGGCCAATAGCGGAAATTTTTCGATAGTAGCTATAGATAGCTGCGGAATTCCAAGTATTCCAAGCATAAATCATAAAACCATGGTGCTTACCGGGAGTTTTGACCTTTGTTCAAGAACCTCCAATTTATCGTGGACCTCTTATGTGAACCTCCCGCAAGGAATTTTACAATACAAGATCTATTGTTCCATTAATGGCGGCGCTTACACATTTTTAGACTCTACAACCACCAATACCTATGCTCATGCCAATTTAAATCCGGGTGATACGTACTGTTATGTTGTAAGGGTAGTCAATACAAGCGAAACCATTACATCCAGCACCAATTCGGTTTGCATATTTGCAAAAGCGCCACAAGGACCGGGTTATGTGTATATCAGGTCGGTGAGTGTAAATATAGGAGGTCAGGCAGTGATTACTTACGCTGTAGATAACACAAAACCATTTAAAGGCGCTACGATATTTAAGTCGGAAGATGGTATCAATTTTACATCTTTAACTTTTAACTCAGCAACCAGCAGTAGCATTCAGTCATATGTGGATGGAGATGTAATGACAAAGGAAAAGAATTACTACTACAAAGTGCAAATTACCGATAGTTGCGGTAACCCTGGAATGTTTAGTAACATCTCTAAAACAGTTTTGCTCCATGTAAGTCATGATAATGAGAATTTGTTCTACAACCACCTGTCGTGGGATGATTATTCAACCTGGTCGGGAACTGTTGCCTCTTATAATATTTACAGGGCGGTTGACGGGGTTTTTGACCCGGTTCCGTTTGACAACGTATCGGCAACAACACGGTTCTATACCGACGATGTTCAGGATTTTGTGAGCGCTCAGGGAAAATTTTCCTATTATGTTGAGGCGGTAGAGGGAGGAGGCAATGTGTATGGCTTTTCGGATGTGGCCAGTTCAAACACGGCCGATGCTTATGTTGAGGTAAATGTATTTGTTCCTAACGCGTTTGCGCCAAAAGGCATAAACAGGGTTTGGTTGCCCATTGCGCAATACGTTGAAAAAACAGATTACAAAGTAATGGTATTTGACCGCTGGGGTACCAAGGTGTTTGAAACCCACAGCGATACGGAAGGCTGGAGCGGTAATGGCGCTACCGATGAGGTGTACGTTTACATTATTGAATATAAGAATGCCCGCGGCGAATACATTCAGTTAAAAGGTCATTTGAACATTGTGAGGTAGGCCAATAAAAAACTATGAAAAAGACGTTAATAGTATTAGGAGTAAGTATTTTCCTTTTTTCCTGTAAGAAAAACTATCAATGCGATTGTTCGCATTTTGATCAATACGGTAATTATAAAAACACCGAAAAGAGTAATTACAAAGAAAAAAGCAGGGATAAAGCTCAATCGGCCTGCGCGGCTAAGTCTAATGTGAGCACCTATGATACAAAAACATGCACTATTGTTAATTAATAACAAGGAGTTGCTTGTAGAAACACTGGTTTCTTAGCACCGCGTTTTTAATAAGTTTTCTTTTTCTTCTGATTTATACTTGTAACCTCATTTAATTTTGAGGTTATACTGTTATGAGCTTAAGCCGCTACATTGTTTTTAGTCTCCTTTTTTTACTGGCTGTAATTCCTATTACTGCGCAGGTAAAAAAAATAGAACCCTCGCTCACACGAGTGCTCTTTGTATTTGATGCCAGCAATAGCATGAAAGCAAAGCACAACAATTCAACACGAATTGAGGACGCCAAAGAGTTATTTTATAAATTCCTTGATAGCTTAAATAAACAAAAGAATATTCAGTTTGCCTTACGTATGTACGGGCATACCATGAAATACCCGCCGGGCGATTGTAAAGACTCGAAACTGGTGGTTCCGTTTGGTAAGAACAACATTTCTCTTATAAAAGCAAAGGTAGCCGAAGCGAAGCCAACGGGCATTACCCCCATTGAGCATTCGCTTACCGAATCGGCCAACGATTTTCCGGATACCAAGGCGGTGAATACCATTATTTTAATTACCGATGGAATAGAAGAGTGCGAGGGCGATCCTTGTAAAGCAAGGCAAAAGTTGATGGAAAAAGGGATCGTGTTTAAGCCCTTTATCATTGGCATTGGTTTAAGTGTGGAGCAAATAAAAACCTTTGAATGTGTGGGCGATTATTTTGACTTTGATAACGCGAATACCATTACCGATATCAGCACTATCATTTCCAAACAAAAATTAAATAAAACATCGGCGCAGGTAAACCTACTCGACTCCAAATCGCTGCCTGCAGAAACCAATGTGAACATGACCTTTTACAATACAGCTACGGGCAATTATGCTTACAACTATATTCATACATTAAACAGGTTGAACAATCCTGACACCTTATATATTGATGATTTTCCGACCTATAAAGTCATTGCCCACACCATACCACCAACCGAAAGCAAGGAAATAAAAATTACGCCGGGAAAACATACGATCTTTCCCATCGACGCGCCACAGGGTTTCATTGAGTTGAGAAGGCCGCAGGGCGTTTATAATTTTAACGAGAAAATAAAAAGCATTGTGCGAAAGGGCAGTGGCAACATGCAAACGCTGAATGTGCAGCAAATGAACACCACCGAAAAATACATTACCGGAAACTATGACCTGGAAATACTAACCCTGCCAAGAATTTATATTAACTCGGTAACAGTAACCCAATCACAAACTAAAATAGTGGAAATACCCAATGCGGGTTTGCTCACTGTAAAGGCTTTGGATAATGGTGATGGTTGTATTTTAAAGGATACCAAAAAACTGGAATGGGTGTGTAATTTAAACAGCAGCACTTCGCAGGTGTATTACCTGCAGCCGGGCAATTACAGGATAGAGTGGAGGGCCAGGAGTTTAAAAGGCTCTATTTATACCATCGAAAAGAAGTTTACTGTTCGTTCGGATGTGGAAACGAAAGTGGAATTGTATAAAAATTAGTTATTCCTTATAAAACAGGTATTTTCTTAGATCGGCAACCATCTCTGTTGTGGTTTGCAATTTTAATGTTTTATTTCTTTCACATTTCCCATAGAAAGGCCTGTTGTCGAAAAAGTTTATATAGCTAAGTGAGTATGAATTTTCTGATTCTGTCGTATCGCGATTTGTTTCATATTCATAATATATTTTTTGGTAAGCCACCCCGTTAAAATTATTCTCGATAAACCAGTTGTACCAATCGGGGACATAAATTAACACGTTGTCATTGTATTTGTTCCGTAAATCCCGTTCCTCCATTGTTTCTTTAGTCATGTAACTCTTTTTATAGTATTTTTCAGAAAATGATCCATAAACCTGATCGATATTCCGGCAAAGCTTTTGATAATCGTGTAATAGTTTTGGCCTTATCCCTAGTAACTCATTGTAAAGTATAAGACTGACTTTGCCCGTGTCTCGCGCGAAAATCTTATGAATGTCGTTGTTATGTTTAATTCTAAATAATGATTGGTAATAATTGTCGGAGTAGTTTGTCGAATTGTCTATAATAATGTTCGTTTTTCCTTTGTTAATGTATGGAGCTCCAAACTGATCGAGGTTTTTAGCAAAACTGGTATACAAACCACCTCCTTTTTCAAGGTATTTTTTTAAATTTTCTTTAAAATCCTTATCCTCTTTTTTAGAAAAATAATACAGAGCCTTACTGAATGTTGCCTCATTGAATCCTTTTTCTTCCGCTAAACCGGCAAAGTATAAATAGGCCTCAAGGTAAGTGTAAAATGGTTTTTCTTCGGTTTTTAAAAGGGGATGGCTGGATGCCTTAATGAGATCAAGAGAATCAATGAACAGGTATTCCGGCTTTTTAAGAATACTGTAATTGGTGAGTTCAAACTCTTTATAGAAAAGCTCTTCAGCTAAAAAACCTTTTTTGCTTAATCCGGGTTTCAGGTATAATAAGCGTCTTAAGGGTTCAAAAATATTAAACAGGTTTTTGGGACTATTATCGCCAAGTACATAATCGCTGAACGAGAGTTTTAAAAGCCCTCTGTAGTCGCCATTTTCCAGGCATATTTTTTTGCATTCCTCATGCGTAATTTTTTTTAATTTAGAAAAATAAAGCGAATCGATAATGTAATTGCTACTGTACGCGTTGTTTTTTTGGCGAACATATTGAAGAAATTTGAGACGGAAAAAACTTGTATCGCTTTTCAATGAGGGTGCCGATATGGTGCTGTACTCGATATGATAAGTTCCGCCATAATAAGTAAGAAACCGGCCTTCTACATATTGCAGCATGTTCAAGGTCATTTCTAATTTTTTCAGGCTTTGCTGCGATTTTTGCAGGCAACTGTAAGCAAAAGAATCGGCCTGTAGTTCTGATTTTGCCTTTTCTGAAAAGATCAGGTTTAATTTTTTGTTGGCAACGTTTAATTCCTTTTTCTTCCCTTCCATTAATTTATTATATTCTTCTTTCATTTTTAAACCATTGCCAAAGAAGGTATGATAGATTTCATGGGCCACCAGGTAGCTAAGGTCGGTTTCATTTTTACAAACAGCCAAAGTACCAATGTTTATAAAGACAGAGCCATTTCCCAGGACCTCTATTTTATAGTTGGGATTTCTCCTGATATATACTTTAAAATGTTCTTTTGCTTTGATACCGACCGGCATGATCGAATCTACAATCCGTGTCAGGTATTTTTCAAGGTCATACCATTCAAGGTAAAACGCATTAGCATCAAATTCACGCTGAAGATTGTACGTGTTTCTAATCTTGTAATATTCCATTTCATTTTTCGAAATTCCCTCAACCTGGAAATCCTTAATGTGCAGATAGGATGTGTGTGGATCAAAAAAATAATTTGCGCTAAACCGCTCAGGGAACTGGTAGCTGCTGCCTTTTAACTGCGAGAAGCTTTGATTAATGTGAAGGAAAAAAGCTATGAGAAGGAAGAGCTTTGTTTTCATGGTTTTACTTCATACTTAATGCAAAGTCTTAAATATTAGCTCCTTCATCAACTCTCCGTTATTCACGCCGCTGTTGTCAACGCCCTTGGTTTTAAGGTCGTATTCCTTTAAATAACCAAAAATGGCTTTTAATTTTCCGGTGTTATAATTTTGCGCAGCTTTCACGTAGCCATCCACAAAAAATGGGTTTACTCCTAATGCCGATGCAACAGCAAATTTTGATTTATCGGGAGAGAAATGGTATAAGAGTATTTTTGAAAAATAGCCGTACAGGGTACTTAAGGTCATTACAGCAGGGTGTTCTTTTTCGTTGGCCGAAAAATAATTGATGATGCGGTTCGCTTTTAAAATATCCTTTTTTGCCAAAGCATCCTGCAGCTCAAACACATTAAATTCCTTGCTGATGCCAATGTTATCCTGCACCGCTTCGGCTGTTACTTCTTCGCCTTCCTTTAAATTGATGAAGAGTTTCTCCACCTCATTGGAAATTTTTGAAAGGTCGTTCCCTAAAAACTCAGCAAGTAAGAAAGAGGCTTTTGGCCCGATCTTGAATTTATGTTCCTGCACAAAATCAGTGATCCATTCCGGGATTTTATTATCATACAATTTTTTTGTCTCCAGGAAGACATGATTCTTTTGCAGCGATTTGTAGACCGCGCTTCGTTTATCGAGTGTTTTGTATTTGTAGCAAAATACCAGTATGGTTGAGGTTTGGGGCTGCTGTAAGTAAGCGGCCAGTGCATTACTGGTGCCTGTTGATTTTTTTACAGGGGCATCGTCTTCCTCATCATCACCGCCACCGCTTTTGCCAAGTTCTTTTAAATTCTGTGCCTCCTTTACAATGACAACCTGGTATTCGCTCATCATAGGGAAGCGTTTGGCAGCCGATATGATGGTGTTCATATCCGCTTCTTTTCCGTATAAAATGGTTTGGTTGAATTCCTGCTCGCTTTCGTCCAGCACATTTTTTTCAATGTAATCGCTTACCAGGTCAATGTAATAAGCCTCTTCACCGCTTAAAAAATAAACAGGTTTAAAGATCTTGCGTTTAAGGTCGGTTAATATTTGTGTGACTTCTTTCAAGTAGTATTTTTATTTTTTGAAAAAGAAATAGACAGCAATAAACAAACACAGGAAACCTATGATATGGTTCCATCTCAATGTTTCTGTTTTAAATACCAGCAGGGTAAAGATCACAAAAACACTAATGGAAATAACCTCCTGAATGATCTTTAACTGGAACATATTGAAAGGTCCGCCATTAATATTACTGCCTATTTTATTGGCAGGAACCATTAAGCTGTATTCGAGCAGGGCTATGCCCCAACTAATGGCAATAGCCAGCGGCATTCCCACATTTTTAAATTTGAGGTGGCCGTACCAGGCAATGGTCATAAAGGTGTTGGAGGCAATAAGCAATAATATGGTAATAAGTCCTTTAGGCATTTAGTTGAAAGCTTATTTAGTTTTCTCAATTAATTTTTCTAAAATATCAATGGCCGATTTGCTAATGACCGTGCCAGGGCCAAACACGCCCGATACACCGGCTTTGTACAGGAAATCGTAATCCTGCTGAGGGATCACGCCTCCGGCAATAACCATAATATCTTCGCGTCCGTATTTTTTTAGTTCTTCAATTACCTGCGGGACCAACGTTTTGTGCCCGGCCGCTAAGGAAGAAACACCTAAAATATGCACGTCGTTTTCCACGGCCTGTTTGGCGGCCTCAGCCGGTGTTTGGAACAAGGGGCCAATGTCCACATCAAAGCCCATATCGGCAAAGCTGGTTGATATCACCTTGGCTCCTCTGTCATGCCCATCCTGTCCCATTTTCGCGATCATGATGCGTGGGCGACGACCATCGAGCGCGGCGAATGTATCGGCTAATTCCTTGGCTTGTAAAAAGTATTTATCCATGCTTATTTCTTTACTGTAAACACCGGCAATGCTCCGGATATTAGCTTTGTAACGACCGAATACCTTTTCCAGGGCAAATGAAATTTCTCCCAGGCTGCAACGTACACGGGCCGCGTTAATAGCCAGCTCCAGCAAATTGCCTTTGCCCGTTTTGGCAGCTTCGGTGAGTGCGTTCAACGCTTTTTCAACCTCTGCCGGATTTCTTTCGGCTCTGAGTTTTGCTAGTCGTTCCAGTTGTTGTGTTCTTACTTTGGCATTGTCAACATCTAAAATATCGATGTTTGTTTTTTCATCGGTTTGATATAAGTTCACACCAACAATCACATCTTTTCCGCCGTCAATGCGGGCCTGCTTTCTTGCAGCCGCTTCTTCAATGCGCATTTTTGGAATACCGGTTTCAATGGCTTTTGCCATGCCTCCCAGTTTTTCAACTTCTTCTATCAAAGTCCATGCTTTATGTGTGAGCTCATGGGTTAAGGTTTCCACATAGTAAGAACCGGCCCATGGGTCCACCACTTTGCAAATATTGGTTTCCTGCTGCAAATAAATTTGGGTGTTGCGGGCAATGCGCGCGCTGAAATCGGTTGGCAAGGCAATGGCTTCATCCAGCGCGTTGGTATGCAAACTTTGTGTATGACCCATGGCAGCTGCCAGTGCCTCCACACAGGTGCGGGTTACATTATTAAAAGGGTCCTGCTCGGTTAAGCTCCAGCCGCTGGTTTGGCAATGCGTGCGCAATGCCATGCTTTTTTCTTTTTTTGGATTGAACTGTTTTACCATTTTTGCCCAGAGCATACGTGCCGCGCGCATTTTGGCAATTTCCATAAAATGGTTCATGCCTATGGCCCAAAAGAAAGAAAGGCGGGGAGCAAAATCGTCAATGTTCAATCCTGCTTTGATACCGGTACGGATGTATTCCAATCCATCGGCCAAAGTATACGCCAATTCAATATCGGCGGTAGCGCCGGCTTCCTGCATATGGTAACCGCTAATGGAAATGGAATTGAACTTTGGCATTTTTTGAGAGGTGAACTCAAAAATATCGGCAATGATCTTCATGGAACTTTCCGGCGGATAGATGTAGGTATTACGCACCATAAATTCCTTTAAAATATCATTTTGAATGGTGCCCGATAATTTGTCCATGCTCACACCCTGTTCCTCGGCAGCTACAATGTAAAAGGCAAGGATAGGCAATACCGCGCCGTTCATGGTCATGCTCACACTCATTTGGTCAAGCGGGATCTGGTCGAACAGCACTTTCATATCAAGGATAGAATCAATAGCAACACCGGCTTTTCCCACATCGCCCACCACACGTTCGTGGTCGCTATCATAACCGCGGTGCGTGGCAAGGTCAAAAGCAACGGAGAGGCCTTTTTGACCGGCCGCTAAATTCCTGCGATAAAACGCGTTACTTTCTTCAGCTGTACTAAAGCCTGCATATTGCCTTATGGTCCATGGGTTTTGCACATACATACTCGTATATGGGCCACGTAAGTAAGGGGGGAGGCCCGCGCCAAAGTTTAAATGCTCAAAGGCTTTGGTGTCGGCTGTTGTATAAGTTGATTTAACTTCGATCTGTTCGGGAGTAAGGAATGTTTCTGGTTTCTGGTTCGTTGTTTCTGGTTGTGAAACAGCTTGCTCAGAATTTTTTTTGTAATCTATGTTTGAAAAATCTTTGCGCATATCTATCTTATTTCACAGGTGCTTGTTCAGTTTCAAATTTCTCGGCAAGGCGAATGGCTTTAATGGGTTCAATGCTTGTTTTTGACATTTCCGTTTCATGATGTTTTACCATCGGCGCTTTCTCGCTGGCATTAATGTATTTGTTAACACCAATAAGAACCATTTCGCCCGAAGCGGTTTTTTCTTTCAGTACAGCAGCTTGCCTGTTTACCTCGGCCTGTATCAATCCTTGTTCAAGGCAGGCAATGAAGCCGCCTTTTGTTTCCCAGTTTTTAAAAAGCGCGAAGGCTTTTTCAGCCAGCTCTTCCGTTAGCTTTTCAATGTAATAAGAACCGGCTCCAATATCGGAAGCTTTGTCCAGGTAACTTTCTTCCTTCAGGATCAATTGCTGGTTGCGAGCCATGCGTACCGATAAGTTTTTGTTGTCCGAATCCAGCAATTCATCAAATTGTGTGACGTAAAGGGCCGAGCAGCCACCAATAACAGCGCTCATGGCCTGCGTGGAACTGCGAAGTAAATTAGTGTAGGCATCTTTGGAGGCCAAAGTCAAATGAGAGGTGCTGCACGAAATAAATAAATGCGCGTTTATGTTGTATACGTTATTGACGAGGGCAATTAATTTTCGTAAAGCCCTTAGTTTGGCAATTTCTCCAAAAAAGTCGGAGCCAACAGACACATTAACCTGCACCCCGCTTTTTAAATTACTAAGATCAAATTTTGCTTCCGATAAAGCGTTCAGGTATTCATTATAGTGACTTAAGATCAATGCCAGCTCAGTTACCTGATTTGCTCCCGAGTTTTGATACAAGGAAGCATCGACCAGTAATTTATGTGTATTGAAAGGCAGGTTGCATATTTTAAAGAATGCGGCAAGGTCAGCCTCTTTACTAGCTAACCAGTTTCCGTGTTCGGCAAGGTGTGCGAGCACGTCATAATTAACGCTTATGTTCAACTGCTCAAAACTAAGGTCCCGTTCTTTAATAATTGCCGATAATTGCTTCTCAAATGTGTCGATGTGATTGTTTAGAACAAACTGAACGGCAATGTGCTCGATAAGAATATCTTTTAAAAGGGCCGGTATGTTTTTATCGCCATCCAGGCAAAAGCTTAAGCAGGAAACGCCGCCGTTCAACGCTTCAAGGGCAGTGGCATTCGCTTTTTTTTCATCCTCAACAAGTATAAAGGTACCAATGTTCCAATCGCTGTGAGAGAACAGTGGTGCTTTTTCGCCCGGCATATCTTCTTTTGTATAAAAGGGATGAACGTCCAGGCCGTTATTGGTATGCCAGGTCAATTGATCAAAATCAACACCTTTCAGGTCCTTAACCAGTTGCTCTTTCCATTGCGCGGCAGTGGTTGGTGTAAATTCGGTAAATAGTTTTTGCATTAATAATTTCTTTTTTGTCACCCTGAGCGGAGTCGAAGGGTGGTATAGGCTTCGACTCCGCTCAGCCTGACATTAGCTGTTGTTATTCTAAAATGTTTGAGCGATCTCTTTTTTAATGTATTCCAGGGCTACTTCGCTGGGTAATTTTTTTCCAAGGTTGGCCGTAATGTTCAGGATCATCATGGCAAGCTCGGAGCTGTTGGCATCGGAGGCTACTTTTGATGAGGAAATGTTCACCAGTTGCACTACTTCCTCCTTGGCATTTTTTACCAGCTCCCAGGCGTTGTGCGACATGTAAATTTGTTGCGACAGGTTGTGCTCGTATTCAGTCTTCACCGCGGTAACCAGTTCCAGGTGCAGCTGACGAGCTGTAATTCCATTTTTGTTGACACGCACCACAAGGTTGTTGGGGTTAATGCGTTCTAAAAAAATAACGACACGTTCAAAGGCCTGGATCTTTAAAGGGGTAATGGTTCCCAGTGTCGCTTTTTTCAATTCATGATCCCTGCGCTTTTCATCATTATCCAAAAAGCGCTTTACTAAAAAATAAGCGGCGGCAAAAACAGCGCCCGCGGGAATAATTATTTTCAATAGTTCTATTAATCCGTCCATAGTGTAGTGTTTTTTTGTTTTCTAATATCGGTATTTTTACTCTATAATTCAATTATTTATAAAAATCACAGGTAAATTATCCACCCGCCTTTTTTGCCTTATAATTGGCTTTTACCAACAAGTCCAACAGTTTATCCCTGTTGTCGCCCTGTATTAAAATAGCTCCGTCCTTTGAGTTTCCCCCAACCCCGCATTTTTGCTTGAGGGTTTTGGCAAGCGCGTCCAGGTCGGCTTCGGTACCCACAAAACCGGTAATGCGGGTTACCATTTTACCGCCGCCAATGCGGTCGAGGAACAGTTTAAGGTTCTGTTGTTGCGGAGGCAGGGTTTCCTGGTTCTGCTCTTCCTCATTCTGGTAATTAAAGTTGGGGTTGGTTGAGTAAACCACATTTACTCTTGTTTTATCTTTTTTGCTCATCGTTTATAGCGGATTAAAAAAAGCGGGATACCGATCAGTATAACCAGTAGTGTTATTAAAAAGGGCAGGGCATTAGCCGTATCATAATGTTTGGTATGTACCTGGTTTTCCTGTTTCAGAGGTTCACTAAATACATCGGCAGCCGCGTTTTCTTTCTCGGCGTTCAGCATGCTGTCTTTCAGCGCGTCATGTTTTTTCATCCAAAACAAGGCCTGTTCGTAATTCTTTTGCGCTTCGTAAAACATCGACCGGGTATCGTATAACTCCAGTAAAGTTTCGGGCGAATTGTATTTATTGCAAATTAATTCGGCGCCTTCTATGTAACTCAGGGCTTCCTCAAAATCCGCTTTTTTAATTTGTACAATTGCCATATTGTTAAATGCATCGGCCAGTTCGGTTTTAGCATCGGTCATGCTGTATAAATTAATGGCATCATCCAGGTATAATTTCGCCGTGTCTTGTTCTCCCTTTTCCCGGTAAATGGTGCCAAGGTTGTTGTAGCAGGAAGCTTTCAGGTCGTGATCCTTTACTTCTTCCACATACACCAACGCTTCCTTAAACTGCCTGATGGCCGCGTCGAACTGCTTTTGTTCATATTTTAAAACGCCAATATTCATAAGGGTTTTGGCAATGTGCAGGGTGTTGTTTAAAGCGTTATAAGCTTGCAGCGCCGAAAGATAGCACGATTCGGCCCTGGCATACAGGTTAAGATCGCTGTAAATATTTCCCAGGTTGGTTTGGTTAATGGCAATGCCATACGTATTGTTTACCGAACTGTTGAGTTCAAGCGCTTGTTCCTGGAATTGCAGGGCATTTTTATAATCGCCTTTTTTATAATGCAAAATTCCCAGTAAGTTGTAACTCTTGGCAAGGTGCGCGGAGCTTTTTGTTTTCAGGGCTTCTGTTTTGCAGGCCAGCGCGTATTGGTACGACATGTCGGGATCGGAGTTGCGCACACCGAAACCTGCCTGGTAAATCTGGTTAACCCGTTCGGTATCGTTGGGAATTTGTTTCAGTTGGTACAGCAACGAATCGTTTACCTGCGAAAAACAAGTATGAGAAAGGATGACGCAGATAAAAAACACTCTCATTTTAAACGTAAATATAATTTGTTTTTACTTATTCATTCTATAAATTAGAACCTAAATTTTCTCATAATGATCCACTACAAATTCTACCTCAAAAACCCCTCTTCGCATTATATTTATATTGACCTTACCATAGACCAGGTAAATACGTCGTTGCTGGAATTGCAACTGCCTGCCTGGCGCCCGGGCAGGTATGAGCTGGGCAATTTTGCCAAAAACATAAAACGGGTAGATGTAGTGGACGAAAAAGGAACTGCTTTGAATTATACCAAAACCAATAAAGATCTTTGGGTGATTGATACGCAGGGCGCCAAACAGCTGAAAGTGACCTACAGTTATTTTACCAGCGAGATCAATGCCGGTTCCTGCTATGCCGATGATAAGCAGTTGTATGTGAACCCGGTTCATTTGTGTATGTATGTGCCGGGCAGGATGAATGAAGAACATGTGGTTGAGCTGGATATTCCTGATTCGTATAACATAGCCACATCGTTGAGCATTAAAGGAAAGATCTTAACCGCGGCTTCGTTTGATGAACTGGCCGACAGCCCTATTATGGCCAGCGCCGGGCTTCAGTCGGATTTTTACGAGGTAAAGGGGATTAAATTCTGGCTTCATTTTATTGGCGAATGCCGGCCCGATTTTGAAAAGATGAAGGCTGATTTTACGAAGTTTACAGCTACACAACTGAGTTTTTGGGGCGATTTCCCGGTTAAGGAATATCATTTCCTCTTCCAGATACTACCTTTCAAATTTTACCATGGAGTAGAGCATCAAAAATCTACTGTTATTGCGATCGGGCCCGGATACAGCATTAATAAAGGTAAAACTTACGAGGATATTTTAGGTGTTTCCTGCCACGAATTATTTCATACCTGGAATATTAAATACATTCGTCCGGCCGAAATGCTGCCTTACGATTTTGCCAAAGAAAATTACGCCCGTACAGGCTATGTTTACGAAGGCTTTACCACGTATTATGGCGACTTGTTGTTATTGAGCAGCGGGGTGTTTACGACCGAACAGTATTTTGAAACGCTTGAAGAAAGGTTGCACAAACATTTTCATAATTACGGGCGCTTTAACTTATCGGTAGCGCACTCAAGCTGGGAAACCTGGCTGGATGGCTATGTACCGGGTGCACCTTACCGTAAAACATCCATTTACGATGAAGGGAACCTGGTGGCTTTTATGCTGGATGTGTTGATTATGAAACATACCGGTAACCAAAAAGGGTTGAGGGACGTTTGCCGCGTGTTGTACAACGACTACGGGAAATTACATAAAGGCTATTCCGAAAAAGATATTATAACACTTTGCGAGCAGGCAGCTGGTATTTCCCTGTCGGACTTTTTTAATCGTTATGTGTATGGTACCGAAGATTTTGAGCCTCAGTTAACAGAATGTTTTGAGTACTTGGATATTGACATGGTTAAAACACCGGCACAACACATCAATGAATCAGTTTATGGATTTAAGACCATTGATTTTGGCTATAACCGCAAGGTATCGTTGGTTGCTCCTTATTCACCATCCTGGAAAGCTGGCCTGGGTATTGGCGACGAGATCATATCGGTAAACGGCTACACGCTTAAAAATGATTTTAACGATTGGGTGGGTTATTTTGGAGATGCGGACCTGGAATTAATGGTATCCTCAAACCAGCATTTAAAAGTTATTAAGCTAACAAAAAGCGCAAAAGCCCTTACTTATTTTGATAGTATTAAGCTTAAGTTAACAAAACAGGATTCGCTTAATTTTGCTGCCTGGCTAAAGCTCAATTTATAGATGAATTTTAATTTTTCGTGTATGAAAGAAGGTTATTGTAAGATATTTGTTAATAACTAAAGCCGTTAAATTTGGTTAAAGCCCGAAATTGTACTTTTTTTGTAAGACAATTTTAAAAAACCTTAACCCTTAAAAACACAAAATTATGGAAGAAACAACAACTACAACAAATTCAAAAGCAGGTAAAGGCTTAGGTATCGCTGGTTTGGTACTTGGTATTTTAGCTGCCATTTTATCATTTGTACCTTGCCTGGGTATGTATGCTATTTTCCCTGGAATCATTGGTTTGATCTTATCAGTTATCAGCATTGTTCAGGCTAATAAAGCAGGAGCTGCAAAAGGTATGGCTATTGCCGGCTTAGTTTGCTCACTGGTTGGTTCTTCAATTGCAGTTTGGCAATACATGAAAATTAAAGATGGTTTAGATCAACTTAAAGAAGGTATCGAAAACATGGATACTGCTAAATTAAGACAAGAAATGAATGCAGTTATTGAAACAATGACTGATTCATTACAACAGCACTAATTAAAGTAATGGTTAATAATAAAAGAGAGTATTTTATTGTTAATCTTATCTTTGTTCTCATTATAGGAGTAGTCTTTGGCTACTCCTATTTTTTTTATCCCAGCGACCAGCCTATTGAATGTGTTTATAAGGCTTATACCGGTAAAAACTGCTCAACCTGCGGTTTTTCAAGGGCCTTTTCGGCCTTTACGCATTTAAATTACAGTGAGGGAGTAAGTTATAATACCAACGCTTTTGGCTGTTTCCTGTTTTTCCTTTCCCAGTTTTTGTTGCGTATTCTGGCAATTGCCATATACCTTGTAAACCCCACAAAACCATCACGGTCTTTTATCGTTGTTGAGCTGGTTATTACGGTGATCTTTTTCCTGGCAGTGTTTTATCCTTTGCTTATGAATTAGGATATTGTTAATAAAAACAAAACGCCCTTCATGGGTAACCGGTTTAAAATTCATAGTTTAGTATAATTAACCCTTAAACTAAAAATTATGGAAAATATCCTTTACACAGAAAACCAACCTACAGAAGCAGCCCCAAAAAGGCCTCAGTTTTTAACCGTATTATGCATTTTAACCTGGATAGGAAGCGCTTTGGCATTCATTAGCGCCATTTATACGTTTTTTACTGTACAGGCCTCTGCAGCCATGTTTGAGAATATGAATATGTCAGGCGCTACAGATCCTACAGGAATGATGGGCGGCATGCAGGAAGCCATGCGTTTGGCGGTTGTTAACAGGGTGCCTAATCTTTTGGTAGCTACCATCTGTTCGTTGTTATGCATATTTGGCGCTATGCAAATGTGGAAACTGAAAAAAACAGGCTACTTTATTTACATTGCCGGTGAGATCATCCCTCCCATTGCAGCTTTCGTGTTAGGCGGTGGCGGTATGCTGGGAAGCATGGGCGCGGCAGTTGCTTTAATCATTGCCATTATCTGGATTGTTTTATATGGCTTAAATGTAAAACACATGAAATAATAATTCATTAAAAACAAAAAGCCCTTTTCGAAACCAGGAAAGGGCTTTTTGTTTTTAGGGAGTATACATTTATCTTTGAAGAAAAAATTATGGAAAATATTTTGACAACGGATGAAATCCCTCAGCCCAAAAAACGCTCACAGTTTTTAACGGTGTTGTGCGTCTTATCGTTCATCATGTGCGCCCTGGGGGTTGCTTCAAGCATATTGAAAATTTATAACAATACACCTGAAAATATGCAAAAGAACATTGAAAAGTTCAGGGCCATTAGTCCCGAAGGGGCCGATCAGATGGAGAACAATATGATAGAAATGCAGAATGATCCTATTTTTAAAATTTCTCCGTACCTGGAATTGGTATATACACTTATCTCTTTTTTGGGAGTATTGATGATGTGGAATTTTAAAAGAATAGGATTTTATATTTATGCCATTGCCGAAATTTTACCATATTCCACGGTAGCATTAATGGGTAAAAATGCTTTCGATATGATGGGCCCTCCTGGCCAAAGTACTGCAAAATTTGCCATGATTGGGCTTGTAATAGGTGTGCTTATCGACCTGGTGTTTGTTTTCATGTATTCCAGGAATTTAAAAGAAATGGATAAATAGGAATTACTTCGCGTAACTCCGTTCTCCAAAAATGCTGCTGCCTACGCGCACCATGGTACTGCCACAGGCTATGGCCAGTTGGTAATCACTGCTCATGCCAAAGCTCAGGATGGAAAGTTGGGAATATTGATTACTGAATGTTTTTAGTGAGCTGAACTCTCTTTTAATTTGTTCCTCATCATCAGTATTGGAAGCCATGGCCATAAAGCCTTTAATGGCAATGTGCTTCAGTTGTTTCAGTTCTTCCGAATGCAAGATCGCTTCGGCCTCATTAAAATCCAGGCCAAATTTTGTTTCCTCTTGCGCAATGTAAATTTGCAGCAGGCAATCAATGACCCGGTTATTTTTTTGTGCCTGTTTATTGATCTCTTTCAGCAGGCTAAAACTGTCCACGCCATGAATGAGGTGCACAAAAGGGGCAATGTATTTTACCTTATTGCTTTGCAAATGCCCTATGAAATGCCAGTTAATATCGGTTGGTAAAGCACTTTGCTTGTCAACCAGTTCCTGCACATAATTCTCACCAAAATGGCGTTGTCCGGCTTCATATGCTTCCATAAGCAGGGCATTTGGTTTTGTTTTCGAAACAGCAACCAGTGTTACATGCGGGGGAATGCTCTTTTTAATATACGCTATGTTTTCTGCTATAGGCATGTTAATTCAGTTCTAATTTCATCATCAGGTCTGTTTGTTCATCGTTGCCTAATTTAAAAAGATGTTTATCGTAGGTTACAAAACCATGCTTGTGATAAAAAGCAATGGCTTTTGTGTTTTCCTCCCAAACACCCAGCCAAATGTACGCATCCTGTTTTTCACGGCCTACTTCAATGGCTTTTTTCAGTAACAAATAGCCTATGCCTTTTCCATGATATTCTTTCAGAACATAGATTCGTTCTATTTCGAGGCTATTGGCATTGTTTTTTTCTGTTTGGGCATTACTGCTGTTCAATTTTAAATAACCCATGATCTTGTTGCCTGACCCGATAAAATAAAATCGTGAATCCGGATGCTGCAATTCAGCTAACAATTTTTCGGTACTTAAATTTTCGGAGATATACTGTTGCATATCACTTTCCGTGTTTTGCCCTGCAAATGTTTCGGTAAAGGTTTGTATGCTGAGGCTCCGGAGTGTTTCAACATCCTTAATGGAAATACGGATTATTTCAGGCGATTGTTCAGTCATTGTCAAATCGACTCATTGACTTATTGTCACATTAATTTTCCTCCAAACTATAAATCACTAAACCGCTGCGCATCTTAGGTTCTACCCAGGTCGATTTTGGAGGCATAATGTTATTAGTGTCGGCAATCCACTTTAAATGCTCCATAGTTACCGGGTACAGGCCAAACGCGATGGCGGCCTTGCCTTCGTCCACCTGTTTCTTCAATTCCTTGCTGCCGCGCACACCAGGAATAAAACCAATGCGCTTATCGGTTTTCAGGTCGTGAATATCCAGCACAGGAGCAAGGATGTACTTGGTTAAAATAGCCGCATCAAGGCTGTCAATAGGATCTTTGGCATTATAAATAGAATCTTTTGCTTTCAGTGAATACCATTTATTATCCACATACATCGAAATTTCGTGCTTGCGGGTTGGTTTAAAATCACTTTCCTTAATTTCTGTAATGTCAAAATTGTTTTTCAGTTGGTGCATCAGTTCACTCACCGAAAGATTGTTCAGGTCTTTTACAATCCTGTTGTAATCGTAGATCTTTAAATGGTTTTCGGGAAAAAACACGCCGAGGTAATAATTAAAAGCTTCTTCGCCGGTATAGGATTTGCGCGTGCTGCGTCTTAATTTGCCCAACAGCGTTGCCGAGGCCGAGCGGTGATGCCCATCGGCAATGTAAATATTTGGGATGGTTGAAAAACGTTCGGCAATTTGTTTCACTGTTTTTCGGTTGCTCATGATCCACAGTGTGTGGCGAACTTTATCCGTAGTGGTAAAATCATAATCGGGACGTGTGGCGGCTACTTCGTCCGAGAGTTTGTCAATGACCTCATCGTTTGGGTAACAAAATAACACAGGTTCTGCATTAAACTCACACACATCCAGGTAATCCTTTAGTTTTTCTTCGCGTTGTGTTAAGGTTTGTTCATGAATTTTAATGACGCCGCTCATGTAATCATCAATACTGGTGCAGGCAATAATGCCAAGGAACTCATCGCCATTTTTAATTTGACGGTATAAATAATAACAGGGACTTTCGTCGCGTAAGAAGATTTTCTCACGAACAAATTTTTTGAAGTGGGCTTTTACTTTTGCCAAACGTTCTTTTGAACCCGGCTTGGTTTTAATACCATCGTCAAAATCGGGGTTAATAACGTGTAAAAAAGAGTAGGGGTTACCAGCAAGTTTATCTCTTAATTCAGCGGAGTTGTAACCATCAACAGAGCGTGAGGCAACTAAATGAACTTTATCGTTCTCAGGACGTATTGCTCTAAAAGGAATAACTTTGGCCATAGGATGATCTAGGGTTTTCTCATGGCACACCAGCGCCAATGAGGAGTTTAAATATAGAGGTTTTTACAGGCTTTTAATAATTTTTTGGTCATAAAAAAAGCTCCCTGGTTCCAGGGAGCTTTTTTTTTAATTATATTTCTTAGTTGGTCATTGATTTGAAATCAGCATTTTCGCGCATTTTGATGAATTCTGCATCATCTTTAGCGGCTGCTTTTAAAGAACCATCTTTTTCAATAGCTGTTTTTAAGTTTGAGTTTACGTCAGCAGCGTTGTTGTTACGTGCTGCAGCTACAGCTTTTAAATAATAAGCCATTGCCATGTCTTTTTCGCTGCTGCCATCTAAGGTAGAAGCTACAGCTCCCTGGTTGCCATTTAACAACTCAGCTAAACCTTTATTGAATCCTTTGTAAGAACCAAAGTTTCCAACAGCGTCAGAGTATTTACCATCGCGAACGTTAACAATACCTTTGTTGTAGTTTACTTCAGTACCGGCACCGTTAGCTTTATCGTAGTATTCCATTGCTTTTTTACGGTCGCCTTTTTTAGCGGCAATAATACCTAAATTATTCATCACTATCGGGTTTCCGTTAGCTGTTTTTTCTGCACGGCCAAAAGCGTCGGTAGCTTCAGCCACTTTGTTTTGCATTAAATAAGCCACACCTAAGTTGTTTGATGTTCTCCAGTCAGAACCGTATTTTTTATCGGCAGCCTGGTAAATCATTACTTTAGTGTTGATGTCGTTGGTTAATGTAGCACCGTATAACATTTCTTCTACTGATAATGAATCAGGGTAAGTAGTGGTTAATTTAGTGATCATTTCATCTGTACGTGATTTTTTGTCAACGTTTACAGTTAATACCGAACGGCGTAATTTTGGTAAAATTTTCTCAGCAACCTCAGTGTAGGTTTTCGATAAATTTTTGATCTCTTTTTCACGTTGGTCACCATCCTGGTACATGGTTAAAACACGTAAGATCAAATCTTTATCAGCAATTGAAGAAGATTCCATTAATTTTTTGAAACCATCCCAATCTTCAGCAGTTGTTTGAGTTTTGTAGTTTGACTCTTCTTTACCGAATTTTTGGTCTTTGTTCTTGTTCTTTTTGAACTGACCCATTACCGCTTTTGAACCTGATTTTGCACGGTCTTTAGCTAAGTTTTCGTTTAAAGATAATTCACCGTCCGGAGATGCGTAAGCCGATACGTTAATATCTTTGAACTCATACCATGGGTTGTTGATGTTTGTGTTGATGAAGTTATCTAAATTCTTAATCTCATCACTCTTCATTTCGCTGGCGCGAACGTCAGATTTGTTGATTAAGTAATAGATATTAGCTGTTTGGTTAACAGGAGTTATTTTTACAAAAGCGTCTTTTGCATAAATTCCTTTTTCATCGTTGCGCACCAATAAAGGTGTAACAATGGTACCGTCAGCAATTTTTACCGGGGTAAAATCTTTGGTTTTTTTCTTTACAGCGCCCTGAGCACGTAACTCAACAGTAGCTACTTTCATGGCAGGCTCATAAACAAACTTTTCTGATGTATAGCTAAAAGTACCGCCTTTTTCGTAGCTGATCTTTTGACCGCTGCCGGTTCCCTTTTCGCCAACTAAAATAACAGGTTTCATGGCTTTTTCGCCACCCGCGTATTTTACAACCGGAGTAACTGTTACGGTTGCTTTTTTAGCAAACATTTTTGCAGGGTATTTTCCCGTTACTGTGAATACAACGCTATCTCCATGCATTTCCAATGGATTAGGTTTTACATCATAAGTAATAGTAGCCTGTTTTTTTACCATTTTTCCTAAACCATTGCAACCAACTAATAGGGCAGTTGCGCCAACAGCAAGGGTTAAATTTCGTAAATTTTTAGTATTCATCATATTTGAGAGTTATGTGTTTTTTATTTCGACAAAAATATGAAATAATTACTTAAAGCCTAATTATTTTAGTATTAAATCAAAAAAAAATCCCGCAATAAGCGGGATTTTTTGTAGTATTTCTGTAATTGCAGATTATTTTGCAATAGCGTTTACTTTTTTAGCCAATTTTGACTTTAAGTTAGACGCTTTGTTTTTATGAATAACGTTTTTCTTAGCTAATTTATCCAACATAGCAACCACTTTTGGTAATAAAGCCGCAGCGTCTTTTTTGTTATCTGTACCACGTAATTTTTTTACGGCGTTACGGGTAGTTTTAGCATAATAACGGTTTTGTAAACGTTTAGCGTTATTTGATCTGATTCTTTTTATTGCCGACTTATGATTTGCCATTCTAGTAAAGTATTAATTCTGTTTTTTAATTTTGGATTGCAAATATACAGCTTTTTTTTTAATTACAAATGTTCATAACAAATATTTATCGAATATCGTCTAAAACTTACATTTGCGGACATAAATGAAGCTGAAAAAGTCATATTTGCTGGTGCTTATTGTGGTTTCAACCTGCATTTTTGGCCAGCAAACTACCGAAATTCAGAAAAACCTGGTCCCAAATGGTAGTTTTGAGAATTACCGCAAAAAATCGGGAAATATTAAAAATGCCATTCCCTGGCAGCAAATTGCCAGTGTCGACTATTACCAGCAGCCCTTAACCAACGATACTACAGCTCAAAAAGGGGCGCGAACAGGCGATTGCTATGCCGGGCTTCGTTTCCAGAAGAAATACAAGGAGTTTTTGCAGGTAAAACTGGCCGATGCCCTGCACCGCGGTACCACATACGAATTTGAAATGTACGTGAGACTTGCCTTTTGGAGTAACGCCAGCCTTAAATCTTTTGGAGCCCTGTTTACCAAAATGGGCTATAAAAGCCAGGGCGATGTGGTTAAAAGCGCTTTAATTGATTCGGTAAGCAAAAAGGGCAGCTTTATTAATGGCTACAAATGGTTCAGGATCAAAGGGAAATACCTGGCCGATGGAGGCGAAAAATACCTGACCATAGGTAACTTTAGTCCGCACGTAAAAAAGGACATGATCCGTATGAACATTTTCAAATTTGGATTTAAGGAAGCTTATTATTTTATTGATGATGTATCGTTGGTAAAAGAAAAAGTGGTGGCCGAAAAAGTAAAAGTGGAAATTGTAGGCTCATTCAGTGTGAATGAAGAAGATTCGGTATTGGAAGTGAAAAACAATATTAAAGTAGGTGAAAAAGTGACCCTGAAAAATATTTTCTTCGAGAACGGGCGCTATTATATTTTACCCGAATCGTATCCTGAGCTCAATAAATTATCGCAATACCTCATCCGCAATCCTCAAATGGAGGTACAAATTAATGGGCATTCCGATAACTCAGGATCGAGGTCTAAGAACCAGAAATTATCGGAGCAACGTGCCAGGGAAGTGTTTGAGTACCTGATTAAGAAAGGCGTTCAAAACAAAATGCATTTCAAAGGTTACGGCAGCGAGTATCCTGTAGCCAGTAACGATACCGATGAAGGCATGGCAAAGAACAGAAGGGTGGAGTTCGAGATCATAAAAAATTAGTCGATTTGACAATTAGGTAATGTGACAATTGAATAAAAAACTTAATTTAAGCCTTTAATAAATAATGCCAATTAACTAATTGACTCATTGTCGAATTAACTAATTAAACTTATGAACTTTATAGAAAAAGACAACGCTAAAACCATTAAAGCCTGGACCTTTTACGACTGGGCAAACTCTGTGTTTCCACTGGTGATTACATCCGCTATTTTCCCAAATTTTTATGACGCGGTAACATCCACTAAAAACTTAGCCCAGGAGGTCATTAGTCATAAAGTGAATTATTTTGGCTTCGAATTGGATAACCATGTGCTTTATGAGTATGTATATTCCTTTGCTTTAGCCATTGTAGTAATGATCTCTCCTTTATTAAGCGGTGTGGCTGATTATTTGGGAAATAAAAAACGCTTTCTTCAGTTTTTCTGCTATTTGGGAGCTATTTCCTGCATGTGTTTATTCTTTTTTAGCAAACATCATTTAGAGCTGAGCTTCGTTCCCTTTATTACAGCAACCATTGGGTTTTGGGGCAGCCTGGTGTATTATAATTCTTATTTACCACAAATAGCATCTTCTGAAAATCAGGATAAGGTAAGCGCCCGCGGCTTTGCTTTAGGCTATTTTGGAAGCTCATTATTGTTAATTGTTTGCTTGGCATTGGTTATGACAAAAACCATTTGGCATATTTTAGGCGACGATATTAATTATAAAGGAATTGATGTTCAGGTTTCGTTCTTGTTGGTTGGTCTTTGGTGGATGGGCTTTGCTCAATACACTTTTGCAAACCTTCCTAACAAAACGCACGACAATCATACTGCCGACAGGACAGGAATTCTGTCAAAAGGCTTCAGAGAATTAAAGCAGGTGTGGTTGCAAATAAAACAAATGCCAACGCTGAAACAGTTTTTGTCGGGTTATTTCTTTTATAACATGGGCGTGCAAACCATTATGGTAGTTGCCGTATTGTTTGCCCGTAACGAAATAGATTGGGGGGCAGGAGAGGCAGGAGAAAAAGCCAAAACCACTTCTTTAATTGTTAGTATCTTAATCATTCAGTTTGTAGGTATTGCCGGTTCGTATTTATTTTCCTGGCTCTCAACAAAAATTGGCAACATCAAAGCTTTAATGTGTTCCATTGCCATCTGGATCTTTATTTGTGTGTTTACTTACTTAGTAGTACGAACTCCGGTTCAGTTTTACATAGTCGCATTTTTGGTTGGTTTGGTAATGGGTGGTGTGCAGGCTTTGTCACGTTCTACCTATTCAAAATATTTACCGGAAACTGAAGATCATACCAGCTTTTTCAGCTTTTATGACGTGATTGAGAAACTAGGAATGATTATGGGTACTATTTTATTTGGTACAATTAGTCAGATTGTTGGCGGCATGCGCCAGTCTATTTTATCCTTAATTGTGTTCTTTGTCATTGGAATGCTGGCGCTTATTCCTTTGATGAGGGCGAAATTGAAAGGTTCGTAATGGTCGCAGGTTTTATGCGGATTTAGATTTAGGGCAAGACACGAACGACTTAATGCCGAAAAATGACATCAACTACTATGTGTAATTGTACAATACCATAGCAATAATAGTTAGATTATGCCTACACTATCAAATATGAATTTACCAACTCCTAAATCCTGGGAGGAGTTTGAAGAAATAACTTTAGACGCTTTAAAAATAAAATGGGAAAGCCCTAATTTGCAGCGACATGGTAGGACTTATCAAGCTCAGTATGGGGTTGATGTTTATGGAAACGATTATTTTTTTCTAAATGCAGGTGTTCAATGTAAAAAATATGATTTGCACCTGACATTAAAAACAATTGAGGAAGAGATAATAAAAGCAGAAATGTTTGAACCGCCTTTGGAAATATTTTTCATTGCAACCACTCATTCAACAGACGCACCCCTTCAAAGAGAAGTGCGATTGATTTCTAAAAAAAGGAAAGATGCGGGTAAATTTCCTGTTGGCATTTTTTTCTGGAACGATATTGTTCAGGAGTTAGTAACGAACGAAAAAATTTTCAAAAAACATTTCCCTCAAATTGACCTTAACTCTTTTCAAAGTAAAAAACCTAAACGGTTATTTAGTCTTTTAGAGTTAAGTTTCTATGGGCTTAATTTGAAATATTACACCAATCTTATATATGGGGAATTTGGCTTTTTAGCTCAAGAAGATCCACGAAAAATGGAAGTAGTATGTGCAATTATAGAAAGTGCTTGCATTGCAATTTGTTCAGATGAAGAGCAAAATAAAATAAAGTCCGAAATAAGTAACTTTCTAAGTTATCTAATACCGTACGTAACAGGACAAAAAGAAAAAGATTTTCATTGGAAATTATCAGACGATAATGCAGAAAGGGTTAGTGGACTGATAAAAAGTCTTGAACATTCATTAGCCGGTGAGGAACTTCTTGCGTTTAAAATTGGGGAATTAATAGGAAATTGGGATCGATATGAATTTGAAAAGTATGACGAAGTACCAATACCGGATTCATTTCTAACAAAATTAGTGGCTTACATTTCTCAACTCAACTCTGGTGTACTTCCTGAAACTATAAATAGATTAATAGAAGAGTATAAAGTAAATCACAAAGATACTTCCAATGCATTAATTGCTGGAAAGATTTTTGGGAAGCTTAAACAACTTTTAATTGAAGCAGAGTTGACCACACTGTGAGAAAAATCGTCATAACATACTTACTAAAATAGTCAGGTCAGGGCTAGAGAATTTGCAAAATTAAGCCTGCCGTTTTTTATGTTTTAGTTGCACTTTGTATATTATAGGTTATTTTATGTGTACACATTTTCTTTCCTTTATTAATAGCATAAAAAAGCCCTGTGAACTTCACAGGGCTTTTTATTAATTTATAAGATATGTTTTATCGGAAGAGATTGACCGTTCCCTGCTTATCTACCGTTTGTCCGTCGTTTCCTTCGGCATGCATAATGTAGAAGTAGGTGCCGTCTGTTGCGCCACTACCATCCCAGCTTGCATTGGCTCCTGATGCTTCATGCATTTTTTTGCCCCAACGGTTAAAGATGGTGAATGATAATTCTTTTACACCGGCTGAGCGGATAAAGAATACATCGTTCACACGGTCGCCGTTTGGTGTAAACACATTCGGAACCTCTATAAATAAAGCCGGTTCTACAATAATGGTTACCCTTGCCGAATCGATGCAGGATCCTGCAATAGCAACCAGTGTGGTAGTATACACACCCGCGTTAACGAAGGTATTGGATGGATCGGTAAGAAGAGAGCCATTGCCATCGCCAAAGATCCAAACGTAGCTGGTAGCGCCGGTACTTTGGTTTGTGAAATTAACCGGTAAAGGAGCAATGCCGCTTGTAGGATCGGCAGTAAAGGCAGCATGAACTGTAGCTTGAGTAACAGCAGCTGTTGCCGAAACCGTACAGCCGTTAACCGGGTTGGTAGCCATAACCGTATAAGTACCTACATTCACAACAGTAGGCGATGCGGTATTGCCACCCGAAATAATGCTGCCGGCAATAGGCTCAGTCCAGCTATATGTTACGGTTGTGTTGGACAATGCCGCAAATGGTACCGACGACACATCGCAGGTTAACACGACATCCGAAACCGTTAAGGTAGGAGCGGCTGTATTGGATGTTACCGTGTATTGAGTGGTAACCTGGCATCCGTTAATGGCATTGGTAGCCGTTACGCTCACTACGCCTGCACTTGTAGCCGAAGCAGAAGAATTGGTAGAACCGGTAGACCATGAGTAATTGATATTGCTGCTTGGATTAGCCGTAGCGTTAAGTGTTACTGTATGTACAGTACAGCTTAAGAAGCTGTTTGCCGGAACAGTAGCAATAGACGCTGTAGGCTTAATGGTATCAACCGGTACGCTTGTGGTTATCGTAAGTGTGCAACCCGATACGGTATTTGTAAGCACACAGGTAAAAGTGCCACCTGCTACTACTGTAGCTGTTGCATTAGCCGATCCCATAATCGTACCTGTTCCACTCCAGTTATAGGTAACTGGTGTTGAAGTGCTTGTAGCAAGTACCTGTGCGGTTGGTGTTACACAGGTTAAGGTTCCGTTGCTCGAAGCGCTTGCCACTGGAGTGGCAGTATTTTGAACTACCGGAACAATGGCAGAATTGGTACAACCATTTGTAGTATCTGTAACAACTAATGTGTAATCAATTGCCGAGCAAATGCTTGCTGTAAATGAACTGGCACCTGCGCAAACACCTCCTAACCATGCTCCTGTACAGGTTAAAGGAGTGGTTGAGGCTGTAATGGTAACACTTGGCGTGGTACAGGTTAAGGTTTGTGTTCCCGGAACCGTTACTAAAGGAGCAGTGGTATTGGTTAACACACTTAGCGTAGCCGAATTAGTACAACCTCCGGCATCAATTACCGAAACGGTATAATTTCCTTGAGTATCAAAAGTAGGCGTGTTCGAATTAGGTCCGCTTAAAGGTGAGGGCGACCAGGTATAGGATAATGTCGTTACCGTTGAAGAAGCCGTTACGCTGGCTGTTGTTGCTGTACAAGTCAGGTACAAGGTATCGGAAGATAAGACTAGCTGAGGCGTATCGGAATTATTAATAACAGTTGTACTACCCGTACCAACACAACCATTGTTAGTGTCGGTAACCGTTAAGGTATAGTCTCCTGCCTGGGTTACATCAGCAGTAGCTGTATTGGTGGCCGATACAATTCCTGTACCCGTCCAGGTATACGTTACACCTGTTGTTGGTGTAGCATTTAGTGTCACCGTAGGGCTTACACAGGTAATAGTGGCAGGTGTGGTGATTGAAACCACAGGAACCGTTGTATTGCTGGATACAGTAGTGATGAGTGTGCTGGCACAACCTGTTGAGGTATTGGTAATAATGCAGGCATATGTACCCGGAACGGTTACGGTACCTGTAGGAGTTGTTGAACCATTAACGCTACCAGGGCCGCTCCATGAATAAGAAAGTGGGGTATAGGTAGTGGTTAACGCCACTTCAACAGAACTGGTAATACAGGTAATTGGCCCGGTATTCGACATGGTTCCTGAAGGAATGTCGTTGCTGGCGTCAATAAATACCGTTCCCGAATTAGCACAACCCGTTACAGGATCAATTACCGTTAAGGTATAAGTGCCATAAGAACACAAGGTTACGCTATAACTATTTGCCCCGGCGCAAATACCACCACCCGTCCATAAAGGAGTAGAGTTGGAAGGCGATGCTGAACCAACGGCATTAACCGAAGGAGAGGCGCAGCTAATGGTTTGTGTAGCAGGCATGGTAACTGTTGGTAAAGGATTAACCGTAACATTGATACTACCGGTTGCGGTACAACCATTTGATGTAACAACGGTAACCGAATAAACTCCCGAGTTGGTTGCCGTAATTGGCGAAACGGTAGGGCTTTGTACAGAGCTGGTAAAGCTACCCGGACCGGTCCAGGAATACGTAGCACCCGGATCGATATTAAGGATGATGGAAGAACCTTCGCAAGGCGTATTGCTGGTTGGAGTAATAGAAGAACTTCCAATGGTAACAACCTGGCTTAAAGTGTAAGTAGAACAGCCCGTGGTAAAACTCATGACACAGGTATACGTACCGGGTGGCTGGTTGGTAATGCCTGCCGTTGTTGCTCCGCCCGGCGACCAGGAATAGGATATGGGCGTTAACCCGGTAACCGATACCGAAGCCGAGCCGTCATTGGCGCCACAAGAGGTAGCTGCTGCAACGGTTGGTGTAACAGTTGGTGTATTGGTACAGCTCAAACCATCGGCTTGCAGAAAAACTGCCGAATCATAATCCGTATCACTGGCATCGGCTATGGCAAATTTAATGTGGTAAGTTTGGCAAGGTGTTACTGCCGCTGTTGAGGTAATAGGCACTGTAAACCCACCGTACACGATATCAGAGTAGTTTAAGTCATAATTAGCCACAAATGAAGGGTCGTTGGCAGAACTGTTGACATTATTAATAGAAACCGGTTGCCCGTTTGGCAACAAGGCAATATTTTGTGACGTATAACTTCCACCACCGGGATTTGGTCCGGATAAGAAAACGCCAAAGGCATCGTTAATGCTTCCCACAAAGTCAGGATATTCTTCTGAGGCAAACACATATTGAAAGCTAACCTGTGGACAAATAGGCACAAAGTCAAACTCCAGGCGGCAAAGGTTATTATCCGCATCGCTTTGTATGGATGTCAGGTCAGGGTCGCTCACATTATTACCCACATTTGCGCCGGAGTGTGTACCTTCAGGCAGCGCAGCAGCGGTAGCGTTTCCTGTGGTTAATAAAACCCCGTTCGATAAATTTAAATGAGTACCGGTGTAGGTAAAGGTACCCGAAGCATTTGAGCCACAACTCAATGAGGCATTAGTGATGGTTACGCCCGAGCCGGCAATGAGCTGGGCCAGTTGCACGGCCACGTTATTGGGCGTAATGGTTAGTTGCGCCCGGGATAAACCGGCAAGTAACAGGCAAAAGGTGAATAGGTAGTAACTTTTTTTCATAGGTGGATTTTTGTATAAATCCAAACATACGAAAAGACATCCAGAAAATCAATGGCTTTTATTTACAATATAATAAGATAAACTTAAAACAGGTCTTTTACCAGCACATTCCCTTTGGTGGTATTTAACACATCGTCCATGTCCCTCATCAGGCCATTCACAATCTCCAGCTCTTTGCTGTCCTCTATTGGCAGTTGATTGACACCCCGTTGGTCCAGCTTGTCGATGATGTATTTCACGGTTAATTTGGAGTCGGTAATCCCCGGCTGGTAACCAATTTCCTTGTCGGAAGGCATTTTTATCTCATTAAAGATCCCTGTTTCGGTAAATTCAAAGATGATGGTCCTGGCCAAGCGTACCGGCAGGTCGAGTTTATGGGCAATTTGAATGGCGGTTAAGGGAATTTTCCCTTCATTGAAGTTTTTTACCACATAATTAGCTATGAGTAAGGCAATTACACGTTTGTAGCGATCGCTGATATTGATAATGTCGTTTTCGAGTTCGTAATGGTCCACATTCTGGTTGGCAAAGGTTAATTCGGCTCCAAACATTACCACAAACCATGAATACTGCACCCATATTAAAAACAGGGGCAGTGCGGCAAAGCTACCATAAATGGCGCCATACTGGGCAACACCGATCTGGAAAGACACATAAGCCCATTGCAGGAGTTCAAATAAAATGGCGGCTACCAGGGCTCCCATCGCCGCGCCTTTAAAACTCACTTTGGTATTTGGCAGTGCCATGTATAAAAAAATGAACATCCCCCAGATTAATGAGAAAGCCAGCAGTTTTAAAAGTACAAAGGTAACAGGGCTTAAAAGCGAGAAATTGGAAACAGCGGTGTTCATACCGGTTTCTATACCAACCGTTAAACCTCCTGATATCATGATAAATATAGGGCCTATGAGCATAATGGAAAGATAATCGGTGATCTTCCTGGTCCAGGTACGGTCACGCTTTATTTCCCATATGTCATTAAAACTGTTCTCAATACTTCCCAATAATTTCATTACCGACCATAATAACAAGATGATACCAACACCCGCAATTAATCCTCCTTGTGTACGGGCCAGCATTTTATCGGCATAGTCAAACGATTGGATAAGGACGCTTTGTTGGTCTTTAAAATCATTGAGTATCTGTTGCTTAAGGTTTTCCTGGAAACCAAAACCTTTGGCAATGGCGAAGGCAAGCGCAATAATAGGTACAATGGAAAATAAGGTGTAATAGGTGAGCGCGGTAGCTTTCAGCATACACTTATCTTCATTAAATCCCTTAATGGCCAGCATAAAAATGCGCAGCTGCTTTAGCAGGAAACCTTGTTTTTTATCCAGCTTGTCCAGCCTCAGTTGCCATAACCTGTGATTAACAAAATGACTGATGCGTTTAAATAATGTTACTGCGTTCGACATAGACTATAAATATAAACAATCTTGTTAATTCAGTGGTTAGTTGGTTTTGTTTAATTCTTTACGAAGCTGGTTCGATGTTTTTCGGCTGCCATCGTGGCTCCATCCCGGAGGGCCAAAGATGTACATAAACTTGTTTTTAAAAGAAGGCGATGTTCCCAGGTCTTTTAAAATGGCTTTCCATTCATGGAATACCATAGTGAACGGATTATAAGTGCCAATATTTGTAGTTAAACCATACACCACCGCCTCCTCTTCTTTTTGAAAGGTACCAAACAACCGGTCCCAGATAATGAATACCATGCCCATGTTCTTGTCAAGGTATTTCACATTGCTGGCATGGTGCACCCGGTGGTGCGATGGGGTGGATAAGAACCATTCTAAAAAGCCAAGCTTACCAACTGTTTTGGTGTGAATTAAAATACCGTAGATCTGTGTAGCGGCATACATAAACATGACATCCAATGGATCGAAACCAACCAGCGATAAAGGAATAAAATAAATAAAACGGTACAATGGCTGAAACACGGAAGAGCGGAAGCCAACCGTTAAATTAAATTCTTCCGATGAATGATGCGTAACATGCACAGCCCAAAAAAAACGGCAGTAATGATCGACCCGATGCAACCAGTAAAACATAAAATCCTGGGCAACCAGTAAAACCGACCAGTATAAAAATGGCTGGGCAGTTTTATCAATTTCGGTAAATTTAAACTGGTAAAAGAAAAGGAGAACCGCAATGCAAAGGCTTCTGATTAAAATATCCAGTGTAAAGTTTAATGTTGACAGGTAAACATTTGCTAAAATTCCTTTACCCGAATAGTACTTTTTTTCGTGCCAGTAACTGTAAAATATTTCAATACCAATTACAACCGCATAGATCGGAATTGATAACTTAATAAGAAGTTCTTCTCTGAATTCGTTCATTAAATAAGGACAAATTAATCTCTGAACAAAGATAAGAAACCTTTTTCAGTTTTACTTTCACCCTTCTGATCGGTATAGTTCAAAATGTAAAAATACGTTCCATCAGGAGCCGTCCCCGATTTCACGCTTCCATCCCAACCGCCGTTAATGCCGTTCCATTCATACAATTTCAATCCCCAACGGTCGTAAATGCCGCACGAAAGATCCTTGATACCTATTGTTGTAAATTTAAAGATATCGTTCTTGTTATCGCCATTTGGTGTAAACACGTTCGGAATAGTAATGGTAGCCTCGTTCACCACTGTAAAGCACCTGGTCACAGAGCTTGTACAGGTTGTATTGCTTGCCAGTAAATTCACACAGCAACTTCCGGTATCCGACAAAGGAATGGTTATTTGCTCATCGGTTGAGGTGCCATTACACCACGTCCACACAATGGATGTTGCGTTTGTACTTGTATTGCTCAGGTTCAGTGTTTCGCCAACCGTGAACAAATCAGTGGTTAAGCCACTAAAGTCGGCATTTATAGAATTTACATTCACTACAAATGTTCCTGATGTGGCAGGACATCCGCTAAAGGAAGTACCGTTAACCACATAGGTAGTTGTTACAACCGGGCTAACTGTCTCCGAATAAGCTGTTCCTCCGCTGCTCCAGGTATAAGTTGTGCTGGCTGAATTAGATCCTGCGGCATTCAAAACGCGAATTTCAGAAGGACAGGCGTTTATGGCCAGTGAAAAAACAGAAAGTGCTACCGGATCAACGGTGACTGTGGTTGTGTAAGTTGAACTACAACCGCCATTAAAGCCGGTTACGGTATAGGTGGTATTAATAACGGGAGATACAACAATTGAATTACTGGTTGCCGAAGTGCTCCATGAATACGTTGTGGCACCTGTGGCTGTTAAGGTTGCAGCTTGCCCCGAGCAAACAGCCGCGGCATTGGCGCTAACAGTTGGTACCGAGTTAACAGTAACGGTTGTACTTGCCACGGTAGTATTGACACAACCAAAGCCATTGGTTCCGGATACCGAATAACCGGTGGTTGAAGACGGAGAAACAACCTGTGTGCTGTTGTTATTTCCGTTCGACCAGGTAAACGTTGTAGCACTTCCGGTAACGGTTAGTGTGGCAGATTGTCCTGCACAAATATTAGTTGAGCTGGCAGTTAAAGTTGGAACCGGGTTCACGGTTACTGTTGCCGTATTTACACCCACGCATGAGCCGCTGCTTCCCGAAATGGTATAAACAGTTGTAGACGAAGGGCTCACACTCAGCGTATTGGTATTGGCTCCCGAATCCCAGGTATAGCTGGTAGCGCTGCTCGTAGCTGTTAAAACAGCCGATTGCCCTGCGCAAATAGTTGGATTATTAACCGCGATTGAAATTCCCGAACCTACCGTAACGGATGTGGTGACCTGCGTGGTACAAGTTCCGTTGGCACCCGTAACCGTATAGGTTGATGAAGAAACAGGACTATCGGTGTAGGTATCACCTGTTACATTTCCGGGGTTCCAGGTGTAAGTAGTAGCTCCGCTTACGGTTAAAGTAGCTGTTTGTCCGGTACAGATACTCACAGGATTTGCTGTTAATGTTGGCGTAGGAGTAACACTTACATCAACGGTGATGGTGTTGCTGCAGGCGCCATCAAAACCTGTAACCGTATAAGTGATGTCGGCTGTTGGGTTCACCGAAACTGAGTTTGTTAATTGTCCGCCGCTTGCCCAGGTAAAGCTTGTTGCTCCGTTTGCCGTTAAGGTGGTGGAGTTGCCGGAACAAATGGCGGTGTTACCCGTTACCGATAAGCCTGGAAGGTTTAACACAGTTACAGTTGAGGTAGCGGAACCTGTGCAGGTGCCAGCACTTCCGCTAATGGTGTATACAGTTGTAGAAGCTGGAGTCACATTTAAGGTGTTGGTTTGCGCGCCCGAATCCCAGGTATAACTGGTGGCGCCACTGGCTGTTAACGAAGCAGTTTGTCCAACGCAAATGGTTGGGCTGTTCACGCTAATGGAAATTCCGGTACCTATGGTAATGGATGGCGTAGCTTGTGTTGTACAACTTCCGTTTGCGCCGGTTACCGTTACAAATGTATTCGACGAAGGAGCCAAGGTATACGTATCGCCTGTTACATTACCTGGCATCCAGGTATAAGTGGTAGCGCCGCTTGCTATGAGTGTGGCTGTTTGCGCCGGGCAAATGGTAACCGAGTTGGCCGTTAAGGTAGGAGTAGGAGTTACGCTTACTGTTACAAGGCCTGTGTTGGTACATACACCGTTATCGCCGGTAACAGTATAATCTGTTGTGGAAGAAGGACTAAGAGAAACGGTTGAGGTTAATTCTCCGCCTGCCGCCCATGTGTAACTGTTGGCGCCGCTGACGGTTAAAGTAGTTGAACTACCAGAACAAATGGATGTGTTACCTGTAATGGAAATGGTTGGCTGACCAATAACGGTTACGGTTGAAGTAGCTGAGCCGGTACAGGTTCCCGCGGTTCCGCTCACTGTGTAAATGGTAGTAGAGGCAGGATTTACAGTTACGCTATTGGTTTGCGGGCCCGAATCCCAGGTATAGGTTGTAGCACCACTCGCCGTTAAGGTGGCAGTCTGTCCTACGCAAATGGTGGCATTGTTAACAGCCATAGAAATTCCGGTACCGATGGTAATGGATGGTGTAGCTTGAGCTGTACAACTGCCGTTAGCGCCGGTTACCGTAACAAATGTATTGGATGATGGAGCAATTGTATAAGATGTGCCACTCACACTTCCAGGCATCCAGGTATAGTTTGTCGCGCCACTCACCGTTAAAGTAGCCGTTTGGCCCGGGCAAATAGTAAGCGAGTTAGCTGTTAAGATTGGAGTAGGTGTTACACTTACCGTAGCTATTGTTGTGCTGGAACATACACCATTTGATCCCGTAATCGTATAGTCGGTTGTAGTAGAAGGATTAAGGGATACCGTTGAGGTCAATTGCCCACCTGCTGCCCAGGTATAACTGTTGGCACCGTTGGCGGTTAAAGTAGTTGAACTGCCGGAACAAATGGAAGTATTACCAGTAATGGAAACGGTTGGCTGACCAATAACCGTTACGGTTGAAGTAGCCGATCCGGTACAGGTCCCCGCGGTTCCGCTCACAGTATAAACGGTAGTGGAAGCAGGATTTACAGATAAGCTATTGGTTTGCGGTCCCGAATCCCAGGTGTAGGTTGTAGCGCCACTGGCTGTTAATGTGGTAGCCTGCCCTGTACAAATGGTCGGATTATTAACACTCAGCGTAATCCCTCCGTTTATAGTAACCGATGGTGTAGCTTGTGCTGTACAACTACCATTAGCGCCGGTTACCGTAACAAACGTATTGGATGAAGGAGCGATAGTATAAGATGTTCCGCTAACACTACCCGGCATCCAGGTATAGCTTGTAGCGCCGCTCACCGTTAAAGTAGCCGTTTGACCAGGGCAAATGGTAACCGAGTTGGCCGTTAAGGTTGGAACAGGTGTAACGCTTACAGTAGCCAACGTTGTATTGGAGCACACACCGTTTGATCCTGTAACTGTATAATTTGTAGTTGAAGAAGGATTCAACGAAACCGTTGAGGTTAATTGTCCGCCTGTAGCCCAGGTATAGCTGCTCGCGCCACTGGCTGTTAAGGTAGTAGAACCTCCGGAACAAATGGCTGTATTGCCCGAAACCGCTATGGTTGGAACTGTACCTAAAGTAACAGTTGCGGTTTGAGAACTTGTACAAGAGTTAGAGGTTCCGTTTACAGTGTAAACCGTTGTGGCACCGGGGGAAACAGAAATGGTATTTGTTGCAGGTCCCGAAACCCAGGTATAGGTTGTAGCGCCGTTTGCTGTAAGCACGGTAGATTGTCCAGGGCAAATAGTTTGGCTGGCAACGGTAATGGTTGGATTAGGAGTAACCGTTAACGAACTGGTGGTTTGGGCGGTACAGGTTCCGCTTGCGCCAATAACAGAAACACTCGTAGATGACGCGGGACTTAAGGTAAACGTACTTCCGGTCACATTGCCCGGGCTCCAGGTATACGATGTGGCGCCACTTACTGTAAATGTGGCAACCTGGCCGGCACAAATAGTTGAAGGGCTTGTGGCCAGTGTTGGGTTTGGTGTAACGCTCACCGTGGCAGTTGTTGTATTGGTGCAGGCCCCGTTCGATCCTGTAACCGTGTAAGTGGTGTTAAGGGTTGGTGTAACTGTAATGCTTGGGGTGGTTTGGCCTCCCGGCATCCAGGTAAAGCTGGTAGCGCTCGATGCTACTGTCAATGTGGCTGTATTTCCCGCGCAAATGGAAGTGCTTGCTACCGATAGTGTAGGAGTAGGCGATACCGTTACATTAACAGTTTGACTACCCGAGCATAAACCAGTGGTTCCATTAACAGTATAGACTGTTGAAGAGGCCGGCGAAACAGAAATAGTATTGGTTGCAGGGCCAGAAACCCATGTGTACGTGGTGGCACCGCTGGCCGTTAAAATAGTTGACTGTCCCGGGCAAATGGTATTGGTTCCCGTTACCGACATGTTTAAACCCGAATTAACGGTAAAAACAACCGGTTGACGATAGGTACCCTCACAAACGCCGGCGTATATGGTAAAGGTAGTGGGACTTGGCACGCCCGGATCTGAATAAGAATTTCCTGAGGCAAAAGGAAAGGAGCCAACATCAGCATTAAAATACCAGTATATGGTTGTGCCCGGTTCGGTAGACGAAGCGGTTACGGTAAAGGCTTGGTTTGTACAAAGGGTTTGGTTAGGAGACGCTGTGAGAGTAAAATTGTCTGCAATAGTACCTGTGGAGCCAGAACCACCTTTGGTGGCACCGTTTGGTGGAAATTGCGTGGCAATATTACTGGTGTTTCCTGTTACAAGGCCATTATTACCACCGGTTAACGAATTTCCCGGCAGGGCTCCTGAAACGCCAATGTAACCACCGCCGCCGCCGGCGCCAGGTCCGTACGCGGTTGAGTTGAGTACAACACAGTTGAAATTAACATTACCTCCGTTGCCTCCCCTGGCGCTTAAAGCCGTTGCAGCGGTTAAATTAGTAGTACCGTTAACCCTTAAAATAATGCTACCGCCGCCGCCGCCGCCGCCACCTGCGTCATTACTGCCACAACCTGGTATTGAGTTCGATCCGTTGGCGCCATTGGCCAAGATGGTACCAGAACCTGTGAGATCTCCATAACAAACAACATATACAAGGCCGCCGCCATTACCACCGGCACCCGCCTGGTTGTTGGCACCGCCGCCGCCGTTACCGGCACCGCCGCCACCGCCCATAAAAATACGTCCCGTCGAATAATCAAGAGGTCTTCCGCCAAAGCCACCCACAGGTCGCCTTGAATCGCCTCCCCAATTGGTTGAAGCCGGAGGGTTTGAAGCCGAGTTAAGAGTAACATCATTTGCCGAAAAAGAATAACCTCCTCTTCCGCCACCGGAAGAGGTGTTCAACGCGAAATTAGTCGATTCCCTGTTCCAGATATTGGCATAAGTGCCTACTGAAAGATCAGGGTTTCCATAACCATTATAGCTGGCTACAGCGCCACCATTGGCGCCGCCACCGCCGCCCGAGTTATGCGAACAGCCGCCGCCGCCGCCATTTGCTATGGCGCCTCTTGCATAAACAGAAGAATAAACTTTATAACGGGTTGTATCGCCGCCAATGCCTTCGCCTTTATAAGCTCCCTGTGCAACCAGCACCGAACCGTATTTGTTACCACCGTATGGGGCTACCGTATTGGTAGTGGTGGCGCCTCCTCTAAATCCTTTTCCCGACACATCAAAAGAACCGGTACTGTTTAGGGTTGCATTGGTTTGAACTTCTACAACAGCTACACCTCCTGTAAACCCATCCCATTGCGGACTGGTAATAGAACCTGCACCGCTTACGGTGAGTGCATAATAACGCGGAACCTTCACAACCTGTACTTTCGCGGCTGCCGAGTAAGTGTATGTCAGGGCACAGTCCAAAATAAGGGTTGTGCCGTCGGGCACTGAGCGCACCTGGCCAAACTCATTTCTTCCTGAACTATTGTAGTTGGTAACCGCTCCAAACGTTGTATTGGTAGGAATGGCACTGTTCACATCCGGAAATATGGTATCTCGGCCCGCATTAACGCTGGCTCCCTGCATTTGTATAACATATACCAGGTCGCCCGGGCTAAAGGCCGCGGAGTTGTTGACGATTAAATAACCATTGCCTGCAGAAACATCGCTTGTAAGGTAGGTATAGGCATTTACAATAGTATTGGCAGTAGTTATAGAAACAGTACCATCTTTCCCTCTTTGAGAAAAAATGCTCAGGCTGATCGTTAATAACAAAAAAGTATATAGAACCTTCATATTTAATGGTTTTTGAACGTTCTAAAATAACGATTTTTGACGAGATCAGGAAATCTCCAAAAAATTTACCAAAAACCAGTATGTTTGCAGTAAAGAATGCGGTTTTTAAGAAAATATTACATCCCCATAGGTTTGATTCTGCTCAATATTTTGTTAAAAACAATTTATATCACAACTCAATCCATTTCGCACGACGAACCATTTACCATTTATCATGCGCAGTTCGATCCAGGACATTTAATCAGTTATTTAAAGAATTATAACAACCCGCCTCTTTTTGAGTTAATCCTTCACTTCTGGATCCGGGTATTTGGGATCTCGGTGCTTTCAGTGAGAATTTTGCCAATGCTTTTCAGCTCTTTTGCGGTTTACTTTATTTATAAAATTGGGAACGATTCTTTTGAAAAGAAGGTTGGCTTATTGTCGGGTTTATTATACACTTTTTCCAGCATGCAAATATGGTACGCGCACGATTGCCGGGTGTATTCGTTGTTTTTACTGTTAACGGTTATTTCCTTTTACCTGTTCTTTAAATTATTAAAAGAAGAAAAGCTTACCGGTATGGCTACTGTCTCCTTTATCCTTTCCAACATACTGATCCTGTACGCTCATTATTTTGGTTTTTTTGTGTTGTGTCTTGAAGCAATGATCGTCTTGTTTTTTTATGTAAGGAACAAGCAGGTACTTTTTAAATATGGTAAAACAATTCCTTTTATTATTTTAGGCTATGCGCCGCAATTGCTCGTTCTGTCTCAACGGTTTTATACCTCTGCCAAAAACGGCACCTGGTTAAAACCACCATCGGGGCTCGAGAGTATTTACAACATGATCTGGTCTTTCAGCAATGCGCCTGTGGTTGCCGTATTGGCTATTGTTATTTTAGTGGCATTGGCTGTTAAACTTTTTTTAACCAGGAAAACAGTTCACGACCCTTTTATAAAGTATGTGGCCATTTGGTTCTTTTTTCCTTTCCTGTTCATGTTTTTTATCTCGTATAAAGTTCCCATGTTCCTCGACCGTTACCTGATCTTTATGACGCCTGCCTTTTACATATTGCTGGCATTGGGAATTGTGTATCTGTTCAATAAAAAGACAGTGTATTTGGTCGCGGCTTTTGTATTAAGTGGTGCTTTTATGTTTAGTGCGTCTTTAAATCCCGATAAAAAAAGACTGGTGAAGGATGTGGTTGAATTTATCCGTTCAAAAAAAGAAACAAATACAATTGTGCTCGTGTGTTCGCCTGAGTTCATGACCAACTTTGTGTACTACTACAGCCCCGATTATTTTAAGCAGATTGACCAGGCTAAGGAATATGAAAAGATGGAAAAATTAATGAACGCGGAAAACGTTTATTTCATCGATCACCTGTATCCCGACATGCTTGCTAAACTCAACAGTTTTGATAAGGTCATATACCTTGACGCGGGAGCGGATTTTTCGGCGCCGGGTAACCATATTAAGCAAGACATTGAAAGCGTTTATACCTTACAGGAAGACAAATTCCATTTTGAGTTATTCCACACCTTTATTTTTTTGAACGATCACCGGGCAAGAGAGTAGGTTGGTTAACGTGTCACACTGAGCGGAGTCGAAGTGTGGCAATAACGAAGTGATACGTTTTAAACTGTAAAGGAATCTTTCTCAAAAACTATTCCTCCAAATCAGTAGCAAAACCCCCGCGAGTGCGGTAATGCAAGCCAGCAGGGCCTGGATGGTAATCTTCTCTTTATAAACCAGGAAACTTATGGGCATCACAAACAAAGGCATGAGCGCAAAAATGGTTTGGGCCACCGCTACTTCCAGTTTTTGAATGGCGAACAGAGAAAGGCTTACACCCATTACAGGGCCAAGCAGCGTGCCTAAGAACATAAAGGGTAAATTGTTTTTCTCATTGGTAAAAACAGGCTTGCTGTTTTGTTTTAGTTTGCCGGCAAAGGCACTGAGTAAAAACGCGGCTGAGAAAGCAAATAACAAACGGATCCAAACGGCATGCATGGTAGGTAGTTTTTCGGCATAACAATCCATGCCATATTTCGATAGCACCAGGCCTGTTCCCTGGCACAGCGCACCAACAATGCCGTAGGCAATTCCTTTTTTATCCCTTGTGTAGCCAACTTTGCCGGCTTCTTCCGAATCCTTTTTCGACAAGGTTAACCAGATGACACCAATTATGGTGATGGTGATCCCGATGATGCCAATAAGGTTAATGCTTTGGTCCAATGCAAAATAACCGATAATTAATGCGGCCCCGGGAGCGAAGGTAGTATACAGGCTTCCTAATTTTGGTCCCAGTAATTTAAAGGATGTAAAGCTGCAGTAATCGCCAACCGAAAAGCCAATGATGCCCGATAAACCAAGGAACAGGTAATGATAAGGTTGAGGTTTTGTAAATAATTCAATGGGAGCAAGGTCATTCCAGAAATACAGGATCACCGAAATAATAAGCCAGGCAAGTAGCAAGCGGTATTGATTTAGCGGTGCGGCGCCAATGCGTTTTGCCGCTTCGGTAAAAGGAAAAATACCAAGGCTCCAGCACAGGGTAGTTAACAAAGCGATCAATTCGCCGCTTAAATTCACTTATCGTCTTTTTTTAATCCAACCAAGGCCAGGAAGATCCAGCCTGCCACAAAAAATAATCCGCCAATTGGTGTTACAGGACCTAACACTTTCAGCCAATCGGCACCTAACAAATTTCGTGTGCATAAAAAATACAGGGAGCCCGAAAAAAGAATGATGCCCAGTAAAAAACAATTGTAAGCCCAGCCAATGAATTTATGGTAGGTATGCTTTGCCAGTATGACCAGGCCAAACATAGCCAACAGATGGTACATCTGGTATTTCACAGCGGTGTCAAATCCACCGAGCTGATCCGTTGTAATTAATCCCGTATCGAGCTTGCTTTTTAAAAAGTGCGCGCCTAAAGCGCCAAGGCTTACGGCAATAGCACCCAGGAAGCCAATGGTCAGTAATTTTTTTTGATTCATGTTATTTGGAAATGTAGTTTAAAAAATCTTTTTGAGTTTCCGAAAACTGCAGCTCATTGGCCAGTACTTTGGCGTTCTCCTTATCCGTCATCACAATATAAGCGCTTTGCAAAAACTCCAGTCGTTCCCTGTCGTGTGTAAACAAATCAAGAATGCTTTTTGCCTGCTCGCTTGAAATGCAGGTGTTCATAAGGATCTTTTTAGCGGTGGCCAGTTGTTCAAACTCATACCCGCTGTTCTTTATTTTTGAGAACAGGTCTTTGAATTTTTCTTTGCTTACCGGTACTGTACAGCTTAGTTTTTTTTGTTTCGCCAGGTCTTCCTGTTCTTTCACAAAAGAGGCATAAGCCTCTTTCATGGTTTGGTACTTAAATACCGCGCTCAGGCTCCCGGCATTTTCCTTGTCCGTTAAATGGGCGTATGCCTGCCTCGAAAAATTCAAGCGGTCAATATCTATCTGTACAAGTTCCAGTAAGGGTATTAGCTGGTAGGTTTTAAAACAATTGGATTCAATGAGCTCTCTTAGCGCCTTTGCCTTGTCACCTTCCGACCGGCTTCTGTTCAACAGTTTTACTGTATACTCAATATCTTTTTCGTTCAATTCAACTTTGCAGGAGGCATTTGCTGCATCATAATTATTAAAGAACACGGCTTTGCCTCTCTCCACTTTATACACATTGCCATAAATGCTGCTGTCAATTAAGGAACTCGTTTCTTTTGGCGCTAATGGAACGGGAGGAGCCGATGGTCCCGATCTTTCGGAAACACCCTTGAACTGTAATTGAAGCTTTTCATTTGTTTCGATCAGGGCATAAGTAAATTCCTTATTCAAAAATTTAGATTTGTCGCTTAACAGGATCGAATCCCTGAAGCGCAACTCTTTAATGATACCCGGTACTTTTATGTCAATCGCATTCCAGCCAGTGGCAAGGTCAAATGCTTTTACGTTGCATTCGGCATTTTTATTAATGGATTCACGGTTCACAGATAAATAAAAGGGGGTTCCCGAAGCGCTGAAAATAACCAGTGTATTGCTTTGGGATTGAGCATGAAGTCCGTATAAAAGAAAGAGTAACAGGACTTTGATCTTTTGAAACATATTATCTGTTTTGATAACAAATTTAAGGTTATTTTTGTGCAGAATTTAGTTTATGAGCAAAATATTAATTATCGGGGCAGGGCGCTCTTCTTCAAGTTTGATCGACTATTTATTGTCAAACGCCAAAGTCAATTCATGGCATATTACCATTGCCGACGCGAACAAGGCAGCGGTTGAATCAAAGATCGCCAATTACAAGGAACTGGCAACAGCCGTTGAGTTTGATGTGCAGAATGTGGCTTTGAGAGAGCAACTGATTGGGAACGCGGATTTTGTTGTATCAATGCTCCCGGCTTTTATGCATGGCGATGTGGCCAGAGATTGTGTAAAGCTTGGAAAACACCTGGCTACAGCCAGTTATGTGAGCCAGGACATGAAAGACCTTGATGTGGAAGCGACAAAAAAGAATTTACTATTGCTCAATGAGTGTGGTCTCGACCCGGGAATAGACCATGCATCGGCCATGAAAGTGATCCATGAGATCCAGGAAAAAGGCGGCAAGATCACGGGCTTTAAATCGTTTTGCGGCGGGCTGGTGGCTCCCGAAAGTAATGATAATCCGTGGGGATATAAGTTCAGCTGGAACCCGCGCAATGTGGTATTGGCCGGACAAGGCACGGCCCAGTTCATTGAAAATAACAAGCTGAAGTTCATTCCCTATAATCGCATCTATACCCAAATTGAAACCATTGAAGTGGAAGGTTACGGTAAATTTGATGCCTATGCCAACCGCGATAGCATTGGTTATAAAAAACCATACGGATTAGCCAGCACCGAAACCATGCTGCGTGGCACCCTGCGCATGCCGGGTTACTGCAAGGCCTGGAATGTATTTGTAAAACTTGGCCTAACCGACGATACTTATAAAATTCATGATGCCGACCTGCTCACTTATACCGACCTGTTGGAATCGTTTTTACCGGAAGGGAAACTAAGTACCAAAGAAAAACTAAGTGCTTTTATGGGCAGCGACATGGATGCTGAGGTGATGAACAAACTGGAGTACCTGGAATTGTTCTCCAACAAAGCCATCAAATTAAAAGAAGGTTCACCGGCCGAGCTGTTACAAAATTTATTGGAAGAAAAATGGTTGCTGAAAGCGGGCGATAAAGACATGATTGTAATGCAACACCAGTTTGAATACGAGCTTGGAGGCGAACGTAAAAAATTAAACTCATCATTGGTGGTTATTGGCGACGATGAAGTGCATACCGCCATGGCAAAAACAGTGGGATTGCCTTTGGCCATTTCCATTAAAAATTTCCTTACCGGTAAATTCAAGCTGTATGGCGTGCAAATTCCAACCGTAAAAGAAATTTACGAACCCATGCTTACTGAGTTGGAAGAGCTGGGAGTAAGGTTTGTGGAGAAGGAAGTTTAAATTCAGTACCTCATTGTGATCCGCCGGCTGGCGGAGAAGTAACCTCAAACAGCTGTATGCATAACAGGTTTAACAGGCCGCTCCTACGGAGCTCAGCCAGGATCATTGTAGTTCTTATTACAAAAAGTAAGCCCCTACGGGGCTTGCGATCACTGGATAAATGCTATGTGTTTCTGTAAAATTGACTTAGGGTTATAACTTATTACAAATAGGTTTTTACCAGATCATAATGTTGCTCCGTAGGAGCAATCTGTTTGTAATAGAGTATATGGAAAAAATAACAGAGCTCCATGGGAGCGACCTGTCTCTATTAAGACTGCTTTTGGGGTTATTTCATATTGTCTTTACGAGATCATAACGTTGCTCCGTAGGAGCAATCTGTTTGTAATAGAGTATATGGAAAAATAACAGAGCTCCGTAGGAGCGACCTGTTAATTCACATCTTCAAATAAAGGTATTACTTCCCGATAAAAGCCAGGTAATCCTGTAAAATAATAGTAGCACTCACCATATCTACGGTATCTTTATTGGCGCGGGCTTTCTTTTTCAGGCCACCCATCAACATGGTTTGGTGGGCCAGGGCAGAGGTAAAGCGTTCATCGTAGCGGGCAATTTTTATATGAGGAAATTTACGGGTCAAATGGGTCACAAAAGGATCGATGTAGCGGGCGCTGTCGGAGGCTTCGTTTTGCAGGGTTTTGGGTTCACCCACCACAATGCATTCTACTTGCTCTTTTTTCAGGTACTCTTCCAGGTAGGCGATCAGGTCTTTGCTGTGCACGGTAGTTAAACCCGAAGCAATGATTTGTAAAGGATCGGTTACCGCCAGCCCTACACGCTTGCTGCCATAATCTATTGCCAGGATTCTTGCCATGGGGTAAAGGTATTCATTTTCGGTTTAACTCAGGAACATTACTTTTTTTGAATTACCGGTAATTTTCTTTGTGCCTTTACGGTTAATAAAATCTCCTTAAAAAAACGTTAAAATAAATTTGCCATATCAAAATTAATTATAACTTTGTACCACAAAGTGCTTTTATTATGACAAAAGAAAACGCAGAACACCTGGAGGCGATACAGGACATTCGCCAGATGATGAAAAAGTCGACCCGTTTTTTATCACTCAGTGGTTTATCGGGAGTATTTGCCGGAATTTATGCCTTAATAGGCGCTTATGTTGCATATGGTTACATCAATAACCATCGTAGTCATTATGAATACGATCTTTCATCGGATCGTAATTCTTCCATTGTGGAGCGCAGTCCTTTTTATAGTTATCTTGTTGTGGTTGCCGCCATCATCTTGTTTTTTTCCATTGCAACCGCCATTTATTTTTCAAACCGCAGGGCCAAACGCATGGGGCAGCGCTTATTCGATCATACCGCCATTAGGGTGTTAATTAATTTATGCATTCCCTTAATTGCGGGTGGCGTTTTTTGCTTAGCATTGTTGTATCATGGAGCCATATGCTACATTGCACCCTGCATGTTATTATTTTATGGCCTGGCCCTTATCAATGCCAGCAAATATACTTACGACGACATTCGTTATTTAGGGCTTTGTGAAGTGGTGTTGGGAATGATAAACGCTTTTAATTTAGGCAACGGATTGCTATATTGGGCCATTGGATTTGGGATCCTGCATATTGTTTACGGAACAGCCATGTGGTTTAAATACGAGAGGGCAGGGGATAAAAGGGACTGAAGGGACATAAAGACTATAGAGATACAAGAGATTAAAAGGATTGAAAGAATGTGAAAGGACAAAAGAAACAAAAGAGATAAAAAGAACCCTGGGATCCAAGTCCCTCAAGTCTCTTAAATCCCTTACGTCTCTTAAGTCATTAAACAATGAAAAGTTACATACATAATTTAAATAAAGCGTTTGAGAACCGGATCCGCCTTGGGATCATGAGTGTGCTGATGGTGAACGACAGTGTGGACTTTAGTACCATGAAGGAAACCCTGGAACTCACCGATGGGAACCTCGCCAGTCATATTACAGCTTTGGAAAAAGAAGGCTACATACATGTGAAAAAAGAATTTGTGGGCAAGAAACCCTTAACAACTTATTCGGTAACAAAGGTTGGTATGAAAGCCTTTAACGATCATTTGGACGCGCTTGAAAAATTATTGAAAGGACGATAATCCCTTTTTTTTGAACTTAAACTTTGAAACACAAAGTACTTTTAAATAAAAAACATGAAAGCTATAGACATCAATTACCAATCAGAAAAATCGTTCAGGGCAAAGGCTGTGTTGTGGCTTTTGGAAACAGGAGTTCCCTTTCATGCCCGTCTCAATAAGAATAGGATTGCCTGGAACCTCACATCCGACGACCTGGTTAACTATAAAAAGGATAGCCTTGGTTACAGCCTGGGACTGTTTTATAAAAAAGAAAAATTTGAACCCATTCCCAAAGCCGAACGGCACGATGTATTTCATGTACTGCTGGGTTACTCTACCAATGTGATTGATGAAGCGGCCATGCAATTCTTTTTATGGGGAAACGGAAAGCCCTCTTTCTTTACGGTTGGTACCTGTTTGATTACAACAGTGTTATTTCCAAACAAATTAAAATTTTTTACCGAAGCCTACCGCAAAGGAAAACAGTCAACTGCCATCCGCGACTGGAATTTTAAATTATTGCTGAATGAAAATATCAATGAGCTGAAACATAGACTATTTAACCCGTCAGTTCGTCACGACGTGTCGTGAGAGTCGAGAACCTGTAAAATAAATAAGAACGCTTCTCGACTTCGCTCGAAGTGACAAAAACATATCACATAACTTAAAACCAAACCCTATGAAAACCTCCAACATCAAACCCATCCAACGCGTGGTCATCGTATTCATTGTTCTGTTGGCCCTGAGCGGCATTACGGCTTTTCCCTTAACTACCGAAGTTGATTTCCTGATCGCCAACCTTAATTTCTTCCCGGTTTATTTTCACAGCTGGATCAAAACGGTTTACGAAGGTGTACACCAAACCCCTTCCATTGTTTTATACGGTACCGACTGGCTGGCTTTTGCCCACATCATCATTGCCCTGTTCTTTATTGGTGTTTACAAAGATCCGGTGAGAAATAAATTCAGTGTCACAGTAGGTATCATTGCCTGCCTGGCAGTGTTTCCCCTGGCTTTTATTTGCGGGCCAATTCGCCACATTCCTTTCTACCACCAGGTCATTGATTGCTGCTTTGGCCTGTTCGGATTGATCCCTTTATTCTATATCAAACGAAAAATTGCCCTTATAGAGAACGAAACATATTCAAAACAATAAAAACACACAATCCTTTAATCTCAATAAATCATGAAAACCATCAGCACAGCCTTTAAAACAACAATTGATTTTGTGTATGCCGTACATTTAAAAACATCTTCCTGGGTAGCAGGGCTTATTGGTCCTACTGTATTTAATTGCGGCATCAAAGATAAAAACTGGAAGCTTAGCACTGCTCAATTACTTGAGTATCCCGAAGGTAGCGTTGGGAAGGCAATGGGCGAATTCCTTAAAAAATCCAATGTAGAACCTTTGGCAGGTGCCGAGTATCACGATATACAGCATGTGCTTTTGGGTTATTCCATCTCCTTTAAAGATGAAGTAGCCCTGCAGTTTTTCCTGCATGGTAATGGTAAAAGATCAATTGCTTCTGTAAGTACTTTAATTGGCGCCTGGTTTATTCTTCCCACCAGTTGGAAATACCTCAAGGATTCCTATAAAAGAGGAAAAAACTGCAAAGACATTTCAGTTCTTAATTCAAAAGAACTGTTGTACGAGGATATTCAACAGGTAAAAACCTCTTTGTTTCACGAACATTCTTTAGCACAATGATTCAACTTCTCTTTTTGGTGTTCTGTGTTGGCGTTTATATCCTGGCCAAGCTAACAGATTCATTCTTTAAATAAATAAAAATTCTGCGATCTCTGTATATATGCCGCGTCTTTGCGGTTAAAACTTAAAAACAAAACCATGAAAAAAAACGATTATTTACTGCTGATTGCCACAGGCGCTTACAGCTTTTTATTTTACAAACAAAACGCAGGCATTAATTTTTTACTGTTTAATGTCATTCTTATCGCTTTACTAACCCTTAAAAACGTACAGCTTGTTAAGAGTAAAAAATGGCTTTGGGCAACCGCCATGTGCCTTGTAAGTTCGGCGTCAATTTTTGTAACTTCCAGCGCCCTGAGCATCATTGCCAACATTGCCAGCCTGTTGCTGTTATCTGCCTATTCGTTCAATGTGACCACATCGGCTTTGTTCTCATTTATGTTTAGTTGCTATTCGGTCATTTCCTGTGTGGTATACATCATCATCGATTCGATCAGGCGTGCCGGTTCGGGTGGCGAAGGAAACGCCGATAAAAAAGGATACAAGGTTTTAGCAACCATTATTGTATTGGTACTGAGCATCCTGTTCTTTAACATGTACAAAAGCTCCAATCCTTTATTTGCCGAAAATACGAAATGGATCAATTTTGATTTCATCAGCATAGCCTGGATCTTTTTTACACTCAGCGGCTTTTTACTCATGTATGCTTTCCTATATCACAAAGTGATTGGACCTGTAGAGGATTGGGAAAACAAGTTGTCTCTTGCCAATGGTCAGCCGGCCGAAGAAAATTCCACTGCCAAACGTTTTGAAACGGAACGCTATGCCGGCTTGCTCTTATTTATTTTACTAAACCTGATGCTGGTGATACTGAACATAGGTGATGTGCAGACATTGTATTTCAATGGGGGCTTGCCCAAAAATATTTCACATTCCGATTTTGTGCATAATGGTGTGGGCATTATTATCCTCTCTATTATCATTGCCACCAGCCTCATCATGTATCTGTTCCGCAAAGAATTTTCAACGGTAAGATCTAACACAGCCTTAATGGCTTTTGTTTACTTGTGGATCGTCCAAAACATTATCATGCTGTCATCTACCGTCATCCGCAACCAGATCTATATTCACGATTTTAATTTCACCTATAAGCGTATCGGCGTATATGTTTGGCTGGCATTGGCAGCCATTGGCTTATGCATCATGTTCATCAAGATCTGGCAAAAACGCTCCAATTGGTATCTTATCCGCACCAACGTGGCGGTATGGTTTTCGGTATTGGTCATTTCAGGTTGTTTTAACTGGGATAAGCTGATTACCAATTACAACATTGCTAACAAGCCTTTGAAGGATGTGGATTTTTATTATTTATTTTCTTTATCCGATGCCAACATCCCGGAGCTGATGGCCGTTACTAAAAAACCAGAATTTGAGCAGATCAACAATCATTTGAAGAACTTTACCCACGACCGGTACAATAATTATTATACCCAAAACTACCGTCACCTGCTCACTGTAAAACTGAACCATTATTTATCGGATTATACTTCCGACTGGCGCAGCTTTGACCTTCGAGATAAAGAAATTCACTACAGTATTTTTCATAACTAAATCATGATGGGGCGTATCGGAAAAAACCTCGTTCTCCTGAGTTTCTTTTGCCTGTTTATGGTACTAAGCAGGTGCATAAAAACACAGCAATTCAGTTTTGTGTTCCTGTTCTGGAATCTGTTCCTGGCCTTTGTACCTTATTGGATCAGTACGTATCTTGTAAAACAAAAGGAACTTAAATTATGGAAACTGGCCGGGTTATCCATGCTCTGGCTGCTGTTTTTACCAAACGCGCCTTATATGCTAACCGATCTGTTCCACTTGCATAAGCGGGCCCATTTGCCTGTTTGGTTCGACCTGGTGCTTATTTTGTCGTTTGCCGTAACAGGTTTGTATTTATTCTATGTGTCCGTTCATCAAATGACAAGGTTGGCGCAAATAAGGTTTCCACAGTTAAACAAACCGGTATTTTTATTGCTATTGTTTTTAGCCGTAAGCTACGGTGTTTACATTGGTCGTTTTTTAAGGGTTAACAGTTGGGATGTGTTAAACCCTTTGGAACTCGCTAAAACCTGTTTAAAACCTTTGTTTCATTTTCATCATTTAAAAGATGCCTGTTCCTTTACATTAATATTCACCGGCTTATTGTTGTGCCAGTTCTTTATCTTAAGCCCTAAGGCAAACAAGTCGAAAAGGTTCGATTATTTTAAGTAAATTTGGTATAAAACAGATCCTATGAAAAAGTTGCATATGTTATGGTTGCTTGTTACCGGCCTGTCGTTAACAGCCCAGGTGGTTCCGCTCAACGAATGCGCTACACCGCCCAAAGCGGCATGGATCAATACACTCCGGCAAAAAGTGAAGGAAATAAACAACGCGCCCAAACATAAAGCAACACAGCTCGCACTAATCCCGGTGCAGTTTCACCTGATCGTTAAAGCCGACGGAAGCTCTGCATTAACCATTCAGCAGATCAGGGATGAAATGGATTCGGTAAACGCTTTTTATGCCAACGCCAATATGTCTTTTTACGAATGCTCTTCACCCGAGATCATTTACGACGATTCCTTATACAATTACGAGTACACCGATGAAGAGCCCATTTTGTTATCGCAGTATTACACCAACGATGTGATTAATATTTATTTCGCCAACAATGTATCGGTAGGTGGAACAGCGGTATGCGGCTATTCACAGTTTCCGCCCAGTATGGATTACGCGGTAATAGCGGCATCCTGTGCTACCAATGGCAGTACACTGGCGCATGAGCTGGGGCATTATTTTGGCTTGTACCACACGCATGGCGATATTTCGCAGGGCGAGCTGGTCGATGGCAGTAACTGCGCGTTTGATGGCGATTGGATTTGCGATACTCCGGCTGATCCAATTTTAAGCTCAGTCAATGTCAATGCTACCTGTGTGTATGTGGGTACAGCGGTTGACGCTAATTTTATGCCTTATGCCCCTGATGTTTCCAATATTATGAGTTATTCCAGGAAGGTATGCAGGACCAGGTTCTCGCCCGATCAGTATGGTGTTATTAACAGCACCATGCAAACGGAAAGAAGCAATTTGTATTGCCCGGTTGTAACCGCTGTTAAGTCATATGATAAACCTATGGCACAGGTGTTTCCTAATCCCGGACATGACAAGATAAAGATCAGCCTGGATAAAACTGCCGCACATGCCGAAGTCAACCTTTATAACGCCATTGGTAAATGCATTTACAGCAGTCATTTTACCGGTAATGCATTTGAGCTTACAACAGCGGAGTTTCCTGCGGGTATCTATTTTTATAACATCACCATTGAGGGCCTTTCTTCTAAAGGCAAATGGATAAAATCAAATTAAGTTATGGAAAACGAATCATTTTTTGACAACGACTTTTTTTTCGGACTGCTTGTTGTATTGTTCCTGGCCGAGTTTGTAACCGGTGTGGTGCAAATTATTGGCGCTATTATCCGCACCATTATCAAGTTCAATAAAGGTGAACCCTTGGGGTATTTAAAGAATTACTGGATCATCGTAGGGATTTATTTTTTAATCCTGGCCATTTTATATGGCATTTACCGCTATGTGCTTAATATAGTAACCAACTCATTGCTAGACTCCATGAACCTGGAGAGTTCAAATGGCTATGATATGGAAAACTATGATGAGTATATGTCCTGGACCGGCTATCTGGGAATAGCCATGGCTGTTTGGATTTTTGCTGCCTGGGGAATAGCTGTTTGGTATAATATGAAGATCGTATTTAACCGAAAACCAACCATAACGGAACCGGAGCATGTCTAGTTTTGCCAAATCGGTTTCTTATGCGCTTAAAGGCTTGCGATTGGCCTTTAAAGATAATCACATGAAAGTGCATGTGCTGGTCGCTTTTTTAGTAGTGGCTGCGGGCTTTTGGTTTCATATTACCCAAACCGAGTGGCTTATTTGCTGCATTGTCATTGCGTTGGTCATTAGCCTTGAGGTCATTAATACAGCTATTGAACATTTTGTAGACCTGGTAGAACCGAACCACAATCCAAAAGCAGGTGCCATTAAGGATCTTAGCGCAGGCGCGGTGTTGGTAGGAGCAATGGCTGCAGTTGTTTGTGGGATAATGATTTTTGGTAAGTATATCATGGCATTATTTTAAACGACCAAAGAGACATTTTGACCAAAGAGATTTAAGGGACATTTGAACAGAGATTATTATCTTCGTGTAAAATTAAACTCATCATGCCACAGTTTCCTGAAACAGAATTGATCCTTACAGGTGAAAAACGCGTTTACCATATTAATTTAAAAGCCGAAGACATTGCCGATGATGTGATTGTGGTAGGCGACCAACACCGTGTGGCGCAAATCTCAAAATTCTTCAGTAACATTGACTTTAAAACCGAGCACCGCGAGTTTGTAACCCATACCGGTACCTTTAATGGTAAGCGTATCACCGTTTTATCAACCGGTATTGGTACCGATAACATTGATATTGTGGTAAACGAGCTGGATGCGGCCGTTAATATTAATTTGGAAACCCGGGAACTGAACCCCCTGCACCGTTCGCTCAACATTGTACGCCTGGGCACCAGCGGGGCATTGCAAGCCGAGATCCCGGTAAATGGGATTGTGGTAAGCTCACATGGTTTGGGACTCGATGGCTTGCTGAACTTTTATAACAACTGGGAAAGCGTAGGGGAGAAGTCCATTAGCGAAGCCTTTATAAAACATACCGGCTGGTTGCCAAATCTTCCTTATCCCTATTGTGTAAAAGCCTCCGACGAGCTTATTGCTAAATTTAAACAGGGTACTCATATTGGCATTACCGCTACCGCCCCGGGTTTTTATGGGCCCCAGGGCCGGCAAATCCGTTTAAAGGCTGCGATGCCCGATTTAAATGAGTTGCTAACAGCTTTCAGGCTGGGCGAACATAAGATCACCAATTTCGAGATGGAAACATCGGCCCTGTATGGTTTAGGAAAGTTACTGGGCCACAATTGTTTAACCGCCTGTGTTATTATAGCTAACCGCGTACGCAAGGAGTTTACCAGCGATTACCGCAAAAGCGTGGAGATATTAATAGAGGAAAGTTTACAACGATTAACAGCCTGATTGTTAAGAAAAACTAAATTATGGTTAAAAATGGCCCCTATTCGGGGCTATTTTTGTTTTAGTATGAATTGCTCATCATACCATAACAGATACTAATAAAACCAATGATGAGCAACCATACAACCATTGATAATAACTATCAACCTGTATGAGACCTAAGAAAAACGAAATGAACCTGAAAGAAGTAATTGCTCTCATTACTCTTTTGGATGATCCGGATGACGGAATTTACTCTGAAGTCAAAAACAGGTTCATTATCCTTGGTCCACCGGCCATTCCACACCTGGAAACGGCCTGGGAGAATAGTTTTGATGCCCTGATGCAAAAACGTATTGAGGGAATTATTCATACCATACAATTTAAAGCCCTGCAAAACGCCCTTAAAAACTGGGCAGAGAATGAGCAGGACGATCTGTTTAAAGGTTGCTGCATCATTGCCCGCTACCAATATCCCGATCTTGATGAGAATAAATTAAAGAAACAGCTTCATCAAATCAAGCAGGATGTGTGGTTGGAATTGCACGACGATTTAACGGCCATTGAAAAAGTAAAGATCATCAACCATATCATGTTCGAGGTACACCAGTTTGGTGGGAACATTACCAATTACCATGCGCCCCAAAACTCGTTCATCAATGTTGTGCTCGAAACCAAAAAAGGAAACCCGGTCATGCTGAGCGTTATTTATGCTTTGGTTTGCAAGGAGCTAGGTATTCCTATTTATGGTGTTAATTTACCGCAGCATTTTGTATTGGCTTATGTCAATGATTTTACGAACCTCTTCGATCCCTCGCATAAAACACTTTCCGATAACATCCTGTTTTACGTGAACCCTTTCAGCAAAGGATTGATCTTTAACCAGGGCGATGTGGACTCCTTCATTAAGCAATTGAACGTGGAGCCCGAAACCAAATATTACCTGCCTTGCTCAAACCTCGATATCATTAAGCGTATCCTCAATAACCTGATCTACTCTTTCGATAAAATGGGTTATGCCGAAAAAGTGCAGGAGTTAAAGGACCTGGAGAAGCAGTTGTAAGCTTATTCCTTAATAAATTTAGAATAATACCTTTTATTCTTTGAATTGATCTGGAGCAGGTATAAGCCCTTACTGAGTTGTGATACATCAATTGAATTAGAGAGAGCTTGCTTTAAAACCAATTGTCCGGAATAATTCAGGATCTCTACCTCTGCATTTTCAAACCGGTGTTCATCTGAAATGTATATTGTACGGCTTGCCGGATTTGGAAATAAGGCAAGCATGGCCCATTCCTGGTCTTTAATGCCTGTAAACGTATGGGTTGATGAATATTCCTTTATATAACAATGTTCCTTATCAGGACAATTAACTTTTACCCAGGCAAAAACGGTATCAGCAGGGGACTGGTATTTCAAACCAATAAAAAGATCATTGCTGCCTATCCAGTCTGTTACATTAAGGTTAGCACCTGCATACCAGCTATTATTGGTAATGGATAAGGCAGTACTTCTCCAATTGGCCCTTAAAGAGTTGATGGTGTCACCTGTCATCAGGGGCTTAGCTACATTGCAGGATATCCAGCTGGTGCTGGTAATAAAATAGGATACAGAATCGGTTCTGCTGTAAAGCGAAAAAGAACGCGAATTTAACGGCAGGATATTTATATAATCGGTGCCGCCCCCATTATAGTTTGTTGAGAATGACTTGATCTCAAAATCGTTTTGCCCATCGCTGTTTATGTCAAAGAAATAGTTTTCGGTAGAAGTGGCACCATGCACCCACACATAACCTATAAGAGTATCGGGGCTAATGTCAACATAGCCCGAAAGGATATTTCCGGCTTTATATGCCTGGGCATGAGCAAACAGGTTAAGGCATAAGAGGGCAAAGATCAGTTTTAGCTTCATAACTGTTAGGAGTAGCTAAGCTAATATACAAAAAAATAATAAGAAGGCTTACTCTTTTATAAACTTCGAGTAATACCGCTGCTTGTTTTTACCGATAATTTGCAGGGTGTATAAGCCCGCGCTAAGTTTTGAAACATCAATGGTATAAGAGTAGCTTTGTTGCAGGACCAGTTGGCCCGAGTAGTTCCAGATCTCCAGTTCCGCGTTTTCCAAATCATGGTGACTATCATTAACCGTCAAGATATTTGTTACAGGATTTGGATAAACTTCCACGTTACGAGCTTCGTTTTCTTTAATTCCTGCGCAAGTAACTACGCTTTGTGTTATCATAGCAGTCGCCAAACAACCATATGTATTTGCCCCTTCAACTGTATAGGTTGTTGTTGTATTAGGTACTACAGTCAGGGTCGGACCTGAGCTGGCGGTTGACCAGGTATAGGAGTTTGCACCATTTACAGTTAATGTAATCGGTTCAGAGGCACAACTTACATTGGTAGATGAAGTTATCGTAAGAGAAGGAATATCGGCAACGCTTTGTGTTACAATAGAATTTAGCATGCATCCAATTGAATTAATGCCTTCAACGGTGTATGTGGTGGTTGCACTTGGTGTTACAACTATGTTAGGGCTTGTGCTTCCGGTTGACCAGGTATATGAATTTGCTCCGCCGGCACTTAAGGTAACAGCTTCAGAAGCACAGCTTAGACTGGAAGATGAAGTAGCAGTAACAGATGATGTGTTGGAACAGGTCTTTAATAAACCATAACTGTAAATATTCATGCTGCTGTAGGTAGGAACCAAAATCTTAATCCATGCGTAAACTGTGTCAGCACCAATCAGTCGTACATGCATGTATTTCTGGTTGGGGCTTGTCCACAAGCCACCCGTACTCATAATAGGAGGATAAGGCACATTTTGGACCGCAAGACTACGAAAACAACCAGTTCCTGTTTTCCAACCCAGGTCGTAATAGTTCATGTCCAATGAGTCATGAGCAATAATGAACGGGCCGTTAGGGTTGGTTACATCACAGCTCATTTGTGTATTATTTTGCATTGTGGCAGTTACATTATCAAAATACGCTCCTATACCACCCGAGGCATAACCTGTAAATAAAACATCAATTACACCATTCGAATCAATATCCAGTGAGTAAGTTGTATTTGGACTAACATGAACATCGTTTATGTCGTGAACCATAACATTAGAGCATTGAAAACAACCCGCTGAAAGATGATCGGGAGTGCTATAAGCAAAATATTTAGGTTTGTTGCATAAGGCATTTACATCCGAGTTCAATGGATTGTATATTGACAGCACATAAAAATACCAGGTGTTTGATTCGGTAACAGGATTTCCTTTATAATCGCTTGTGCCTGAAGGCAGGATTATTGACTGATCGGAACCATTAGGTATAAAGCTAATATAGTGACTTGTGTGATTGGCTGAGTCAAGATTAAATGTCAATGACTCGGCTTTACTTACAATAATACCCCTGTATTCGACAATATTGTTTTCATTTGCTGCCTTTTTAAAGGAAACTTTTATGTCGGAAACAAGATGGTTGTCAGCAATGTCTTCTACCCATATGGTATTAACAGGTTGTACCTGGGTATAAACCGTAAAGCTATTCGATGCCTGCGATAAGGATGAAAAATTAGAAACAAGGCTATCGGTATAGGACATGAGCAGACATTTATACTTTTTAAATGCACCTAATAGTTGTCCTTTGACAGTAACCAAATTTGGACTCATGAAATTTAAAACCTGGTTTGTCCCGGTAGGAGCAATGCTTATATAATTTGTTGCCGGTACATGGTTTGCCGTATCAAGGCTAAACCTTATGGAGTCGCCCGCCTCTATAAAATACAGGCGGTACTCTAAAATGCCATTTTCCGTAACGGCAGCATTAAAGTTAACCGTTACGCTATAGTTGTTGCCTGATACAATAGTTGATGTGACTGTTGGTTGACTGGCAGCCTTGTTTGGTGTTTTTAACGTAAGGCTATTGCTGGGCGCTGATATTAAGGTGTCAAACGCAGTGATAAGATTGGGATAACTTACAACCAGCGCTTTATAAGTTCTTAATGAGCCCATTGAGTTTCCATAAACATCAGTAGTGCCCACATTTAAAACCGTATCAACGTTTTTATTTAAAGGTGTTATAGGAAATGAGTTTGACAGGGGAACCCGTTTTGCCGAATCGATGGTATAAGAACTGATATGCTGGATCGGGACCATGAGTACCCTATATGCTGATACTTTGGTTTCATCCATTGCTTTATTGAATTTTATTTTCACATCGCTTCCGTTCCCATTATCGGCAATGTCCAAAAGAGTAGTATTCTCAGCAATGTAAGGCAAGTTATCGCCTGCTGCAATGGGCTGATTGATCGTAGCATTATAAGCATAATCGGCAATGGTACGATAATGTCTCATCCGTATCCATCCATAATAAAAACCGCCTGGGCCTGTAATGGCAACGCCTATAAATTGATTTGCTGTATCCCTCCAGTATCCTGTTCCGGTTTGTTGCGAAAAATCATAATTCAATAAATAAGCGTTTGAAGTACACCATAACGAACTTTGAGCGATACTGTCATGCACATTTAGCGTATCGACAAGATTGGTTTTGCAAATGAATTTATTGCCATTTTTTGGTACGAGATAAGTACTTCTGATAGCATAATTGTTAGTCGCAACCAGATCAAAGTCATTGATGCCATCGTTATTAATATCGAGGGGCTTGGTTGTTGAAGAAACAAAACCTGATGTGGTGATGGTATAATCGGGGCTTACATCGGTGTAAATAACTTGCGCACGACTTTTAACAAAAAGTCCTATAAGTAATATGAAAACTATTTTTTTCATGCTAATACGATCCATTACCTCCTTATCATAAGCTTCTTAGTAAATGTACCTTCTTTTGTTTCTATCTGCAAAAAATACATCCCTTCTTCAATGTCGGCCACATCTATTACATTATTAACAGACTCAACGATTTTTATTTTTTGGCCGGCTACATTACAGAACGTAACTATAAAGCCATTATCAGGTAGTACATTAAATAAATATATTTTATCGCTCGCTGGATTCGGATAGAATTGAATATCCTTCACTGAATAATTTTTCGCGTTAGTTACAATACTACAGGTATCGCAATATTCCCAAAAGTCATTCAAATAACTAGGGCCATAATTATTGCCGGTTCCAATATAACCTTTGTTGCCAATAGCAAGGCCAACTGCAATGTACCTGGCGCCTCCGGCAAAATTTGGTTTTTGGGTCCAGGTATTGCTTGGCTGGTCCCATTCCCAAAAATCGTCACGAATACCGGTAGAGCCACCGTCATCACCCGTACCCACATAGGCTTTGGTGCCTATGGCAAAACCGGCCGCGGAATAGCGGCCGGTGCCGCCAAAATTAGCCTTTTGTGTCCAGGTATTATAGTTGGGTGAGTTGGTATCGCCTTCAAATTCCCAGAGTTCCCTGTAGCCTAATAATGGAGCTGAGCCGGTAGCGACATAGCCTTTGGTGCCGATGCTAAAACAAACGGCTTCCCTGCGGGTACCGCTCCCACCAATAAAATTGGCTTTTTGGGTCCAGGTATCAAAGGTGGGCGAGGCGGTGTCCCCGTCCCATTCCCACAAGTCATGTGCGTCCCCGGTCATATTATTTCCCAGGCCCATGTAGCCTTTATTGCCGATAGAAAAAGCAATAGCAAGTGCTCTCCATCCACCAGGAAAATGGGCACGCTGGGTCCAGGTATCGCTGGCCTGGTCCCATTCCCAAAAATCATCTGTGGTTCCGCCACCTGAACATATATAGCCCTTGTTCCCTATAGAAAAACCAATGGCATAATCCATGCCTCCAATCGGTACGCTGGCTTTTTGTGTCCAGGTGTCTGTGGCAGGGTCGTATTCCCATAAATCGTCCCGACCATCAAAACCATCATACCCCGTGGCTATATAGCCTTTATTGCCTATTGAAAATGCCACCGCATACTCTCTTCCCGGTCCCCCTACATTGGCTTTTTGTACCCATGTCTGGGCTTGTATTGGCATTTGCCAAAACAGGAAGGAGAAGAAGAGTATGTGTAATTTTATCATGGTCTTCGTTTTAAGTTAAAGTCCCTTTTCCTTTCAAAATCGGGAGGAGAAGATGGGGCAGTGGATGAATTATAATTCATAGATTGCCCGGCCTGGCATTTCATAATATTTACCAGTACGGTGGTATTCGATCCACTGATCTCAAATCCTTCTTTCAGTAACACAAAATCATTGGCAGCCAGGTGGCTGTTGCCGCTGCTAAAATAACAACCCGTGCTGCCGCTGCCTCCAATAGTCAGGTCATTATATAAGGTGCTGGTGTAGGTACCAGCCGAGGCAATGTTTAAAAAGTTGACCGATGTGCAGTTTTGCCGCACCTGCCATACCCTCACATAATCAATATCGTAGTTAAATGGTAGCTGTGTATGAACACTATCATAAAAAATACAAAAGGAATCTCGAATTGCCGGTGTATAATTATCAATCACAATGGGCATCGCCGTCAGTTTATCTACCGGGTAATTGCTTACCGGGAACCGTTGAAAGGTATCCGCGCTCTGGGTATAGTAATAGGTATCAATATACTCCGGTGTCCACTCGCAGCCTATGGTATGCCATTGCCCCGGGGTAAAACGCACACTGTGCCGGCGTAGATTTGGGCTGTAGTGATTAGGCCAAAAACTGTTGCCGTGCCAAAAAAGGGTGTCATCGGCCGTAAAGCCACTAGGCGGCGGAACGGCATTACCGGTATCACTGAGGTGATTAAAATGTTTGTAATGCGAGCAGGGCGCGGTGGTCCATGTTCGTCCCTGCATTTCAGAGATGTCGATCTCGCTATAAATGGCGGTCGAATCGCTCCACCACATCCATAAATTAGGGGCGTAGGCATTATAGGGAGAGTCGTAGTCGAAAGGGCTTGTCCGGAAACTCATCTCCACATAGGCATATTTAAAATGATGCCGGCCAAAAAGCATGGCCGTAGTAAAATTAAAAGGTATACTTTGCGTTCCGGTATAATGTCCGACAGAATCATAAACAAAAACATTTCCTTGAATTGGGGGACTTTCATGCCTGCTTATTAACCTATGAGATCCTGTGCCGCTTGTGTCATATCGTCTGTTAGTAATATTATTCAAGGGCGAATAATTATAGGCTGCCTCTACATCGCCACACGAGGCATGATCCACATTGCCATTGACAATATTTGGCCCCCAGCCCCATATTGGGTTCCAGTTACTGGGTCTTAGGCCCAGGCTGTCAAATTCATCCTCAAATACCAAATGGTAAATAGGATCCTGCGACAACACTGTTTGGGCTTTGACATACTGTAATGCTGCCAGCACTACAAGTAGTAGTAGTTTTAATTTGCTCATGTTCTTTTCAAATTAAGTTTGAGCTATTGGGTTAAGATCATTTTTTTAGTATCAATCTCCTTGTCGTTTACAATCAGGCTGTAGTAATACATGCCGGCTGCAAAATCGTTGGCGCTAATGGTAATGCTGCCATGTCCCGGAATTTTGACAGGCAATGTTCTCAGTAACTTTCCGTTCATGTCAAATACCAAAATGCTGGCGTTGCCACTTTCAACAATATTGTATTCAATAACAGTTTCCTTATTAAAAGGATTAGGATTGTTTTGTTTTAAATATGTTTTGTCGCCCATACCATTATCATTGGTTGATGAGGGGTTGATGGAACGTTCGGTTTTTGTATCCGCCTTTTCACAGCAACGGTTCAGGTCGTTCTGTAATTTGTCAATTTTAGTCGACTGCTCTTTATACCCTTCAATTAATAAACCTACCAGCATTTCGTAGCAAACCGCTTTAGTGCCGTCGTTCAGTGTTTTAACAGCTTGTGGAGCTACTGCTTCCACGTCTTGTGCTATTACGCCCATGTATTCATTAGCGGTGCCATACAAGGCGGGTTTTTCTTTTTTCAACGTGTAAGTAACGCCCGTTATCCTGCTTAATTTGCTGCCGGCACTGTCAATGGTATGAATGTCGTCTTTAATATTCCTGTCCGAGCCCAGGTAATTTCCCTGCGAATAGATCCATCCGGCTCCCGATACATAAAAGGTAGCGCCTGTGCCTGTTAAGGTCGATCGGTAAGTTGGAGAGTTGCTGCGGTTTGTTTCCGCTTCAATCACAGGGTCCTGCCAGTCGCCGGTATAATTACAGCTGGCATAAATGCCTCCGTCAATTCCATTAAGCACATTTAAGCGTGCATTTTCTACAGAGGTCGTTCCTATTAATAAATTGCCGTTGTTTGTCATACGGGCGCGTTCCGTACCACCTGTGCTAATGCCAAGCATATCTGCACCGGGACTAAAAATCCCTGTATTGGCATCATTTTTCCAGCTGAGATCAGGTGTGGCTGCAACTGATGTTAAATTGCTTAGAAATTGTCCGGAACTACCAACACGCCATTTCTCAGCGCCTCCGCTGGAAAAACAAACTGAACCGCTGTTTGCATGAAATATTCCTGTGCCCGGGTCAGAAAACCAACTATAGTCGGGATAGGATGCAGAAATACTGCCATTACTAAGCATTTGTCCATTAGCTATGATCCTAAACCTTTCAGTTCCTCCTGTACTAAATCCCATAATGTCACTTCCTACACTAAACATACCTGTATTGGGGTCATTGCTCCAGCTATAATCGGGTGCAGAACCATAAGAGGTGGTATTACTGTTCAATAACTGTCCGTTGCTATTCATCCTGAATTTTTCTGTACCATTAATTGTAAAACCAATAGTGTTGCTTGCCGGATGAAAGATCCCGGTATTGGTATTGCCCAGCCAGGTAAAATCGGGGCGGCTGGCCGATGAAACGCTTGTGGTACCATTTGCCCGGAGTAAGGCACAACCTGTTGTGGTATTGCCTGCTTCCGCTACCACCAGGTCGCCCGCAAAATGATGTTTCTCGCCACTTGCCGGTGAAGTGGTGGAACCATAGGATTGCAAACCACCCGGGAATACTTTGATTTGAGATGTAACAGAAAATGTTACAGATATGAGCAAAAGAGTCATTGAGTTTTTCATAAGAAATAATTTAATAATTGGGTTAGTAATAGGTTAATAAAGGGAGCCTGTGATGAGTGCGGTCTAAATTCTTGTGTATTATTTTAAGTTACACTATGTAAATTTATTATATACACTTTGAAATTACAAGCGTTTTATTAAACTATTTTACAAACTCAATAGGCTAAAACAGGTCTGTGCTCTTTCATATCGCTTACCGGTAGTGGGTTTTGATTGTTTTTCATGAATACATATTTGCGTTAAAATTTTTTTAAAATTCCTCTACTTAAAGGTATAAAAAAATCTTAAATACACAAATTTGTGTATTTATTTTTCCTGCAAATTCCAAATTTAGAGGATGCCCTACTCAAGACATACGGATGGTCTTATTCTCTTTGGAAAAAAATTCAGAGAAGTGAGGCGCAGGCAAAAACTAACACAGGATCAATTGGCTTACGAGTCGGGAATTTCAAAAAATCAAATTTCAAGAATAGAGCGCGGAGAGATCAGTACCGGCTTATCTACGGTTTTTATCCTGGCCGAGGTCATGAATGTGCACCCAAAGGAATTGTTCGATTTTTAAACAGGCTAATATCATTTTTAATAGTTCAATGAGGCTTAGGGTTTATTTCTATATTCCGTATCATACAGGTATTTTGTATCTATCTCCAGCATTTCCTCAAAACTAATATTCCGTTCTTTCGCTTTTTGGTTGATCTGCTCTACCCATTCTTTGGTATTCAAGATGCGCGTTTTCGCTTTTTCAATTTTCTCGGTCACCTCGGGCTTGCTATAATCCTGTTCGTATATGTAAACGGCGTCCTGTTCTATCATTTCGGCTTCACTTATCTTTCTCTCAAGAGCTTTCCTTTTTATATTGCCCATCCATTCCGGTGTGTTCTTAATTTCATCCTTAATGCTGTTCACAAACGCCTTTCTCCTTAATGCCTTTGCGTCGCCATGGTTCAACTCGTCCAGCGCCCTTTCCGCAAAACCCCATCCCATTTCCTGCACATTCATTTCGGTAGCCATCAATACAATTACCTTTTGTTTTTTTATTTCTTCTACTATGTTTAGTTTGTTTACATCCCTTACCGCTTCTGTTTCAGGATAAACAGTCGTATTATAATACCAATACCTGGTATTGCTGAAAAAATTGCTTGAGAGGCCCTGGCTGTAAATTTGAAAGAAATAACTATCACTTACAAACAACGCGTTGGGTTGCACGGTGGTCGAATCATCCGGTTTCCAGTAATAATCCGCGTAGGGCATCGCCGGTGCATTTACAGGAAGCAATAAATTCATCACTCTTCCCATATCGTTGTCAGGATGTATCAGTGAGTCGGAATAATTAACCTTTGTGATCTCAAGGTCCTTTAAATTAAAATGAGTATTGAACTCAATGTGTTTTTTTAAGGAATCGGCTGCCAGTAAAGAACCATACGTGCTCCAGTGAATCCCCGTTTTAGGGTAAAGGCCATAGGACATTTTGCTTTTTAGTTCCTTGAACCAGGCGTTAAAGTCAACATGGTTTATATTGAGCCGCTTGCAAAGCTCAATGGCATAATCGTAATTGGTTTGCTTTTTCTCGGTCACATAATCATCCGGTATGTACTCAGGATAAAATGCCGCTTTGCTGGGAGCAAAAACCACCTCAAGGTCAATGCCCATGCCAGCCAGCTGGTCTTGCAATTTCTTTATGGCGGTGTAACGCTGCGTTAATTTCTCGGCGCCAATAAAATCATTTCCATAATACGCGTCAATGTACTCGGTTTCATACATAAAACCCTCCTTGCCCACAATCACATTATGAATGCTTGTCAGGTCGAATAACGAGTAACGGATCTGGTTGTTGAGCCTTACAAAATAATTACGGAGGCCGTAATGCTGAGCCAGGTATTTATTTTTAGTTTCCTGGTAGCGCCCATCCATCCATCCATTTAAAGTAAAAACAGTATCTTTTACCGTAACATACGAACCCTCAAGAGGCTTAATGTGTTTTTTGAACTGAAACAGTTTTTGCGCTATGGGAACGCATAGGAACAAAATAACTCCTGCCAGTATCAATGTCTTGCCATATGATTTAATTGGAGTCATTTCTTAAAATCTGAAATAAATAAACGGGTTAAAATCGGAGGATGTGATGGCTGCCAGAGAAATGGTGAACAGCAGACAGGCTGTAAATGCAAACAGCAGGTTCCCTTTTATGCCATAATAGCTGTAATACACTTTTTGTTGTATTTTATTTCCTATGGCAAAACTTGTAAAAAAGGAGAATACAATGGCCAATATAAAATAAAAAATAAACTCACGGTTTATAAAATGCGGTGGCAACGAAAAGTCAACGCTGAACAATTTTTTTACGAGCGTAAACGCTTCGGTTATTTTTTCGGCCCTGAAAAACACCCAGCCTATGGCAATCAATAAAAAGCAAATGATGGTGGAAACAAATTTCCCGGCTTTCTCATAAAATTTCAGCAGGAATACCCTTTCCATTACCAGCCAAAACCCATGGTACACACCCCAAAAAATAAAGGTCCAGGCTGCCCCATGCCAAAATCCCGAGATCAAAAAAACGATCCATAAATTAAAATACAAGCGGGCTTTACTGCTTACTTTATTGCCCCCCAATGGTATGTACAAATAATTGCGCATCCAGTTGCCCAATGTCATGTGCCACCTTCTCCAAAATTCGGTAATGCTTTGCGAGGTGTAAGGGTTATTAAAATTTTCAGGGAATTGAAAACCCATCATTTTACCCAAACCCAGGGCCATGTCGCTGTACCCGCTAAAATCAAAATAGATCTGGAAAGTGTAGGCAAGCATTCCCGTCCATGCCATGCCCGCCGTAAGGCTCTCGGCCGGAACATCAAATACCTTGTCGGCGGTAAAGGCCATGGTATTGGCAATAAGTACTTTTTTGGCAAGACCCAAACAAAAGCGGTAAAACCCCGTCAGTTTATTATCAACCGTATCATGAATGCTGCGGTCATCTATCTGGTCATGAATTTCGTGGTAACGAATAATAGGCCCCGCGATCAATTTCGGGAACATGATAATGTACATTTGGTACTGCAAAAAATTATCCAGCGGCTTGTGAATTTTCCGGTAAACATCCACTACATAAGTAAGGCTTTCAAACGTGTAAAACGAAATGCCTATTGGTAAAATGATCCTGATCCAGGTAATTTCCGAAACGCCAAAAGCAGATAAGGCAACGTTGATGTTATCAATGAAAAAATTACAGTACTTAAAATAAAACAGAAGGCCAAGGTTAAGAATGAGGGAGAGTACCAGGAACAGTTTGCGCTTTGTTTCATTTTTGGCATTGTACAGTAACCTTACTAAGTAAAAATCGAGCGTGGTGGTAATTAAAATGACAAAAATAAATTTTGGGGCGCCCCAGCTGTAAAAAACAATGCTTGAAAGCAGCAGCACCATATTTTTCATCTTTTGTGGCGACAAAAAATAAAGGATAAAAAATAAAGGTAAAAAATAGACTAAAAATGTAACGCTGCTAAATACCATGCTTAAATATACAGACTTAAGGTTGTTTTTACGTGTTTATTTTTTATCCTGGCTAAGTTTCCATTCCGCGTCTTTCCTGATCTGTTCCTCTTCGCTGATCTTGTTCTCTTTGGCCTTTACTTTTATATCGGCCATCCATTTGGCATCGCTTTTAATGTAATCCATAGTCGATTTTAGGGCATCCTCAGCAGGCTTATTGTCCTTAGCTTTAACCTCTTCGTTATAGGCATCTTTATCATTCTCCAATAACCATTGCGCGTCTTGTCTCACCTGCTCTCCTTCACTCACGTTACTTTGTTTGGCTTTAGCTCTTATATTAGCCATCCTGGTGGGATCGTTCATGATATGGATAATCATGGATTCCATCGGATTTTGCGTTTTGTTATCAGCACTTCTATTCTGTTCCAGTTTCCATTGCGCGTCTTTTTTCAATTGTTCTTCCACGGCAATGTTGTTTTCCCTGGCTTTGGCTTCTATATCCTTCATCCATTCCGGAGTGTTTCTTATGCCCTCCATAATACTCTCAAGCCCAAAGAGCTCGTCGCTTAACACAGATTCTGCTTCCAGGTTTAATTGTTTGTCAGGTGGGTTGTTATTTACAATAGCTTTGGCACTTACCCTGATGTACCATTCCCCGTTTTGCTCAATTTTGGTCTTAATTTCTTTAAGGCGTTTCGAGTGATCTTCGCAATATAACTTATAAGCATTGTCCACAAAACCATAGGGGAACATGTAAAACGTAGCCTCTGTAGCCATTAGCAACACCACGTCGCGTTGGGCCAGTGAGGCGCTCAGGTTCAATTCCTTTACCTTGTCTTTTTGCTGCTTGTTCTGTAAAATCAAATCTTTGTTGTAAAACCAGTATTCATCCTCCTTGAAAAACTTCTTTGGCAGGTCATCGCCCACTAAGCACCACCAATAGCTGTCGCCCACCACTACCATATCTGGTCGGGTATAGGTCACGTTTTCTTTTTCGTTGGTTATTTTATAAACAGGGTAGGGGTTCAGGTCTTTTTTAATAGGCTTTAAAAGATTCATTAAAATGCCAATATCATAATCATTGCCTTTTAACCCCGTATTATAGTTTACAATAGGATACGACAGGTCGGGGATATTAATGTTCCGCTTATGTTCAATGTATCGTATAAGAGAGTCCAGGGCTATGGTCATGCCATAATGGTTCCAGTGCGTGCCATATTTTGGGTATACCTTGTAAGGGAATTTTTCCTTTTGACTGTAAAACCACTTGTTCATATCAATAAAATTAACCTGCTTGTCGGCAAAGGTTTGGGCATATACGTTGTAATTGGTGCTGTCTTTCTTTTTTTCCATGTATGTATTTGGGATCAGTTCAGGGTAGTAGGAGGCTTTACCCGGGGCAAATACAACAATAAGGTCTTTACCTCTGGCACTCAGCGAATCCTGAAGGAGTTTAATTTTGGCAACGTTTTCTTCTATCTTCGATCTGCCAATGTAATTCTTACCTATATAATCATCAATGTACGATTCAATGAACAATTCTCCATTTTTACCAACCACCACGCCTGGCGCTTTTGTATGGTTGAAAAACGAATAGCGGATCTGGTTAATCAATCGCACACACCATGTTCTGAACCCAAAATTATCGTTGATGTATTTGTTCATGTTTTCCTGCCACGACAGGTCCCAGTAAGCTTCTTTTTTAAACTCCGGTTTTTCGGCTACTGTAATTCCTCCCTCAAGCGTTTGTGTGCCAAACAGCTCCAGTTTCATTTGCGTCAGTGGTATAAACAATACCAGGGCAATGAATAGGACTAAACTATATTTTGGGAATCGTTTCATTTAAAATCTGAAATAAATAAACGGGTTGAATGTGCTGGAAGAAATGGAGGCAAGGCAAATAGTAAAAAATAAAAGAGAGAGCAGTGTAGCAACTACATAACCATTCATGGTATAATCAGCAAAATAGATCTTATTCTGGATCCGCTCCCCGTAGTTGAAAATGGTAAAGAAAGAGAACACAATGGCCAGCACCAGGTAAAAATAAAACTCGTTGTTTAAATAAATATAATTGATGCTATTGCTGAACGAGAACAGTTTGGCAATGTAATGAAAACCATAGCTAAAAGTATCGGCGCGAAAAAACACCCAGCCAATGGCTACAAGTAAAAAGGTAATAATGGTTGGAATGACCTTGCCCATGCGCTCGTACGCTTTTAATAAGAACACCCGCTCAAGCACTAGCAACAAGCCATGATAAGCGCCCCAAAAAATAAAGGTCCAGGCGGCACCATGCCAGAATCCAGATAACAGGAACACGATCCATAAGTTAAAGAACAGGCGTTTTTTCGAATCTACCCGGTTGCCACCTAAGGGAATGTATAAATAATTACGCATCCAGCTTCCAAGGGTCATGTGCCACCGGCGCCAAAATTCGGTAATGCTTTTGGAGGTATAAGGATTATTAAAGTTTTCAGGAAATTGAAAGCCCAGCATTTTTCCCATGCCAATGGCCATATCGCTATAACCACTAAAATCAAAATAGATCTGGAAAGTGTATGCAAGCATTCCCAGCCAGGCATAACCACTGTTCAGCTCGCTGATGTTTGTTTTAAATATGTCATCGGCCATGGCAGCCATGGTATTGGCAATCAGTACTTTTTTGCTCAGGCCAATCACAAACCTGGTAAAACCCGTCAAAATATCATCCACTTTAAATCTGTCAAACCGATCCGTGATCTGGTCGGCAATATCATGGTAGCGGATAATTGGTCCCGCAATTAATTTTGGGAACAGGATAATGTACAATTGGTAATGCCAGAAATTGGTCAACGGTTTATGTTCCCGGCGATACACATCTATAACATACGTTAAGCTCTCGAACGTGTAAAACGAGATCCCGATGGGTAAAACAATTTTTGTCCAGGCAATTTCCTTTACCGAGAACAGGTGAAGCACATGGTTAAAGCTCTCAATAAAAAAGTTGCAATACTTAAAATAGGCCAGCATGCCTACGTTAAGGCATAACGAAAGAACAAGAAAAAGTTTTCTTCTCTTATCGCTCGAAGCATTGTGCATGATCCGCACCAAAAAGAAATCGAGCGTGGTAGTACCTAAAATGGCGAAAATAAATTTCGGAGCCCCCCACATGTAAAACAAAACACTGGCCAGGAGCAAAAAGATATTTTTAACCGGCTTGGGACACAGATAGTATAACGTAAATACGATCGGAAAAAATACAACAAGGAATATGACGCTGCTAAATACCATTATTCAATCTCAATTTCTAATAATTTACCTTCCAGGTCATTCTTCGGGAAAGGGATATAATTTTGTAAAAATGGCGCTGTTGGCCACCATTCCTGGTAATGAAACTCCTGGGTCATGTGCATCACCATCTGGTTGTTCGGAATGCTGGTCATTTCATCGTTCATGCGGCAAATCTCTCTCATGTTGTTCTTGTCTTTACCAATGCGCCATATAATGCGGGTTGGCTGCCAGTCTATCTCAAAATAATAAAAATCATCGTTAAATACTTCGTCATGAGGCGCCGGTACTTTAGAAGTGATAAGCTTGCTGAAAAAATCCCATCTGCCAAAAGAATATTTTTTACCATCCACAATAAAATCCCTTGCGCCGAAAATATACTTTTTGGGTTGCTGGCAGCCCATGTCCCAGTTAGTGCAGCAAATGGTAACATCATGATTGGCCGATGCGTCCTCCTTCGGAAAATTGTCACCTTTTCCATAGGTTAATTTGGTCCAGAATTGCGACTCTTTCAGGATCTCGAAATCAATCTCCGAATAATTGATCTGCGGTTTCGATTCTTTTACCGACTCGGGAACGTCAGGCACATTTTTAGGAATATACCCTATTTCTGAATTACAGATCCTGCGTACATTCCATGGATCCTCGCTTTGAAACAACAGCCAGAAAGCGTTGGTTAAACCATTCCATACATTATCTTTCGTAATGTTTTTTGGGAATTTAATTTTTGCGCGCCATTTTCCATAGGTAAAACCAACCCGGGACTTAATGCCCACATGTTCTTTTTTGTAAGGTCCGCTATTGCCATTGCCCGGATTTAAGATCGATAGGCTCTTTTCCGGAACGTTTGCTTTTACAGTTTTACAGGGGCAGTCGGGAGCGCTGGCGTAAGTGTGAACAAAATCCTTGCTTTTGCCGTAATCGCTTATCATGTTTTTGTACTGCTCGCGGGTAAGACCTTCGGCAACCACGTCCATGGTTTTTTTCACATTTACAAATTCCCAGCTCTTGTTAATGTGATGGAAGTATTGGGAAAACTGCGCGTCGTGGTACAGTTTGTCCGATTCGCCGCAGGTATTGCTGTAATAGGACGTATTAATGTCAACCTTATTAGCACCGAGCCTGTCAACATACAAGCCTTTCTCAAGGTTAAGGTTCGCCGATACAGCCAGGATCTTATCGGAAAGGATTACTCTGGTGCCTTTTAATTTTGAACCCGGGCCTGATAAAAAATAAGAGAATGGGTTTACAAAATGGTTAGTACTGTCTTTTCTAGTAATATCCTTTGCTTCATCGGCAATCTCGCCAAGGTCTTCGGCATTGCAAACCACCAGCATGAATTTATAGTTGCCCATGCGGGGGTTCCTTTTCCAACGATTGTTGTAGGAAGCCTGGCTTTGAAAATAATGGTTGATCCCCCACAGCGCTTCCAGGTAAAGCTGGTCCTCTACCGAAACCTTGTTGCTTTTTGATTTTTCAACCGTGCTGTTGTACCAGGTTGCATCGGAGGTTACATAACCTTTATACACAGATAATAACGAGTCGGTAATTTTTACCTTTTCAGGGTCTATGCCATAGTATATCTGCTCTTCTCTTGGGTTGCCAATGATCCGGAAACTATCGGTAATAACAATTTCATCGTCAATAATAGCAGTTGGTTTAAATTGCAGGGTCGCCTCCGTCCAGCTGCCGTAAAAATTTTCGGAAGCAAGGGCCGAGTCATTATCAAACTTATAACTTTCGTTTTGATAATACAGTTTATAAAAAAATTGTTGATCGGTCCCTGTATTGTTTTCAAGCTTAAACGAAAAGGTGAACTGGCCGTTTGGTAACTGTTTTACCGTAGGGATCTCAATGCCATACAACACCGCATTACTCAAATCGGTTTTAATGGTGTAAACGCTGTCGTTTTTCTTTTGAGTGTAATTGCTTAAAGGGTCGAAATTTTCTACACTAAAATTTTGGTCATTGTTACAACTGCTCACAAGCAGGCCAACAATAAACAACAGTATCAGGTTATAATTTTTCAGCATACGATCCGGGGGCCTTAAAGTAGCAAATATACTTTAAAGCCCCTGAATTTAAGTCAAAAAAAGCGTAATGAATTAACATTTTACTAAGAATCATTACTTCGCTACCTTCACTCTTATGCCTTCGCTATGGCTCGTAAATTCCGGAGCATACATGCATTGTATTGTTGTAATGCCATTGCTGAAATCACCATAATGGTTTACTACCAGAGGATACTCAAATACATAAGTGCCTTTGTTCAGGTATGAGAAAAAGAAATTGGTAGCCGCATCCCTGGTACTTTCATAATAACCCAACCCGTCCTGGTACCGGTAACCACTCATGACATTAGTAGGCTCAAAGCCCGATGCCCGCATGTCTTTCATATGCACATAGCTCATGTCACGGTCAACGCGCAGCTCGATCCTCACTTTTATTTTATCGCCTAGGTTTAATTTGGTAGCCGCCGTTATAGGTTCAATAACCGGACCGCTGGCCGTGTTTTTTTGCAGGAACAATTGTTTCTTTATTTTTAAAGGCGTTTCGTGTGGTGTAATTTTATCCAGTTGCTCAAAGTATTGCCAGTACATGGCGCCGTAACTTACACCCACATCTTTTTTCTCCACTTTTATTTTGCCCATAGTTGCCGGTTTAATGTCGGAACCTTGCCATGTTTTTTTGAAATAACCTGTTCCGGGCTCGGCATTCAGGGATTTATCATTTTTAGGATCAAGCTTAATGTCGCCCACTGTAATTTCCACATTCGGTTCGGTAGCCAGCCAGTCGGTACCTTTTAATAATAACGCATATACTGCTTCGGTTGTGGCTCTTGTCGTTCCCCAATGCTGGGTTTGCTTGCTTTTTACGAGCCAGGTTTTCAGGTCATCAACCGATTTGGTGTCGTTATTGATCTCATCAAACGCTTCTATCATTAAGGCCTGCATTTCAATAGGTGCTTCGTACCAGTAGTAACCGTAATTCTCTTTCCAGTACATTCCCATTTCTTCACTGTTCAGGCTGTTCTCTTTCAGCGATCGTAAAATATCCTTCGGCGTTTTAGTATCGGAATAACGGTGCAGGCTTAAGGCCATCATGCCCTGGGCATAACGCCCGCTTTGCAGCCAGTAGCTTTGTTCCTGCTTTTTATAATAATCGAAATGTTCTTTGTTGCGTTTATCCAGCCCAATATCCTGGAAATTGCTGCGCATGTATAAATACTGAATGGCGGTATAACTCAAATGGTTCTCGGTTTTATATTTTGGGGAGTATTTCTTCATGTCCTCATACTCTTCGCGCATGCGGTCATCGCAATATTTCACGCCGCGCGTTACCATGTTCCATACCTCGCTGTTTTCGCGCGCTTTAATCACACCTAATTTGTCAAGATGTGAGAAACCCGTAATAATGTGCTGGGTAATATACCAGTCATCCGGCCCGCCGTCGAACCACACAAAACCACCGTTCGACGATTGTTTTTTCTGAAGTTTTTTAAAAGCCTGTGTTTGCTCGTTGCCCATTCTATTTAGGTCGAACAACAAGCCCACGCGTTTTTTATTTTCGCTTTCCGATTTTGATTGAAGCACCCAGGGCGTTTCTTCCAGCACCAATGCTTTTAACTCCTGGTTCTTTTCAAGGTTTGATAGGAAAGCATCGGGACTGGTCATTTTCCAGGCGTCGAAAATAGCTTTGATCTTTGGTTTTGAATTGGCCACATAAGACCCTAAACTGTTGGCATAGTAACGCGCAAAAGTTTGTTCGGCGCATTCGTAAGGATACTCCATCAGGTAAGGCAGCGACTGCACAGCGTACCAGGCAGGATTTGCTGTAAACTCTAAAGTATACGAATGATTTTTTAACGTGTTTGAATTATTGTTCTGATTGGTAAATTTGGTGAAATTAAATTCTTTGGTCTGGTTGCTGCGTATCGGCATTGGCATACTTTCGGTAACCAACATACGATTGGTTAAAACAGGAACCGCCACTTCTTCACCATCGCTAAAGTTGCCGGCTTTGGCAACCACTTTGTATTTAATGGCGGAATAACCTTCAGGAACATGCAGGTTCCATTCAATGGTGGTGCTTAAGCCTTTTTTAGCGGAAAATTCCCTATAACCTATGCTTGGAAAATTACCATGCATGGCTTCTATGAATGAAGAAGAAATTTCCTTTTCAGTTAAGGCATCATAAATTTTTAATTCCGCATTTCCACTCATGTCTTTATCTGACAAGTTTGAAATTTTAGAAATGAAGGTGATGTTATCGCCTTCCCTGAAAAAGCGCGGCGCGTTTGGTTGTACCATTAACTCTTTTTGTGTGATGACTTCTTTCTGGAACTGCCCATACTTAAGGTCCTTGGTATGTGCAAAGCCCATTACTTTCCATTTGGTGAGGCTTTCGGGAACGGTAAATTTAATCACCACCTCGCCTTTTTCATTGGTTTGCAGTTGTGGAAAAAAGAAGGCCGTTTCGTTAAAATTACTGCGCGCTTTTACGTCGGCGAGTCCACCCGAGTTTTGTTTGGTAACATCACCACTTTTATCATCTTTTCCGGTGCCTGTATTACCGGCAATGAAACCTAAATTCCGGTTATCTCCATCTTCGGCTTTTTTCTCACTCTGTTCCTTACTCAAAGCGCCTCTCCCGGCAACAGCGGTTTGGACCATTGCAGCCGGTGCAGGGTTGTTTTTAGTTTCGGTAGCCGCAATTTCATCGGCTACCACCGATTTATCAGATTCTTCGTATTCGTTTCTGTATCCTTTATAATAATTATTATTGTAAAAGCCCAGTCCAAAATAGTTCAGCTGGTCGTAATAACGATACGGTACCGACTGGTAATCGGAAGGCAAATTATTGAATTCCGTTGAGTTGCTTGTTTGCGCTACCCTCGACATCCAGCTTGAGTGGCCGTAATAATTGTTGTAAATATTAAAATACCAGTAATTGGCTTTAAACGCGTCCAGTGAGGCATCATACATGGTGGCCACCATTTCCGCGGCAGCTTTCTCGCCTTTTTTATCTTTTAAAATCAGTTTCCATTCTTCGGCCTGGCCAGGTAACAATTTATTGCGGAAGGTTTCGAACTGGAAGTCCAGCTCTTTATTGGTGTAAGGAACAGTGATGGTATTGCTGTGCTGGTAAAAACGATTGTTCTTGATGAAGCTGGTGTAGAACGATACATTTCCCCTGTGAACTTCTTCTATTTTTAGCTCATGTTGTTTCATGGATGCTGCCTGCGTTTGCGAAAGGCTGATACTTCCCTGGTGCTCCACCTCAAACAAATAATTAACGTTGCTGTAACCCGATGCCTGGATGAAGCTGATGCTTTCTCCCGGTTCGGCATTTTGCTTGGGAAGGTAGAACCAGTCGGCAACCTGTTCGGGTACTTCGCTGTTAGCTTTGTTAAACACAGTCACATAGTCAAAGGCCTTGATATCTTCTCCGAATTTATCTTTGCAGCTGGCCTCAATCACATAAACGCCGGGTTTGAAAGCTTTCATGTCGGCCGACAGATCATACTCTGTTTTTGTTCCGGTATCAAATGTTTTTTCCAAAACCTTAGTTTCTTTTTCCCATTTGTATTTATTCGCTTCATCAGCATACAAATCGTTGGGGAATGTTTTATAGTATTCTTCCTTGCTTAATGCATGCCTGTCGGGTTGCTGCCACAAGCGGCTGCGGAATACCTTATCGGGCTGTTTTAGTTTATAGATGGTAAAACTTCCTTTGGTATTTTCGGCAACACCATTTAAATTCTTGGTAGTAATATGGATCGGTTTCGAATTGCTTACTTCCATGATATCGTCAGATGAAACCGACAATTGCAAAGCCTGGTAGCCCACTTTCACATAAGTTTCAGTACTATGGGTCTCGCCATTAATATCAGTTACATCGGCACTGATCCGGTAATCGTAGGTTGCAAAGCTGGCTTTTGAAACCGATTCATCGGGCAGTGCTTTAAACTTAATAATGTAAGCGCCTGTATCATTGGTAACAGTTTCACCGTTGGTGATCTCCGTTTCTGCTGAGCTGTAATAAGGTCTGTACCACCAGTACCAGTAGGGGTAATTCACCGTCCTTACCACGCGGTATTTTACTTTGGCGCCATCAATCACATTACCCGCATAAGCTTTGGCAAAACCACTTACGGCTACTTCGTCATTTAATTTATAGCTGCCTTTTGCCGGGTTAAAATCCGTTTCAAATTTAGGACGCTTGTAATCTTCTACCGAAATATACACATTCCCATGACCATCGGTAATATGCATTTGTCCGTTCAGGCCACCCTGCGGCGCGGTAAAGGAACCGCTCACCGTGCCATATTCGTTGGTTGTCAAATCAACAGAACTTACTTTCTGGTAATTCACATCATACAACGTAAGAGTTACAGGATAATTCGTTTTAAGCTTGTTATTTTTTCCGTTGGTTGATTCGAGCAAAATAGATTTGAAATAAATGGTTTGCCCCGGCCGATAAATGCCTCTGTCGGTATAAATAAAAGAACGAATCTGTGTGTATTCATTATCATAAGGTTTATGGGTGTAATAGCTGCTGTTATTAAAATAAGAATCGTTACCATTGATGAACTCTACGTAAAACTGTTTTTCGCCAAGGTTCGAATGGTTCACGCTTAAAAATCCTTTGTCATCCGTTTTTAATACCGGGCCTTTTTTAATGACATATTCACGGGCTTTGTAATCGTAATTTTCGAACCACACCTGCGCGGTAATATTTTTTAAGGCTTCGCCGGTTTGCCGGTGCAAGGCATAAAAATCATAAGACCCATCATCTTTCCTGCGTTCGGTTGAGGCAATATCGGAAACAATGCAGGTGCTATAAGCACTAACATTATTGGAGTATTTAAAATCTTCAGTCAATGAGGTCAGGATCACATAATAACCCACCGGTAATTCAGGCAATTTTATTTCAGTATGATGCGACTGGAAATCGCCATCGTCTGTCAGGTCTTGCGAAAATGTTTTTACTACCGGAAGCGTTTTATATTTTTCATACAATTCCTGCCCATATTTTTTACGGGCCAAATCCCTTAGCTCATGGCTGGAAGTTTTTACAACCTTGAAGTATAATTTAGAAATGTTTTGTGAGGTGACCAGCGCTCTGAATGGCTTGTTTGGCTCATTCACATCTTCATAGCTAATGTTATAGGTTTTGGCATTGATGGAAGCAATTGTATTATGGCATTCAACCGCGCCATACGATTTAGGAAATTTGGCAATGGCCGATGTGCAAATTTCTTTGGCGGTTTTTTTATACCATTTGTAATTGTCGCCTTCCAATGGCCTGTACAAAGCCGCTTTTTGCAAATACCAGTTTGCCAAGCGGTAATCAATTTCGGTAACCCGCTCACTGGTGTTGAATTTATTTTGAAGAGCTTTCAGGGAATTGAAATACAAGGTGTCTTTTTTAGGATTTTGAGAATGGTTATGCACATAATCCAGGCGAAGTAATTCAACATCCATAAAAGCGTTCACATTCTCGTCATTTTTATGAAATTGGGTCAGATCCTGCATGAGTTTTAAAGCATAATATTTTGTTTCAAGCGAATCGGAGGGGTTAGTGATCGTGAGATTAAGAAAATCAGGATAAGGTTTCAGATATTCATCACCGTTTATTGTAAAACGGCTGGCTGGTCTTGAAACATCTCCTTCGGTATTCATCAAAAAAGACAAGGCCCTGTGGGCTAAGAAATCATACAGGGTAGGGCGCCATTGCCGGCATTCGGTGGTGCCTTTATTTAAAACGGCATCATACAGGTCAATTTTGGTACGTTTTAAACTGTCCGTGTTTTCCAAAGAAGCTTTGTAATTTGAAATAATGGCATAGTTGATCGCTTTCAGATCCCAGGTTTCAATATCATCGTTCTTAAAATTAACGGTGCTTGTACGATTGTAAAACTTCCAGCGGTTGTTTTGAAAATACTGGTAAAAAGCATCGGCCAAAATACTTTGCAATACGGGTTTAACAGGGTATTTGGCTTCATTCGCTTCATCACGTAATTTGAAGATTGATTTTTCAAGCGAGAATTCCTCCTTATAACTTTCAAATTTCATGCGATGCAAAACCGCTTTTACAAACTGCGCCGCGTTGTTCTCTGTTTTGGCTTTGGCATAAATGGCTTCCACTACTTTTAGTGCCGATTCGGTAAGACCCTTATTCTGGCAGCTGTCAACCCGTTTCCATAGCTTTTCGTAATTGTCATTTTTATTAAAGCTGAGCATGCCATCATTAGTTTTGATAAAGGTTTTTGAGAAAAAACCTAATGATATTAATGCTGTTGCCACAAACAATAAGGCAACGGTAAAGGTGTTTTTTGCAGTCATAAATTGGATGTTTTAATGCTATGATGTTCTATGGAACATAATTCCACAAAACAAGAACGAACAATAAAGAAAAATAATTTAATCGGGAGCATTCATGTTCCATATGGCCCATTCTTCCCTGCTTGGACCGTATACGCCGGGTACTGCCAAACCATGAATGCGCATGAGTGTGGTTAGTTGCCCGCGGTGATGCGCTTCGTGTTTTATTAAAACTGTCAGGATAATGCCTTTGCTCCACTTTTCGCCATACATCTCCAGCTCTTCGGTCATGTCGGCATCTTTCCAGTTTTTTTGAACCTGCTCCAATACGGATTTGGCCGCTTTTTCGTACACCCTGCAAATTTCGGCAATGTCGTCCAATGGTTTTGAATGCTCATCCGGGCAATCAATGCTTAACCCGGCTTTGCCCAGCATTTCACCCAAAGTAATGGTAATGTGCCACACCAGGCGTTGTATGGAACGCACCTTGTCATGCGCATCCAAATGCAGGGTTTCATTATCAATATTCTTAAATACTTTTAAGGTTGAGCCCGATTCGTACTCAAAGGCGGTGGTAAAATCTTTAATGGTCCTGAACATAGTTTTTAGTTTTAAAGTTTATAATTATAAGTAACCTTTCATTTTATAGGTTGCATAGCCAACCATTTCATGTAATACTAAATTGAGGCCAAAAACGGCTTCTATATTCGGGATGAAGCAGTGATCGAACTCAAATTTGCGCAAGCCTGTAATTTTATTGGTAATGTAAGGAGTTACATTCTTATAGCCCGCTTTCTTAAAAATAGCCATGGAGCGGCGCATGTGAAAGGAAGAGGTAACCAGTAAAATAGAGCCATTGAATTTCATGCTGTCTAAAAGGTGTTTAGTAAATACAGCATTCTCATAAGTGTTTTTCGAGCTATTCTCAATGATGATATTGCTGTCGGGAACTGAAATATTTACAAGGTATTTTTTCACGTACATGGCTTCGCGCTGGTTTGGTTTGCTGATGCTACCTGATCCGCCACTAATCAGAATTTTACCGACCCTGTTTTTGTAATACAGTTCAAGGGTTTGAAACAGGCGGTCGCCGGAGTAACCAAAATCAAAACGCTGCTGGCGTTCATCAATGCGGCCCATACCGCCCAACACAATAGCCAGGTCGTATTTTGTATCTTTTAAGTAAATGTCATCGTCGCAATACTCCCAGGCCCTTACCACTTCATCTACCAAAAATGAATTGGAAATAACATACATAAAAACCGTGAGGGTCAGCACCCATTTCCGATAAGGTGTTTTCCATAATTTTTTAAGGAGCCACAGCAGCCCAAAAAAGAGCCAGGTGAATGGAGCAATTAAAAAGGCCAGTATTTTTGAAAAGAAGAAAAACATGTTCTAATTTACTAAAAATACCCGAAGCAAAGGACCTCATTTTTTGAACCGGCAAGTAGCCATTTTTTGTATGAAAAATTCCACAAAACGTCAGTAATTGGTTTTAAAATCAGACAATTAGTCGTTTTTGCTTGATTTTTTGCGACTAAATTTCAGGTATGTTTCACTGGACTATAATTTGATGCCATTTAGAAAAAATTACAGATTATGAACTTGAATAACTTTACCATAAAATCACAGGAAGCCATTCAGCAGGCCATACAAATTGCGACTGCTAATGATAACCAGGCCATTGAAAATGGTCATATCTTAAAAGCCATTTTAGAGGTGGATGAAAATGTAACACCTTTTATTCTTAAAAAATTAGGCGTTAACCAGCAGGTATTTACTAAAACGGTAGATGCTATTGTAAATTCCTATCCTAAAGTATCAGGCGGGCAACCTTATTTATCTAACAATGCCAACCAAACGGTTGCCAAGGCTACCAATTATTTAAAAGAGTTCAAGGATGAGTACGTATCTATTGAACATTTACTGCTGGGAATCCTGGCAAGTGGTGATGCCGTATCACAATTACTGAAGGACAACAACATTAAAGAGAAAGATCTTAAAGCTGCCATTACCGAATTAAGGAAAGGCGCTACAGTAAACAGCCAGTCGGCCGACGAGAATTACAATTCCCTGAACAAGTATGCTATCAACCTTAACACACAAGCCCGTAATGGAAAGCTTGACCCGGTTATTGGTCGTGATGAGGAGATCAGAAGGGTATTGCAGATCTTATCGCGCCGTACCAAGAACAATCCCATTTTAGTGGGTGAACCTGGTGTTGGTAAAACTGCCATTGCCGAAGGCTTGGCGCATCGGATCATTGCTGGCGACGTGCCCGAGAATTTAAAATCAAAACAGGTGTATTCGTTAGACATGGGTGCTTTGATTGCAGGAGCTAAATACAAAGGCGAGTTTGAGGACCGTTTGAAATCGGTTGTAAAAGAAGTAATTGGCAGCGATGGCGACATTGTCCTGTTTATTGATGAGATCCATACCCTGGTTGGAGCCGGTGGTGGTGGAGAAGGGGCCATGGATGCCGCTAATATTTTAAAGCCGGCCCTGGCCCGTGGCGAATTAAGGGCTATTGGCGCTACAACTTTAAACGAGTATCAAAAGTATTTTGAAAAAGATAAAGCGCTTGAGCGCCGTTTCCAGAAAGTAATGGTAGATGAGCCGACCGAAGAAGACGCTATCTCCATTTTACGTGGGATCAAAGAAAAATATGAAGCGCATCACAAAGTACGGATCAAGGACGAAGCAATTATTGCAGCGGTAGAATTATCGCAACGCTATATCAGCGATCGCTTTTTACCGGATAAAGCCATTGACTTGATGGATGAGGCGGCTTCCAAATTACGAATGCAGATCAACTCCATGCCCATTGAGCTGGATGAATTGGAACGCAAGATCATGCAACTGGAAATTGAGCGGGAGGCTATGAAGCGTGAAGACGAGCATGCGAAGGTTGAATCGCTGAACAAAGAACTGGCCGACCTGAATGATAAACGCATTGCTTTAAAAGCTAAATGGCAAAGTGAGAAAGACGCGATTGAAGGTGTGCAGAAAGTAAAAGCGCAAATTGAAGATTACAAGCAGGAAGCGACGAATTATGAGAAACAGGGCGATTTTGGAAAAGTAGCCGAGATCCGTTACGGAAAAATACAGGAAGCCGAGGCTTTACTGTATTCCTTGGAAGAAAAATTAAGCGAGGCCAAATCCAGTGGTTCGCAATTGTTGAAAGAGGAAGTGGATAGTGAAGACATTGCCGATGTGATCTCGGCCTGGACAGGTATTCCAGTGTCAAGGATGTTGCAAAGCGATAAGGAAAAACTGTTGATGCTGGAAGATGAGCTGCACAAACGTGTGGTTGGTCAGCACCAGGCCATTGAATCGATTGCCGACGCGGTGAGAAGGAGCAGGGCAGGATTGCAGGATGCCAAGAAACCAATTGGTTCATTTATATTCTTAGGCACAACCGGTGTTGGTAAAACGGAATTGGCAAAAGCTTTGGCAGATTTTCTCTTTAATAATGAGAATGCCATGACACGGATCGATATGAGCGAGTACCAGGAACGCCATGCCGTGAGCCGCTTAATAGGCGCGCCTCCGGGATATGTTGGTTTTGATGAAGGCGGGCAATTGACCGAAGCCGTTCGCAGAAGACCCTACAGTGTGATCCTGCTGGATGAGATTGAAAAAGCGCACCCCGATGTATTTAATATTCTGTTGCAGGTATTGGATGATGGACGTTTGACGGATAACAAAGGCAGGACGGTGAATTTTAAAAACACCATCATCATTATGACCTCTAACATTGGCTCGCACCTGATTCAGGAAAATTTTGACAAGATGGATGAAGATAATAAAGAGGAGGTGCTGGCCAAAACGAAATCGGAAGTGTTTGAATTGTTGAAGAAAACTATTCGTCCCGAATTTTTAAACAGGATCGACGAAGTGATTATGTTTGAACCGCTGAGTAGGGAAGATGTGACGAATATCGTGAAAATTCAATTCGGACAAATTGCAAAACGCCTGGCGGAACAGAATATCAGTATCCGTGCTACGGATGAAGCCATCGATTGGTTATCGCAATTAGGTTACGACCCGCATTTTGGGGCAAGACCGGTAAAACGGATGTTGCAAAAACAGATCCTCAACGAATTATCAAAACAACTATTGGCTGATAAAGTTGATAAGAACAAAGAGATCATTGTAGATATGTTCGAGAACCAGATCGTGTTCAGGAATTAATATTTCGTTGAACCTGCCAGTTCGAGTGGAGTCGAAGCCTATATATACCCTTCGACTCCGCTCAGGGTGACAAATAGAAGTGAGTCATATCAATTCAAATTAATAAAAGCAGTCCCAATATTACTGGGACTGCTTCTTTATTTTTAAGAACCTGCAAAAGGAGTCCCGAAAATACCAACGGCCAGCTCAGCCCAGGTAAGAAGGAAGACAAACAGAACAAGCCCACACAAAATGATCCGGTTACTGGTACTCGTTACTTTTCTAAGAACCAGTTCGCACAATAAACCGGTGCCAAAGAGCAAAAAGCCCATAATGGTAAAATCCAATACTTTCCAGTCAACCTCGTTGCTGAACTGCATGGCGATTAAAGGAATAAGGAGCAGCGACGCCGCTACTGATAAAATGATGATTAAGCGTTTGTTTTTCATGATCTTTTATTTTTAATATGAATTTAAAAGTACTTTGAAATACAAAGTTAATGCTAAAAACTATAGCCAGCAAATTTTTTGAGTTTTTTTTGATGAAAGGTTAAGAATTAGTTTTTGTGGTTTGCGATAGGTTGCTGTACAAATGGTTATTTTATAAGCACATTCCGACCCAATGTTTTAAAGCGATCGCCGTTTTCCTGTACCACCGTAATAGTAATATGACCTGTTTTACTGGTCTTTAAATCGGCCACTGTTCCCGACTTGCCTTTATGGGTTCCGGCAGTCACCTGGCATTTATCGCCGTTTTTAAGGTTTAGTTTTTCGGGGTTCTTTTGGTTGGTCATGATCGGTAGTGAAATAAGTTTATGGTTTTGCCCCCACCTTTGCCCGTTCCGGCTCTTTACATCCACAAGGAAGTTCTTTCTTATATTCGCGGCTGAACTTTAGAACCTGTTTTCGGTCTTTGTAATCTTTCAGGTTGATGGAAGTGAACAAGGTCCCACCAACGTTGAAAAACATTTCCTGGTGAAACAAAATATCATTGAGTATGGTTACCTGACAATCCAGGTAAACTTTAACGGAATCATTCGCCGACTTACCTTGTTTATAATAGTAAGGCAGAAACAATTGCCCTTTAGGGATGGAGTTATTTTTTAAATAGCCAATACCTGATGCGCCTTTTGCGCCAATAAGGCCATTGGTGTCAAGCCAGGAGAACCCTTTGCATTCAACCTGGAAGGGGACGGTTGCCGTTTCAAAGTTTTTGAATGTAGAGTCAAATTCAATGGGCAGGTATTCAATGTACAGGGGTTTCAATACATTATAATCCATATAGACCAACTGAACCGGTTTATCCCCAATCAACTCAAAGGCGTCGGGGGTCACAATACCAAGGTCGTAAAGGGTATCGCTCTTTCCTATTTTTAAAAGTGGTGGTGAGGCGATGTAATACTTTGAAACGTAATAACGTTCTTTGGTGTTATTGTCAACCTGCCAGCCGCAGGGAACATCGGAAAGGACCTGGTTGGGGCTTCTCCTTTTGCTGTTATACGGGGGCTGGGTCATTACGCTATCGCTAATGATGGTATTGCAGCCAAAAATGGAATACTTTTGGTATTTACCGAGATGGAATGAGGGAGTGGCAGCGCCAAAGTTGAAGTTGATGAATCCCGTATTGCCCGGTGGGGCAATGTTTTGTCCTTGAGTAGTTGAACAAAAAAGGAAAGGAAAAAGAAAGCAGGCTGTTAGTTTTCGTAATGTCATCATAGCGGTAGGTGTTAAAAATAAAAAATTGTTGGAGTGGGGCAGAAGCTAAGGCTTGCAAAAACCTGCTAAACAAAGATAAATATTTAAAGGACTTTTGCAAGACAAAGCCCCGATTTTTTATTGTGGACAAAAATAGTTGTCTTTCGCGAAGCGACCGCTATTGCAAATGCCTTTATTGTCCACCCGCATTGTGCGAGCTTGCTGTTATAAGTAAGTAGGGCGCACATTGGTTTGATATATTATTTAGGTCTACGGTAAAAACACAAGTATTGAAAAGGCCTAAGTGATTTGTCTAATTGATAGCCTTTAATTTCCGTGATATTAGTTTTAAGGCTGTCTAGTTTGTATTTGTTTTCCTGAAATTTCACAGAGAAAAATTTTTCTTTTAAAACTGGGATAAGAAATGTTGTCCATGAATATTTATATATTATAAATGAGTACTCTTTTTTGCGACTCTCTTTAAGTATGAGCATGTCATTTTTTATATACCACTTTCCAGTAACTTTTTTTCTTCTTTTAAGCACGTCTGTCCACATTGATTCAATAAAGGTTGAATCTCTATTTAATAACAAGCTGTGTCCGTGATAACCAGGATAAACAATAAAATTATAGCGACCGTTGAGCGAGTCATTATTGTCTACGTTTGACAGGAGTCTTGGCGCTTTGGCTAGGCCATTTGTGTCCAGAGAACTACTTTCTTTGTTTTCGAAATAATTCTCCAATGAGGTTATTTTCTGCAGGTCTTTATTTGAACTACATTGAATGAGAAAAAGAAATGATAGCAGAAAGAATAAAGCACTAAGTCCTGATATTTTAATATGTCGTTTCAACTTGGTCTGTAAATGCTTTTATACGAGTCGTCCGCCCTATTACTTATAACTACCGGCTTGGCGCCATTATTCAATCCTAAATGCTTACAAGTGAAAGTAAGCGGTTGCAAGCGGGGTTTCGGTAATCAAATATAATCAAATTACAACTCTTTTAAATATGCCTTTAAGCCTAATTATCCTTAAAGTTCTGCAATTTTTTTAAACCGGCAATATTATATACATCAACCAATGACTCCTTTATAAAATGATCATTATCATCGTATAAACACTCCCTGACATACACAGTGCTGTCCTTACACTCGAGCCGGAAACCGCCCCGCCCTTCATCATAAGTGCCAATATAGATCCGGAAATTTGATTTGTCGGTTAGCCAGTCTGATACCAGGTCAGTTCCAAATGCGCCTTGTCCAAACACACAATAGGTTTCAACATACAGGTGATTTCCTATACTCCTGTCTCGCCTGAAGTTTTCTCGGCTTCTATCGTCTATAGAACATTTTTTTAAAAGAAATAAAACAATCAAAAGTGCAATTACTATTGCAATGATGAGTTCTTTTCTTGACTTTTCCATTTGTTTTGAATTTGTATCGCTCAACGAAATGGATATACCTTTATTGTTTGTTTAACGTAAATCGTATTTGGATTTAGCAAAATTTAAGAATACAGTCTTAGCTAAATTACAACTCCCTTAAATACACTTCCTCCAAAAATTCCAGGTCTTTGTAGGTTGCTTTGTGTTTTTCTATATCATCGTTGCTATACAGCATAAGTTTGGCTATGGGGTACTTGTCCTCAAACAAAGTAACATGTGTTGTTTTGGGTTTCAGTAAATAAATGTCTGTTTCGCTGCCTGCTTCTACTTTTACCAGGTAGGTAATCACATCGTTCTTTAAAAAGTATTTTTTAATGATGTGTGCCTTTTGATTGCCTTTCAATACCGAGCTTTCAGGCTTCACTGGGCACAGTAAAATATCACGCCCTACATAATGCAGGAATTGAATTTCTTTTTCATTCTCGCCCCGAATTTTTATTGGCAAGCCTAAAAAAATAAAATCCTCATTATCGTTCTTTGTATAATGAAATGGCAGTTGAATTTTAATGGGGAGATACTTTCGTTTATTGATGCTGATCCTGCCTGCTCTTAATGCTACAATCAATAACAGGAAACCTTCGTTGGCAACGTTCTTTAAACTGTCGGTAAAGGCTTCTGAAAGGGATTTAAAATACCAGGTGTAAGAAAATTCTACCAGCAACACAATAAGGTACCACAACAAAATAGTTTGGTAGAGTTTGGTAACAGACACTATTTTCCGGTAATCGAAAAAAGGCGAAAAATTAGTGCAGTTGTTAATCATCTGGATCCAGAAGTTAATACCTACAAGGTATACAATGGAGGAGAGGAAAGGTGTGAGGGAACCAATAAGGGGTTGGGTCAAAAAGAAATCGAAAAGGCCATGTGATACAATGGCCACACTGATGCCAATGAAGGCATTAAGGTAGGTATTCCCTTTATTAAAAATACGCGCCCTGTATAGGCCGTATACGGCAATACTGGTATTAATGATATGAACCAGGCAGGAAATAAAGGTGCGTCCGGTTATTAACTGTGCGCCGTAGTTGTAATAATAAATAAAATTCTCTCTCACCGAGAAACCAAGCGCCACCACGCCGCCAAATATGAGGTAATCCAAAGGCTCATTGATGCGTTTCTTTAACAGGAAAAAAACAATGACAACCCCAACCAGTTTCGAGAACTCTTCGGTAACCCCAACCCCCAATATGGAAAAGAAGAAGTCGTTGAAAAATTCGCCGTTAAAACCCATTCCCTTTGCTTTTAAGCCCTTGCTAAACCATAAGGCGATATCTGGCGTGAGAAAGCCCACAATAAAGGCTATGCAGATGTCTATTGTCCGTTCACGCTCCAGGGCATCAATACGCTTAAAATAGCCCAGCCATAGCATAGCACCACATACGGCGCCAATGATGGTGAAAATGGAATAGATTTGATAGGGGCTAAGCATTGCTTTGTAAAAAAAAATCCCTCGGTGTTTTCGAGGGATTTTGATGTGTTTGAGGAGAATTAGTTATTGATGCTGATTTTCTTGTCTAACTCTTCAATATACGCTTTAAAACGCTTGTCGGTATCCATCAGGTTATTTACCGTACGGCAGGCGTGCAATACTGTTGCGTGGTCTTTCCCGCCGCAGTGCATGCCAATGGTTGCCAGTGACGATTTGGTCATGCTCTTGGCAAAGAACATCGCGATCTGGCGTGCCTGAACTACTTCACGCTTGCGTGTTTTTGATTTCATTAAGTCGATGTTTAAATCGAAATAATCGCACACCACTTTCTGGATATAATCGATTGAAACCTCGCGGGCTGTTGATTTCACAAACTTGTCGATCATTTGTTTGGCCAACTCCAGGGTAATGGTTTTTTTGTTTAGTGATGATTGCGCTAATAAGGAAATTAAAGCGCCTTCCAGCTCACGTACGTTTGAGGTAATGCTATACGCCAGGTATTCGCACACTTCTTTTGGTAACTGGATGCCTTCGTTGTAAACTTTTTTCTCGAGAATGGCAATACGCGTTTCTAAACCAGGAGTTTGTAAATCGGCGCTTAAGCCCCATTTGAAACGGGATAACAAGCGTTGCTCAATTCCCTGCATTTCAACAGGAGCACGGTCGGCTGTTAAAATAATTTGTTTTCCTAACTGGTGCAGGTGGTTAAAGATATGGAAGAACACATCCTGTGTTTTTTCTTTACCTGCCAGGTACTGAATATCGTCAATGATTAACGTATCTATCATTTGATAGAAGTGAACGAAATCATTCTGGTTGTTGTTTTTAATGGAATCAATGAACTGGGAGATGAATTTTTCCGACTGAACGTAAAGAACGGTCTTGTTCGGGAAATTCTTTTTAATGTCGATACCAATAGCCTGTGCCAAGTGGGTTTTACCTAAACCAACACCTCCGTATAATAATAGGGGGTTAAAAGCGGTGCCGCCCGGTTTTTGGGAAACAGCGTAACCGGCAGAGCGGGCTAAACGGTTACAATCGCCTTCCACAAAATTATCAAAGCAGTAGTTAGGGTTTAATTGCGACTCAACCGAAACCTTTTTAAGGCCTGGGATGATGAACGGGTTCCTGATAGCGCCATTGCTGATGTCAATAGGCATTGAAACGGGGTTGTTCCTTAAATTCGTATTAATGTTTGGTACCTTCAGCATCACTGCTTTCTCCGATTTACCGGTACCGTTATCCATCACAATGCTGTACTCAATCCTTCCTTCTGTTCCTAATTCTTTGCGAATAACTTTTTTTATGATGGTGATATAGTGCTCTTCTAACCATTCATAAAAAAACTGAGAAGGAACCTGGATATTTAAAACGTTGTCTTGAATTTTGATGGCTTTAATCGGTTCAAACCAGGTTGCAAAATTCTGAGGGCTTACATTATCCTGAATTACTCTGAGGCAATTCTTCCACACGGTTTCAGCTGTTTTTTCCTTCATATGATTAAATAAGTTATTAAGTATATAGTGTTTAGTATTATTAACAAGTCCGAGTTTGTAAATATATACTGATTATTTAATCTCACAAGGAAAAAATGAATAAATAATTTCGAAAAATTTTCGTTTTGCCCTTGCTTTTTTAAATTTTTCTATTATTTGAATTATGTGAGATTTTTTTCTTATTATAGGAGAAATACACATCCAGTTTTCCGAGCCAGATACCAGCCCAGCCAACCTGTGTTACATGCACTTCCTTGCCAACCCTGTTGGCTATTTTTACAGGGTGTTCCAAAAAAGTATGGGTATGCCCGCCAATAATCAGGTCGATGTGTTCGGTGAGGGGCGCCATGGTGGTGTCGCTTATTTTTTTATCGGGGAAAGAAAAGCCCAGGTGCGACAATGCGATCACATAATCGCAGCCCAGGTCCTGTTTTAATAAACGGGCCGTGGCGTTAGCTACAGGTACTGGATTTTGATAAACGGTATCCTTGTACATTCGTTTATCCACTAAGCCTTCCAGTTCTATTCCGTATCCCAAAACCCCGATCTTAATGCCTTGTTTGTCGAAGACCTTGTAAGGAAGTATTTTGTCATGCAGGCTGGTATTCGAAAAATCGTAATTGCAATTAATGAAGGCAAAATTGGCGTTAGGCATTTGTTTGGTCATGTTATCAACCCCCAGGTCAAAATCATGGTTGCCAATGGTGGTCGCGTCGTACTTCATCAAACTCATCAGCTTATATTCCAGTTCTCCACCAAACAGGTTAAAATAAGGCGTTCCCTGGAAAATATCACCCGCGTCGAGCAGTAATACATTATCATTCTCCTTTCTCAGCTCTTCAATAACGGCTGCCCGCCTGGCAAAACCACCCATGTTGGCAAATTTTGGATCGTTGGCCGGAAAAGGTTCAATGCGGCTGTGCACATCGTTGGTGTATAAAATGGTTAAGCGCGACAGGTCCTTGCTTTTTAATACCTCATTCGAAAGTGCCGGAAAACCAGCTAAAACAGCGGATGTGCCGACAAAATATTTTAAAAAATCGCGTCTATTTTGATAATTGAATTCTGCCATCGAGCGTTGGTTTTATAGTTTGGTCAAGTTTGGTAATGTCCTCGCAATAATTAATGATCATGTTGCGGAGCAGGACATTCATTATTTTTTTGTCTTTTGGATTTTTAAAGAAGGTATAGCTGTCGCCGCCATTAGCAAGGTAATCGGAGGTAACTACCCAGTAATCCCTATTCTCATCAAACGCTTTTCCGTTTATGGTAATGTCGGTTGGCGCGTTTCCTTTCATTACCAGGCGCATACCGCCAACAGGGATCCCGCCTTTTTCCACGATCTTGTAGCACATGTCTTTAAATTGCGTTCCGCTTAATTTTAATAATACCACCTCATTGTCAAAGGGCATTAGTTCAAAAATATTACCAATGGTGATGTTCCCTTTAGGTAAGGAATTGCGCAAGCCACCTTTATTAAAAACAGCCACATCCAGCATGCTTGAATCGTTACCTAATAATTTTTTGGTCTCAAAGATCACCGCGTCACAAAAAAAGTTTCCAAGGGTACTTTCCACATCGGCTTTCAGCAAGGCATCTTCACTTTTGGCAATCACGGAATACATTTGTTCATCGTGCGATTTTTTGTAGGGCGAGAGTGCTTTGTAAATGGAGCTGTCGACTTTTGGATTAGTAACAACGATATGTGATTCGGTAAAATTGGTAACGCTTGTTTTTTGAGAACAGGAATACAAGCCAATAACTACTGAAAAAAAGAGTATTTTTAAAGGAATTTTCATGAAACGGAAAAGTATATTTAAGTGCTTTAAAGATAAGACATAATTTGTATGATTAAAACAGAAACAACGTTAAGAGTACGTTACGGCGAAACCGACCAAATGGGCTTTGTATATTACGGGGTTTATGCCCAGTATTACGAAGTGGGCCGGGTTGAGGCCATGCGTAGCCTGGGTTTTAGTTACCGCGAAATGGAGGAGAGTGGGGTGTTGATGCCGGTTATTAACTTAACCATTAACTATAAAAAACCGGCTTTATATGACGATGAAGTACGGATTGTGACTACGGTAAAAGAAATGCCAGGTGTCAGGATCACCTTTCACTACGAATGTTTTAACCAAAAAAATGAATTGCTCAATAACGGATCGGTAACCCTTGTATTTATTGATAAGATAAAGAACAAACCCATGCAGCCACCGCAATGGTTCATGGATGGATTTATGAAAAAGTTTAATACAGGGACCTAAGAGACTATTTGATAAAAGGGATTTAAGAGACGTTATCACAAAAACATATTCTCTGTGTCTCTGTGGTGAAAAGATCAGAACCGTATCTCGCAGCCAGGCAGCAAGGCTTTTAGTTCCTCAATGTACTCTTTCGAAAAACCATTGCCCCGCACATCCAGCAAGGTAAGATTGGGAAGTTGTGAAATGGAATCGGGCAATTTTTGCAAGTGGTTATTTTTTACAGAAAGCAATCGTAGTTTCTGCGCCTTATAAATATCAAAAGGCAGGCTTTGCAGTTGATTGGCGTCTAAAACCAATACTTCAAGGTTCGTTAAACGCTCAAAGTGCCGGGTGACATAAAAAATATTGGTGTTGGTTAAACTTAAGAAATTAAGATTAGGGATTCTGAATATTTCCTTTGGGAAGCTGTCCAATACACAATTCTCAATGGTCACATCCTTTAAGTTTTTCAAATATTTCAGTGTTGTTGGTAAATGCAGCGTGTCGTTAGTCGACGAGATCTTTAATGTTTTTAATTTGCCCAGGTAAGCAATGGAAGCAGGGATGCTGTCAAATTTAGCGGCAAAGAACTCAAGGTAATTTAAGTTCGATAGTTTTTTAAGTTCGGGAGGAAAGCTCGTAAAATCATTGTTATAGCTGGCAAAATAAACCAGGTTATACAAATCACTGAAACCGGCTGGATAAGTAGTTATTTCATTCCCGCTTAACCGCAAGGCCTGTAAGTCTTTCAGTTTACCAATTTTTGCGTAGAGCTTTGGTTCCAGTTTCTGGTAACTCAAATCCATCTTGTAAACATTGGTGGTAATATCGAGCGCTGTTTTTAAATTGGTGTACACCTGTGAACCGAAAGGACCGTATTTGTCAAATTCATTTGGCTGGGCAAACATAATGCCCGTAAGAAATAAACATATAACAAGGAGTTTTTGCATATCGGTATAAACGAATATACAAACTTTTTTAAATAATCAATAAATTTCTTGATCTATAGTATAATCTGAGAATAGTGTCAGTTCGAGTATTTTTTGTCTGCCTTTTACAAAAAATGTATCGAGAACTGTTCTTCATTCTTCACTTCTCGATACTCATTTGCAAGAGACAGGCAAATGAACTCGAAGCGACAATAAGTTCATAATCCCATCTTTGCCAGCAATTCCAGCTTATAATGCATATCCAGGGAGAAATTGATGGTTGCGTGTTCTTTTAAAAAGGAATAAATACGTTTGGATTTTTTATAGCAATTAAGCGACTGTGTTTCCGGGGCATTAGAGGCGAGATAATATTCCGCTTTTTCAAATAACAGGTCACCCAGCATTTTGAGTTGCTCATCCGTTAATTTTTTCTCATCGGTTAAAGTGCTTAGCAATAATTCATCGGGGATCATTTCAACAAAATCAATTTCGCTGGCGGCATATTTTTGTGCCGCTTCCCTAATCATGTCATTCAACTGCGACAGGTTGCCTTCTCTTTTTAAGCCTAAAATGGCTCCCAGCACTTTGCCAAACTCTTCGAACTGTTTTATTAAATAATCACGCTTGAGCATGGCTTAGTTTTAATATGATTTCGTTAACCTGTGGGATCAGCGCTTTTGTATCATCGTTGGTAATTACAAAATCGGCGAGAGCTGTTTTTTGCTCATCGCCCCACTGCGCGCTCATTCGTTTCTCAATCTCCTCTTTTAAAAATGCGTTTCGCTGCATTAACCTTTTTAATTTTAGTTCTAAAGGTGAGATCACTAAAATGGTCTTTTCAAGGTCTTTATAGATACCTGTTTCAAAAAGAATAGCCGATTCTTTAATAATTAATTGATGAGCAGCATAATGGTTAACGAATTGTATGAAATCGGTTTTAACGGCCGGATGGATAATGCTGTTTAATTTCTGAAGCAGAGTTGTATCGGCAAACACTTTTGAGGAGATAAAGTTCCGGTTTATTTCCTGTTCATTCTTATAAGCTTCTTTGCCGAGCAGGTCAATAACCTGTTGTTTCACATCAGCATTAAAGTAAACATCTTTTGCCCTTTCGTCGGAGCTATAAACCGCGCAGCCCATTACCTCAAATAACTTTGCCACGGTTGTTTTTCCGCTTCCTATGCCGCCTGTGAGCCCAATAACCATTACTTATATATTAAATATGAAACGCTGGAGGGTTCTACTTTTAAAATTTTAACTTCAGAGGGTTTAACGCTTAGTTCAATCGCTAATGTTTTTTGTTTTTCTTCAATGCCTTTAAAATTGACAATAGCTTTGAACAAACCGGGTTGGATGGATTCATGATCGCGCATAGCTACCAGGTAAGTTACAGTAACAAATGGCGGGAGCAATTTTACTTTTTCGTCGCTGGTGCGGTGCATAACCTGCACAGGTAGTTGAATGCTAGCTTCCGTTAAGCGGTCGACATTAAAGCTCAGTTGAACATCCTTTACATTGTAGCTAAGCGATGCGTAAGCTTTTTTAAGGGGAATGGTAGTGCTGAAGTTTTCGTGTACATCTTTTAAATTCAACAAGTGTGTATACACGGTATCAATGGCCTTTAATTCGCTGCTATCGCCGGTTACAGTAACATAAGCCGGTGTGATAACAGGTTTTGAAATGATGGAATAACCAGGCATGAAGGATGCCTGCATGTTTGCTTTAATGGGAACAAGTTTGGATTTGCCTTTGCTTGAAGAGAAGAACAAGGTGTCGGGCCTTATTTTCATGACCTCCACATCAAAATTAAGGACGTTCCTTAAATTAAAATTTCCGTTGCTGATGGAGTAGGCCTGCGACTTGGCATTGGTCTTTAATGAATTGAAATCAATAAGTAACGATTCATTCAGGTCTTTTAATGAAATGAACAGTAGTTTAAGTCCGCTCGTTTTTATGTCAACCGTAAGTTTTTCGGGAAGTTCGCCAATAATTAATTTATTGGCAGGGAGGTTTAAGAACTTAACGGGAATGTTTAAGGTGTATTTGTAATTCCTGTTTAAGGCATGCACCACCCAAAGGAGTGATGCAAGGCCTAAACAAATTAAAAATGTACCAACTTTTTTGCTTAAAAGCTGGCGCCTGATGCGTGTTATGGCATTTGACGCCGCCACGCTTAAGCTGTTTGGTTTAAAGTAGCCGACGCATCCTGAGCAATAGCGCTTTTAGCGATCTTCATTTTTGTGCCATCTTCAACCGCCATGATAATGGTTCCGTCTTCATTTAATTTTTGAATGGTGCCGTAGATGCCGCCAATGGTCAAAACTTTGTCACCAATCTTTAAAGCCTCAATGTATTTTTTTGTTTCTTTTTGTTTTTTCATCTGGGGACGGATCATAAAAAAATAGAATACAACGATGATTAATACCAAAGGTACGATCTGTGTGATTGGATTTCCGCCCTGTGCGCCACCGCCCATTAAAATTGCTAAGTTGTTCATGTGTTTTGTGTGTTATTTATGTTTATTGTTCTGTTTTTTATGATTACGAATTTTTGGACGAATAACACGAATATGTGTTTTTGTTTGCTGTGTGAGTGGATTCGTATATTCGTACCAATTCGTAATTATTTAATTAATGTGCTGTTGGCAATTCGCTTGGATTAGCGCTTGTGGGCACAATGATATTTGCTTTAATGTAAATGATGCGGGTACTTGGTTCGCAATTGGTAACCAGGGTTACCGATTTTTCAACCATGCCCGATTTTCCTTCGCTCGCAAACACTACATTAATGGTAGCCTCTTCGCCCGGCGCGATTGGTTTTTTCGGGTACTCTGGTATGGTACATCCGCAGCTTCCGTTTGCCGCCGAAATAATAAGGTTGGCTTTGCCGGTGTTTTTAAATTTAAAACCAAAGGCTACTTTTTCGCCCTGGGTAATCCTTCCAAAGTCGTGCGTTTCTTCTTCAAATTTAATCTCTGGTAAATTGTCACCTGTATTGCCATCAGCCGTTTTGGTATTCATGACATCGTTTGTTGAAATTTCGCCACTTTGCTCTTTGCAGGACGTAAAAATCAGTACCGACACGATCACTAAATAAATTGCCTTCATTTGTTTTAATTAATAGAACGTAAATTTAGGATTTTATACCGTTTTTCGGGGAATATTTTTAATTTTTTGTGACCCCTTATCACAGCCTGGATTAGGAACTCATCCAGTTTTTCAGAATAGTTTCACCGTATTCGGATAAAATGGATTCGGGGTGAAACTGAACCCCGCATACCTTGTGACTGGCATGTTGCAAAGCCATGATGTTTCCTGATTGGTCGGTAGCGATAACTTTTAATGCAGCAGGCAACAGAACCGGATCAACTACCCAGGAGTGGTAGCGTCCTACATCAAAGGTTTGCGGACAACCTTTAAATAAAAAATGATCGGCGGTGAGCGTGACAGGTGTTGCCATGCCATGCACTACTGTATCAAGATTTTTGAGGTTTGCTCCGTATGCTTCGCCAATAGCCTGCATTCCGAGACAGATGCCTAAAATGTTTTTTGTGCTGCCATAGATGTTAATGAGCTGGGGCATAATACCGGCGTCTTTGGGTAAACCCGGGCCCGGTGATAACAGGATTTTATCATAGGATGCAACATCCTCCAGTGAGATCTTATCGTTCCTAATCACATCAAAGGACAGGTCACTTACTTTTTCAACCAAGTGAACCAGGTTATAGGTAAAGCTGTCGTAATTATCGAGAATGAGAAGTTTCACGTTTCACGTTTCAAGTTTCTTGTTTCAGGTTTCTTGTTTCAAGTTTATGTATATAACCTGAAACTTCAAACCAGAAACTAATTCCCTTCCATTAATCCCCTACCGGTTTTCTGGATCTTGTTCTCGCTTTTCAGATCAGCAATAATTTTATCCAAAACCCCATTAATAAAGGTTTTGCTGTTTGGGGTGCTGTATTCTTTTGAGATATCGATGTACTCATTCAATGATACTTTTACGGGGACATTGCTCACGTATAAGAACTCGGCAATGGCCATTTTCATGAGCAGTACATCCATTGCGGCAATGCGTTCCAGTTCCCAGTTCTTGGTCTTAAGATCGATCATTTTTTCATACTCCTTGTCACCGGCAATGGTTTTGCGAAATAAAACAGATATGAAGTTTTTATCGTCTTCAGCATCCTTATATAAGGGAACTAATTTAAACGTGCCTGTAAAGTTTTCGAATGTTCGTGATACCATTGAAAAAGCGCCATAGGTATCATCGGCCCAGTGAATGTTCTTCTCTTCAAACACATGGTTCAGAAGTTCGTGGTTGTATAAAAAATCAGTTGCAACCGAGATCAGGAATTGTTTATCTTCTTTGGCCGAAGGGGTAGGGGAAGACATGTATTCCTTATATAACTCCGTATTCCTTAGCTCGGCAAATAGTTTTCGAACCAGGTCAAAATCGCTTTGCCATGAAATTTTACGGTTGCTGATCTCTTTTTTTAACTCCTCGCTTTGCGATAAAGAAACCAAGATCACATTTTCAATGAATCGTAAGTTAGGTTCCAGGTCTTCTTTGGTAGGTAAGCGTTTTTGCTTGTTCTCTTCCAAAACCAAATGGGCTGTATGGTGCATGTCGGTAAACAATACCAATACGTAGAGATAGAGGTCGTAGATCTTATCTAAACTTTTGAATAATTCTTTTTCATAAAATGCAATATCCGGCTTATCCTGTTGGAAATAGGAATAAAGCATTTGCATGGTTTTTATTCGAAGGTAACGTCTGTTTAGCATAAAGAACGAAAATTAATTAGTCAATTAGATAATTAGGTAATGGAACAATTGAAGTGCAAAAGTATGGAAAGTTTATGAATATATTTCTAAACTTTCCAAACCTTTAAACTTTCTAAATTTATTTATAGTACGGCGTTTATTCTTGCAATGCTTTCAATGCGCTGTTCGGCAATTTTATTAGCAGCGGCGTAAGTCGGTATGTTTTGCGCTTTAGCTGTTTGAATAATGTTCCATGTAGTGCCATAAATTTTTTCGGCATGGGCCATGGCACGCTCGCGGTTATAGCCTTCCAGTTCATAAAACACATTGATAATGCCGCCGGCGTTCACTACAAAATCAGGGGCATATAAAATACCTTTTGACAACACCATCTCGCCGTGTTTTTTCTCATCGGCCAGCTGATTGTTGGCAGCGCCACAAATAACTTTGCATTTTAATTTCGATAAGGTGTCATCATTTACTGTTGCACCCAAAGCGCAAGGCGCATAAATATCAATATCCAGGTCAAACATTTTATCGGCGGCAACAAACTCGGCTTTATGTTTTTCAACCGCTGTTTTTATGCGTTCTTCGCTAATGTCGTAAACGTATATTTTAGCGCCTTCTTTGCTTAAGTGTTCTACCAAATGCATCCCCACATTCCCAATACCCTGCACCAGTACTTTTTTGCCCGATAAGCTGTCGCTGCCAAAGGCTTCTTTAGCGCTGGCTTTCATGCTCACATAAACACCATAAGCAGTAACCGGAGAGGGGTCGCCACTGCCACCCATATTTTCGGGCAAACCGCTTACATAATCCGTTTCCATTTTAATGATCTCCATATCGCGGCTGTTCATGGCCACATCTTCGGCAGTAATGTATTTGCCACCAAGACTATTCACAAACTTGCCAAAGCGGCGCAATAAAGCTTCCGATTTGATCTTAGAGGCATCGCCAATAATAACGGCTTTGCCGCCACCAAGGTTTAAACCCGCTACCGATGATTTGTAGGTCATACCACGCGATAAACGTAACACGTCGGTTAAAGCCTCCATTTCATTATTGTAGTTCCACATGCGGGTACCGCCTAACGATGGCCCCAGTACGGTATTATGAATGGCAATAATGGCCTTTAAGCCAGTTGCATTATCGTTACAAAATAAAATTTGTTCGTGGTTATTGATTAACATTTGTCCAATAACCGGATTTTGAGCTAAGCCCGAATCTTTTATATCTTTTACTTCCATGGTTGGGATGTTTTTTCGGGGCTAATTTAGGGTTTATTTGAATAGAAAAAATAAATTTTCGTTAAAGCCGGACATTCCATTTTTCAGGGACTTTTTTTTGACTATTGGCGGCAATTAAAACTTTTGAACGGAGTTTAATTATGTTGATTAAAACCTTATTTTAGCGCAGCAATTTTGAAAACCCTCGTTACATATTGTCTGGCTTTTTTACCCTTACTGGCTTTTTCGCAACGAAAGATGACAGGTACCAAGGACTTTTACATAAAAGTAGCGCCAACCTATGGTTTCATTTTTGAACACCGCAGCACCATTGGCGGCCTGGTAAAAGGGTATATACCAGGAATTGAAGTTGATTTTGTGAAACCCACAACCGGTACCAAACGCTGGCACCGCGAAAATAATTTTCCCGAAGTAGGGCTCTCTTTTAATTATATTGATTTTGCCAACCCTAAACAACTTGGGTATTGCTATGCCCTCTCTCCTTATGTAGAGATTCCTTTGAATAAAAAGATCAGGGCATCCAGGCCGGTACTGCGCATTTGCTGGGGTGTTTCCTACCTCACTAAAAAATTCGATATTGAAACTAATCCTAAGAATATTGCCATTGCCAGCCATTGGAACACGTTTGTGCAGTGGAAGGTGTTATGGCACCTGAACCTGAGCAACAAATTCAGGCTGGAGCCGGGCTTGTCATTCGCGCATGCCTCCAATGGAAGAACAAGCGTGCCTAACCTGGGATTGAATGTGGTTTCACTGAACCTGGGCCTTACTTATAAACTGAATGGCGAGGTTGCTAAGGCAGACCTTGCCGATTCTGCCTCCACCTGGCCAAGCAAGCACGAGATCTTAGTATGGGACGCCGTGGGCACCAATGAGCATGAGCCACCTGCCGGACCAAGGTATTTTGCCAATACATTTGGCGCCAATTATTATTACAATGTGCGCAACACCCACAAATGGGGCGGCGGTATTGATGTGTGCTATGATACTCAAAATGCCTATCACCTCGAAACATCTGGTCACCCGGCTAACAGCTGGACAGATATCCTGCAACTTGGGGTAAAAGCCTGCTATGCTTATAATATTGGACGTGTGAGCCTTCCAATTGAAATGGGCTATTATGCCATTTCAAAACCTAAGGAAGACGGACCTATTTTTCACCGTATTGGCATAAGGTATTATTGCAAGAATGGTTTGATGGTGAATTTTACCATGAAGTCGCATTGGGCGGTGGCAGCACATTTTGACTATGGGATTGGCTATCGTTTTAGCATAAAAAAGAAAAAGGCACATGAATTATAAATTGCTGATATACCCGCTTTTACTGCTGTTAATGCTCTCGTGCAAGAAGGAGAACATGTGCGATTGTGTGAAATCTTCGGGTAAGGAAAATGTGATTTACCGCGACCTGAGAGATTTTACCTGCATTGACACGAAGGATAAAATGGAGTTTTACATTACCCAGGGTCCTGAGTATGAAGTGAAAGTAGAGGCTGGCGAAAATTTACAAAAGCTCATCAAAACCGAGCTGGATGGAGAAACGCTTAAAGTTTATAACACCAATAGGTGTAACTGGGTGCGTGGCTACAAGCATACCATCAGGGTGTACATTACGGCGCCTTATTTCAAGCATATTAAAAACGAGAGTGTGGGAACCATCCAAAGCACCAATACCATTACACAAAATGATATTTCGGTAAGGATAGAAAATTCGGGCGATGTAAAGCTGGACCTTAACACGCAGCAGTTTTTTGGTAGTGTGCATGGAAATGGGAGTATTTATCTCACAGGAACCACAAAAGATTTGATGAGCGATTATACCGGCACCAATTACTTATATGCTTCTGACCTCACCATACAAAGCTATGTTTACCTGCACAGTGTGAGCATTGGTCATGCCTACATTAAAGCGCCTGAGAATGGTTTAATGGATATTCTTATCGACCGTGATGGCGATATTCACTATACCGGAAATCCCAACACCATTCATTTAACCAAAACCGGTAAGGGTGAGCTCATCAGGGATTAATGCAATTTTGTTCTTTCCTCCTTTGAAGGAGGTGCCCGCAGGGCGGAGGATGTCTTTTCATTTTTTAACGTGAGCATAAACACTAAAAACCGTATTTTTACGTTTGCATCAAATGAATTTAACTAAGCTTTATTTCAGTGTTTTGTTTTTAATGTGCGCATTAAAACTGGTTTCGCAGGACGACTATGCCAACGACGACCAGATGCGCTATGAGGACTGGACCTACCGCCCCTATATTAAAACGGTATTGCTTCATGAGTCTACTTTCGACGCCAACCCGGCAGTCATACAATTCAACTCAGGCGAACAGCTTGAGCTGAGTTTTGATGACCTGGAGGCCGATAAAAAATCGTATTCCATTAGTTTTGTGCATTGTTCGGCCGACTGGGAGCCTTCGAACCTGGTGAGCGCCGAGTACATGAATGGTTTTTTCGAAGCCAATATTTTAAATTTTTCTTTTTCCACCAATACCATTCAAAAATACACGCATTATGCCATTTTGTTCCCGCAGGCCAACATGCAGTTCTCCAAAACAGGAAATTACATTGTGTATGTATACCAGGATAATGATAAGGAAAAGATCGTTGCCACCAAGCGTTTCATGATCTATGATAACAAAATAACGGTAACCGCCACTACACGCCAGGCCAATGGTAATGATGAGCAGTATGAGAAACAGCACATTGATTTTAAAATTAATTCGGGTGCTTATGATATGACAAACCCCTTTACGGATATGAAAGTGATTATTACGCAAAATAATCGCTGGGACAATGCTGTTAATAATATCAAACCTACTTTTTCCGACACTAAACAATTTACTTATTCGCTCGATGATAAATCAACCTTCAATGGTGGCAATGAGTTCCGTTATTTCGATACCCGTTCCCTGAGAACTTATACGGAAAGGATCAACGACATTACCAGGGACAGCGCCTATATTTATCATGTTGAATTAAAGAAAGACGAGATCAGGACCTTTAAGAGTTACAGTTTTTACAATGACCTGAATGGTGGTTTCCTGATTAAGAACCAGGATATGGCTACCAATGCCGATACCGAAGCAGATTATGCCTGGGTGAAATTCTTTTTGCCTTATGATAACGCGGAAGGCGGCGGAAATTTTTATGTATTGGGAAAACTAACCGAATGGCGCCTGAATAAAACCAACCGGATGGTGTATAATTACAAGCGCTTTGGCTATGAGTGCAACCTGTTCATTAAGCAGGGTTACTATAATTATACCTATGTGTACCTCCAGGATCAGAAAAAGGGAGGCGATGAATCCATGAGTGAAGGCAACCATTGGGAAACTGAAAATGAATATGCCATTTATGTGTACCATCGTCAGCGCGGAACTTACTACGATCAGCTTATTGCCGTTAAGCGTTTTAATTCGTTGAGGAAATAAAATTTGTACTCCACTTTTTCTTCTTTTCATTTTATATGGTATCTTAGTATACACCCGAATCAATGAAAAGATACGTTGCTCTTATAAATTGTTTACTTTGTAGTTGTATTGCTTATACACAGCCTCTGAACCGTTTGAATGCCACGTTGGATAGTATTGTCAGCGCGCCAAACCCCGGACATAAAGTAAAATGTATTTACTTTATGGGTCAAACAGTAGTGGTCGATTCCATGACCATTAAAAAAGCACGGAGCAGCAAAATAGACTCTACGGTCATTATTACGTATGCCGATAATACAAAAAAAAGAGTAAAAGCCGCCGCGTTCTGGGGAGTGGTTACTGATTATGGTGAATGCCGGCGATTTTATAACGGGCGGTCCTTCCCCATATGGAAACAGGGGACTCCTTATTTTTACCGGATCACCAAAAAGCCTTTTGACAAGTATTACTTTAGCGAAACATTAACCGGCGACATTCACCCTTTAACCCTGAGCAGTGTGAACCGGCACGTGACTGATTCTGTTAAAAGAAATAACCTGACGACTTATATTGCAGAAAAATTTCCTAAGAAAACAGAGAGCAGCAGCGATAGAAATGAAAGGCATTATGATCCTGATGACAGCGATACATTTGCACGGGTAATCAATGGCTCTGTATACCTGGCTATCTTTATTCTGGATATTATAAAGGAGTTCAAAAAATAATGATGAGAAAAATCATTGGTATAGTATTAGCGTTTTGTGTTCAGCTCTGCCAGGCTCAATCAGTCAGCCTTTTAAATGCGAGGCTTGACAGTACGATCAATACGAAAATAACGTATAAGACCAAATACATATACTTTAAGGGTAATACCGTTTTGGTGGATTCATTGGGTATAAAAAAAGTTCAGGCTGATAAAAAAGATTCTTCTATCCTGGTAACATTCTCGGATAAAACACAAAAAAAGATTTATGCAAATGAGTTTTGGGGAATAATTACTGATTATGGAGAACGCCGGAGATTTTATAAAGGGAGAATATTTCCTGTCTGGAAATCGTATCCTCCTTATTTTTACAGAATTACAAAAGGCACTTCCGACAAGTATTATTTCAGTGAGTCGTTAACCGACGATATTTATCCATTAAGCATCACAAGCCTAAACAAATATGCAAAAGATTCAGTAGCAAAACATACTATGATCTTATATATCAGGGAGAATTTCACGAATGGGCTTAAGGATAATAATGATATGGAGGGCATTGTAGAATTCTTAGGTGAACTCATCAATGCTACGTTTGACCTAACCGTTGCGTTGGTTCAGGTATTAGCAGCATTTGTAAAATAAACTTTGTTTATGACTTCCAGTGATTCTTCAATTGCCATAAATGATGGTCTTTTTGTAATTGAGTCATTCATGCAGGAATCTCTTAACAATACAAGTGAGTTTTTAAGTTCATTGCTTGTTTCATCCTGCGATTGACTCAGCAAATCATCCACCAGACAGCCAAAAGCCCTTACATCCAAACGTTCAAACAAAGTTGCATCCTTGTCAGAAAGGTTGTAAACAGTAGCAGCACCAAAATCGCCAAAAATGGTATTGTCATCTTCATCAATAAGTGTGTTATGGGCGTATAGGTCACCATGCATAATTCCTTTATTATGAAGGTGCTTTCCGGCAGAGGCAATGGATGTGACAATGTTTAAAATGGTGCTTATCTTAAAATCAGTTTCCGGTTTAAAGGTGTCGCGCGTGCAGGTTTCATAACTCGGTGGGCCTGCCAGGTTTTTAAAAGTAGGTGGGATTAGCTCAAGCACAAGTCCTGTTTTTCTTTCAGGATGTTCTTTTATTTTGCCAATGACCCTTACCAGGTTTTTATGTGGGCCGGCTAAGATACAGGCATTCATTTCATCCTGAGGGTAACCGTCGCTGGTTACTTCGCCTTTAAATACTTTTACGGCCACTTCTTTTTGTTGTTCTCCATGCCAGGTGGCTTTTGAAATTATACCCGAAGCGCCTTCGCCCAATGTTTCGAGCAGAGCAAGTTCCCTGAACGAAATTTCAGGAAGTTCATCACTCGGTTGGACGGTTTGGCAAAACGGGTTGCCGGCATAGGCCAACCAGCTAAGCCGGGGCAATGATAAAAGCCATTGAGGAAATTCAGTAAGCTCATTGGCAGAGATACGCAAAAGTTCAAGATTGGTACACTGTGCCATTTCCGCTGGCAAGGCATTTAACCGGTTGCCGGCAAGGGCTACTTTTTGCAGGCGAGAACATTGGCCAATACTTGCAGGAATTTCTTCAATACAATTATTGGTGAGGATGAGCCATTGTAAATTTACCGGAAACGCGTTTGCAGGAATGTGAGTGATCTGGTTGGATTTAAACGATACCATGCTTAAAGCCGGGCATGTTGCCAATACTTCAGGAAAAACGGTAAAATTATTGTTTAAGAAAAAAACGATCTTTAGTTTTTTAAGGTCGCCAAAATTTTCGGGAAGCTGCGATAGCTGGTTACCCGACAGGTCAAGAATTTCCAGTGTATCTGCCAGTTCAAAGATCTCCGGTGGAAATTCGGTTAAGCCGCAGGAAAGGTTGAGGCGGGTAATGCCTTTTAATTTTCCCGAACGAAGTTGCTCTATGCTTTGCATTTAAAATACAGTGTATAGTAAGCGACCAACTAAAAAATAAATGGAGATCCCGATGATGTCGTTTAAAGTAGTAACGAAAGGACCGGTTGCCAGGGCCGGGTTTATTTTAAAGCGATTCATGGTGAGGGGAACAAATGTTCCTAAAAACGACGCGCAAATAATAACAGTGAACAGGGCCACACTTACGGTAGCGGCAAGCGCCCATGATTCGCTGATGAGTAGATTGTAACCTAAAATAAGGCTCGAGCAAATGGCACCATTGATAAGGCCTACCGCTAATTCCTTTAATAATTTAGGGGCTATACGATCGGTTATTAATGTGTTGCTGGCAAGTCCCTGAACGATAATGGCCGACGATTGCACGCCTACGTTTCCTCCGGTTGCACCAATTAAAGGAATAAAGAACGCCATTTCCGGGCGGAGCTGGATCTGGTCTTCATAGCTTCCAATAATGCGTGAGCCTACAATACCTCCGCACATGCCAACCAGCAGCCATGGGATTCGTGCTCTTGACAAACGCCATAAACTGTCATTACTGTCAACGTCGTCGGTAATACCACTCATTAACTGAATGTCTTTTTCAGCCTCTTCGCGCATGACATCTACCACATCATCAATAGTGATCCGTCCTACAAGTCTTCCCAATTGGTCAACAACCGGTAGAACAACCAAATCGTATTTGTGAATGATCTCCGCAATTTCCTCGCTGGAAGTGGATGTTTTTACAGAAATGACATCGGCATCATAAATTTCCTCCACACGTGCCAGGGGATGCGACACAATTAATTTTTTCAGGGACAGCATCCCAATCAGCTTCTCATTATCATCAACCACATATACGGCGTACAATACCTCTACATTTTCTGTTTGACGACGGATCTCGTCAATACAGGCGCTTACGGTTTCATGCGCGTAAATGCTCACGAGCTCTTTTGCCATTAAGGAACCAGCCGTTCCTTCTTCGTAGCTCATCAGGTCGGCAATATCGCTTGCCTGTTCAATGTCCTCAATGTGCGATAATACTTCATCCTGGATCTCTTCCGGTAATTCGTTGATTACGTCGGCCGCGTCATCCGAGTCCATATTATCCAGCTGTTCCGCAATTTCTTTGGTGGAGAAGGTGGCAAGTAAAGCCTCGCGTTTCTCCTCATCCATTTCCAATAAAGCGTCAGCCGCAAGCTCTTCATCCAACAAATCGTACACGTAATTTGCCTCATCAATGTCGAGCCTGTCCAGGATCAGGGCAATATCAACCGCATACAATTCAATGAATTGTTCCTTTATATACGCCTCATTTTTTTCGCTGATGGCGGTTTTAAGATGATCGATATATTCTAAGCTTAGCTCAAATTGCATGGCCCTGATTTTAAGTGTTGCAAAGGTAACTTTTTATGGTAATTTATGCCATTTCAGATAAAAAATTAAACTTATGGATTTCGTCATCCTGTCACGACAAGTCGTGATGATTCAGGATCCCTCATTGAGTTAATGTATACAGGTAGCAAAATTTCAAATAAATTCAACACCATTAAGATTCTGATCAAGGTTATCATAACGCATCGAACAGTTCAATTAACTTTCGGGAGCTGTTTTGCTATACAAGCGTTGCTTTAAAAAAGCATTGAGGAAGATAGCCGCTAAAATAATGGCGAAGCCCACATAAAAAGTAACGGAAAGGTATTTGTTTTCATGAAACACTAAACTCGCTAAAATGATCCCATACACGCCTTCAAGGTTTACCATGAGGTTAATCGTGTAAGGCGAAAGGTGTTTCATTAAATTAATACTGGCAATGAAAGGATATACTGTGCAAACAGCAGACAGTACAGTAAGTAATATCATATCCTGTGTAGAAATGGAGAAAAACGAAGGGGAAAAGCTTCCGTTGAACAGCAGGAAAATGCTAAGGCCAACCAGGGCCATGCTGAGCTCAATAAAAGAGAGCACCGGGGAGCTGATGGGCGATTCTTTGTCCTGGATAAGTATGCCATTGAACACACTGAAAAGTGACGAGGTTACTGCGGCTAAAATTCCAAGAAGAATGCCCAACCCAAATTGGAACTCTACCGAAAAGATCAAACAAATGGCTGCAATAATGATAAGTCCTATCAGTAATTCATAAAGTACAAATTTACGTTTATAGATCAACGGCTCGGTAATGGCTGTAAACAAGGTGCAGGTACTGAAAGCGGCCATGGTAACCGATATGTTTGATACTTTAATGGCGCCGTAAAAGCAAAGCCAGTGAATGCAAATAATAATGCCAACAGCGCTAAGCTGTAATAGTTTTTTTAATGAAACGAGCAAATTGGCTTTAATGTACACTAAATAAAAGGCCATTAAAAAAAGGGTGATGGCAATCCTGAACCAGACAAGTTGTAAGGCGTCGGTGCTGATACCCTTACCCAAAATAGGCGACCAGCCCCGGATAAAGATAATAAAGTGTAACAGGAAATGGTATTTACTGACGTTTTTAAGCACGGGCAAATGTACACTTTTATATAAAATGGAAAGTATTGGAACAAGGCTTATTGAACTGAGTAATTATTTAATATTGGAAAATCGTTAAATAATAAACTAATTGAACATTTTGCCGTATAATCTTCGTAACTTTGAGTTAACCCCAAAAAAACACCCAATGCTGATAAGTGAGATTCAGAAAAGAAGAGATATCGAAATGATCTATTGTGAGATCAGAAAGGATTACCCTTTTGAATCTACCAGTGTAGAAAAGATCAGGGAAATTCATGCTGCCTGCATCAAGGCATATGAAGAAAATCCACTAAATTTTGTCGACGAGAACGTGAGGATCGCCCGCTCTTTTTTAAATGACCTGGTCCATAAATAATTTCTGTTTCAGGAAATACACATCCGTTACAAGCCTGTAAAATCAACTAATTTCAATTTATTTTAAAATTTATTTGGCATTGTAAAAAATAATGCCTTAAATTTGCGACAGAATTAGTTACTCCTTATTGTGTGTAATTAATTTATTAAGAAGTGGCGAGAGAATAGGCTCACTGACCCACTGGCAACCAACTAAAAGTCCTGATAACAAAGGATTGGAAAACCGGTGCCAACTCCTACTCCGATGAAAAACGGAGGCAAATAAATTAAAAACAAAAAGAAAATGAAACACACAAATTCAACAAAACAAGTACGGGTTGCACAACTGGATGCAAACGATGTGGTTAATTCTGTTATCATCACTATTTTCATGATGGCTTGTATGTGCTGCTGTTGCTGCATGTGCTAAGCTGATTTTCTGTTTTTTACGATACGGAAATTCATCCCTGGCACGCCCGGGGAGCTTTGATGCATCCTGTACCGGGGTTCAATCATTCAACAATTTTCATTTCAACAACATTTAAACTTTAAACATCATGAATTCGAATAAACATACATCTGTAAAAACAATTAGTACCACCAATTTGATCGGTGAAACAAAACACCGCAATTTTTTAGACCTGCAGGCCGCTTTTGGCATTGCGCAAAGAGGAGGTGTGCTGTATCCCGCGTTCGATCAAAAGCATAGCAAGCGCTTAACCAGTAATGTCAATATCCTGTCATCGCAGGAAAACAGGGAGTTGATTTTTTCAGAGTCTATTTTTAGTAATTAATTAAACAGTCAGTTGAGAGCGGTGAAACGTTTTTAAAGGTTTCGTTTTGCCGCTCTCTCAAGACAAAAACAAGTTGAACACACAGAAACTGAACGATGTATTTGTGTGGTTAAAAAATAAAATAAATATGAGTCAGAAAGTATTTACCTATAAAAAGCGATTTCCATTGGAAAATGGTTTATCCCTGCCGCAGCTGGATATTGCCTACCACACCTACGGCACATTGAATGCCGATAAAAGCAATGTGGTTTGGGTGTCGCACGCCCTTACAGCCAACAGCGATGTGTTTGACTGGTGGAAAGGGTTATTTGGAGAGAATGACCTGTTCAATCCTAAGGAATATTTTATTGTATGTGCCAATAACCTTGGATCGTGCTTTGGAACAACCGGTCCACTAAGCATTAATCCCGATACAGGCGAAGCATGGTACAGTTATTTTCCTCAGATCACCATTCGCGACATGGCCAATACCTTGCAATTGCTGAAAGAGCATTTACGCATTGAAAAGCTTCATACCCTGATTGGAGGTTCACAAGGCGCGCAAATAGCCCAGGAGTGGACGCTCCAGTTCCCGGAAGTAACTGAAAATTTAGTTTTAATTGCAACTAATGCGCAGCATTCACCCTGGGGCATAGCGTTCAATGAATCGCAGAGACTTGCTATTAAAGCCGACAGGACCTATTTTTCAAATTCGGTGAATGGCGGAGAAAAAGGCTTGCAGGCAGCACGTAGCATTGCTTTATTGAGCTACCGGAATTACCATACGTATAACCGCACCCAAAAAAATACTGGAGCCAATAACCTGAATCATCATGCGGCAGCTTCTTATCAGCGTTACCAGGGCGAAAAACTGGTGAAACGGTTCAATGCTTATTCTTATGTACGCTTACTGGAAGCAATGGATTCACACCAGGTAGCCAGGGAAAGGGCTTATAGTATTGAAACGGTTTTAAATGATATTACTATACCAACCCTGGTGATTGGCATCACGTCGGATGTATTGTTTCCTTTAAATGAGCAGCGTTTACTGGCAAAGTACATTAAAAACTCGGTGTACAAAGAAGTTGATTCTCTCTACGGACATGATGGGTTTTTGATAGAAACGGAACAGTTATCGAAGCATATAAAAACCTTTTACGAATTACGTCATGCTGAACTTGATTCAGCATCTCAGGAGACTCTGAATCATCACAACGCGTCGTGACAGGGTGACAGATAACTTAAAACTAATATTAAAACAAAAAACATGAGCAAAAAATTAAAAATAGGATTATTCGGTTTTGGCTGTGTAGGTCAGGGGCTTTACCATGTACTGAACAACAGTACGGGCTTTAAAGCCGATATTGTGAAGATTGCCGTAAAGGACAAAACAAAAAAACGAACTGTTACCACAGACCTTATCACTTATGATAAATGGGAAATTTTGAACAACCCTGAAATTGATGTGATTGTGGAACTGATTGATGACGCGGATGAAGCTTTTAACATTGTGAGTGAAGCCTTGAAAAAAGGAAAACATGTGGTAACGGCCAATAAAAAATTGTTGGCTTTGCACCTTGAAGAACTGTACAAACTGCAACAGGAAAACAATGTGTCGTTATTATACGAAGCATCAGCCTGTGGAAGCATTCCAATCATCCGTTCGTTAGAAGAGTATTTTGACAATGAAGAACTGGAAAAAGTATCAGGCATCTTTAATGGCACCAGCAATTATATTCTCACCAAAACCATCAGTGAAAAATTGTCTTATAGCTACGCGTTGCAGCAGGCACAGGAAAAAGGTTTCGCGGAAACTGATCCCACCAATGATGTGGAAGGCTTTGATCCTAAATTCAAGGCTATTATCATTGCGCTGCACGCTTTCGGCTTAATTATAAAACCCGAAGATATATTGAATATAGGTATTACAACCCTGCACGATAACGACATTAAATACGCGTCGGAGAAAGGCTACAAGATAAAGCTAACTCCAATCATTCAACGCCTGGAAGACAAGGTAAGCGTGCTTGTGGCCCCTCGTTTTATTAAGGATACGAACCAATTGTATAACGTGGATAATGAATTTAATGGCGTGATCGTGGAAGGGAAATTTTCGGGAGAGCAGTTCCTGCAGGGCAGGGGAGCGGGCAGTTACCCAACCGGGGCGGCTGTATTATCGGATATTTCGGCTTTATCGCACGGATATAAATACGAGTTTAAAAAATATGTGCAGGGCAACGCGCCAACATTTACAAATAATGTCCTGGTGCGTATATACCTTCGCTATCATTCGCCAGCCGACCTGAAACAGCTTGGGTTTACAGAGATCACCGAAAAATATACAGGCAACGATTATCACTACGTTGTTGGCAAGATAAATTTAAAGAGCCTGATCGCTAACCGGGATTATATTTTAAAAAATAAATTATTTATTTCGTTAGTAGAGGACAGTGTCCAACTTGCAGCTTTAAACCTGGAACATCAAATAGTAGCAACAAAAGAACTCGTTAATAATTAATCATTAAAAAATAAATACCATGTCAATACAATTAGGAGATACAGCACCGGATTTCAATGCGGAATCCACAGAAGGAAAAATTAATTTTTATGCATGGCTGGGCGATAGCTGGGCTGTTTTATTCAGTCATCCTGCCGATTTTACCCCGGTTTGTACCACCGAGTTGGGAAGCGTGGCAAAGTTTAAACCCGATTTTGAGAAACGCGGCGTTAAGGTAATCGCGTTAAGTGTTGATCCTGTTGAGTCGCACCTGAGCTGGATAAAAGACATTAATGAAACACAACACACCTCGGTTAATTTCCCAATCATTGCCGACCCAACCTTTGAAGTATCAAAACTTTATGGCTTTGTGCACCCCAATGCCTCCGATAAGTTCACGGTTCGTTCGGTAGTCATTATCGGGCCCGATAAAAAAGTGAAGTTACTCATTACGTACCCGGCCTCTACCGGAAGGAACTTTACGGAAATTTTGCGTGTCATTGATTCACTGCAACTCACCGCCAATTATAGCGTGGCTACGCCGGCCAACTGGAAACAGGGCGAGGATGTGGTTGTAGTTCCGGCTATTAAAACGGAAGATATTCCGGCTAAATTCCCAAAAGGATTTACCGAAATAAAGCCTTATTTAAGAACAACCCCGCAACCCAATATTTAAAATGGAAAAGATCAGTTTAGGAGAAAATGGCCCCGAAGTGTCGCCTGTAATTTATAGTTTCTGGAGGGCATTGGAAGATCCGGATGGGATTTCTTACCGTACCGTGCAGGCAAAATTGCATGCCTGCCTCGACCTTGGGATTACCACCTTTGACCATGCCGATGTGTATGGCAACTATCAGATTGAAGCGTTATTTGGTAAAGCCATTAAGGAGAGCCATATCAAACGGGATGACATTATTATTTCAACCAAATGCGGGATAAACCATGCAGATGCGTCGAGGCCTGAGTACCGTACACGGCATTACGACAGCAGTCCCGATCATATTTTTAAAAGTGTGGAGCGTTCTCTTAAAAACCTGGGGACCGATTATGTGGATATTTTACTCCTGCACCATCCCGATCCTTTAATGGACGCGGATGAAACTGCTTCGGCATTGACAACTTTAGTGAGAAAAGGTTTGGTAAAGCATGTTGGTGTTGCCAACTTTACCGTGCACCAGCATCAGCTGTTGCAGTCACGGTTAAGTTTACCAATCATTACCAATCACCTGGAGTTAAATTTGCTGAACATTAAACCAATTACCGATGGGACACTGGATTTTATCAAACAGCAATACAGCCGGCCCCTGGCCTGGTCGCCACTGGCAGGAGGGCGTTTAGTGGACAAGCATGATGAGTCGACCTTTAATATCCGCGCAGCGTTGAAAAAAGTATCGGCAAATTATGGGATCAACGAAGAGCAGCTGGCCATAGCCTGGTTATTGAAATTAGGCGCTTTGCCCATTGTAGGAACCAACGATCTGGCACGTATTAAAAATGCAACTTCGGCAGTGAAGATTGATCTGGATAAGCAAGACTGGTACGAGATCTATTTCGCGGCGGTTAATTCGGCAAGGTAACAATAAGGTCTCGGTCTGTGTGGCAGTGGTGCGTATTGATTCAATACGAATACGGTTCGAATCCGTGCGGGACCTCAGGCAATTTTTTTACTATATTTAAAAACAGAATAGAAGGATGAAAATTAATTTAAAGCGCATTGATAAAGATTTTAACCTTGTAGCTACCAACGAAGAAGGTAACAGTGTATTTATTGATGCAGCGAAAGAAATAGGCGGCAACGGAAAAGGGATGCGGCCAATGCAATTGGTGCTGGCTGCCCTTGGAAGTTGCAGTACTATTGACATCATTTCTATTTTGAGGAAACAAAAACAGGAACCCGACTCAGTTGAGATAGAAGTGAACGGAGAAAGGGAACCGGTTAGACCGGAAGGGTACTCTTTATTTAAAACAATTGATGTTCATTTCTTTATTAGGGGTAACATTGATAAAGATAAGGCGGAACGCGCGGTGAAATTATCGATGGAGAAATACTGCTCGGTAACAAAGACACTGGAACCAACCGCAAAGATCAGTTACAGAGTAACGTTGAATTGAAATATGAGGTCACTTCGAGTATATTTGCCTGCCTCTTGCAAATATGTATCGAGAAGTGAATGAGTTATTGATATAGGGAAAATGTGTAGTACACATTTTAGCCGGAATGTGGGAAGGAAAAGAGGCATTTTCTTGCTCGAACTGACAAATGACATTTATGAAAGACAAACACTTTGAAACACAAGCCATTCGCGCGCAAATGGAACGTAGTGCTAATAATGAGCACTCGGCGTCTTTGTATTTAACTTCCAGCTTTGTATTTGATACGGCCGAAGACATGCGGGCGGCTTTTAATGATGAAACGGATGAGTTCATTTATTCGCGATACACCAATCCCAATGTAAATGAGTTTGTGGAAAAAGTTTGCCTGCTGGAAAAAGCCGAAGCGGGCGTTGCCTTCGCGTCGGGCATGGCTGCCATATATACTACGTTTATGGCCTTGCTTAAATCGGGCGACCATATTGTTTCCTGCTCTTCCGTATTTGGAGCCACACACGCTATTTTTACAAAATATTTTCCAAAGCTAAATATCAGTCATTCTTATTTTAATACGAATAACGTAACGGATATTGAAAAACTGATTAAACCTGAAACCAGGTTTATTTACCTGGAAACGCCAACTAACCCGGCTATTGAATTGATTGACCTGGAACTGGTAGCCGCTGTGTCTAAAAAACACAAACTCTTGTTGATTGTTGACAATTGTTTTGCTACACCTTATTTGCAACAACCTATTGATTTTGGCGCCGACCTGGTAATTCATTCGGCTACCAAATACATGGATGGGCAGGGGCGTGTACTGGGAGGGATAACCGTTGGCAAAAAAGAATTGGTGAATGCCATTTATTTGTTTGGCCGCTTAACAGGTCCTTCCTTAAGTCCTTTTAATGCCTGGGTGTTGAGTAAAAGCCTGGAAACCCTGGCTTTGCGCATGGACCGGCATTGTGAGAACGCTTTATATGTTGCCCAGGTACTGGAAGGAAACGGTACCCTGGAAAATGTATCTTACCCTTTTTTGCCATCGCACCCAAACCATGCCATTGCTAAAAAACAAATGAAAGCGGGAGGCGGTATTATTACCATCACCCTAAAAGGTGGTTACGAATCGGCAAAACACTTCCTGGATAAATTACACATGATAAAAATTTCGCCAAACCTTGGCGATGCCCGCACCATTGCTACACATCCTGCTTCATCAACCCATTGTAAGTTGTCGGATGAAGAACGGCAAACCGTTGGTATTACACCGGGTTTGATCCGTATTTCTATCGGGCTGGAGAATAAGGAAGATATTTTGAGCGATATTTTAAATGCCCTGGGTTAATAAGGAAAAGTCTGTTTTTTATTTAAAAACTATTCTTACCTTTAAAGCAGGAACCACTGTTATGCATACCAGTTATTTAGATGAATTAGAAGCCGAGGCCATTTATATTTTGCGCGAAGTTGCAGGACAATTTGAAAGGCCGGCATTATTATTCAGCGGAGGTAAGGACAGCATTTGCCTGGTTCATTTAGCTTTAAAGGCATTTCGTCCCGGTAAATTCCCTTTTCCTTTGGTGCATGTTGATACAGGGCATAATTTTCAGGAAGCCCTTATTTACCGGGATAATTTAGCAAAAGAGTTGGACGAAAAGCTGATTGTACGCAATGTGGCTGATACCATTAAGGCAAAAGGACTGGAAGATGCCAAAGGTAAATTCCCAAGCCGTAATGCCTTGCAAACGCATACCTTGCTCGAGGTGATTAATGAGTTTCAATTCGATGCCTGTATTGGTGGTGCACGACGGGATGAAGAGAAGGCCAGGGCGAAAGAACGTATTTTTTCAGTGAGGGATAAGAATGGTGTTTGGAACCCGCACCTGCAAAGACCCGAACTATGGAATATATACAACGGTAAAATAAACGCCGGCGAAAACGTCCGCGTGTTCCCAATCAGTAACTGGACAGAGCTGGATGTGTGGAACTATATTAAAAGAGAGAACATTCAATTGCCTTCCATTTATTTTACCCATGAGCGCGAATGCATTTTAACCGAACAGGGGCAGTTAATGAACACCAATGAATTTGTGGCGATAGAAGAAAAAGATGTGATCGTTACCAAAAAAGTAAGGTACCGCACGGTAGGGGACATGACCTGCACTGCAGCTATTGAAAGCGAGGCATACACGGTGGATGATATTATTAACGAATTAAAAACCGCAACAATCAGTGAAAGGGGTGCAACGCGTATGGACGACAGGATTAGTGAAGCGGCGATGGAAGACAGGAAAAAAGGAGGATATTTTTAGAACAGGACAAAAGATACAGGATGAAAGATTAAAGAGCATAGTGTCTTTTATCATTTATCCTGAATCATGAATCAACAATATGGAGTTATTAAGGTTTTTTACAGCAGGGAATGTAGATGATGGCAAAAGCACACTCATCGGGCGGTTGTTGTACGACAGTCATTCCATTTCCACTGATATTATTGAAACACTTACCCGGCAAAAAAAGGAAGGCCATGCTGCAGGCATAAACCTGGCGCAGTTAACCGATGGTTTGCGTGCCGAACGGGAACAGGGAATTACCATTGATGTAGCCTACAAATATTTTACTACGGATAAACGTAAATTCATTATTGCCGATACGCCCGGTCATTTTGAGTATACACGCAATATGTTTACAGGGGCCAGTAATGCCGATGCGGCTATTATTTTAATTGACGCGAAGAATGGGATTACCGAACAAACCAAACGGCATTCGGTTATATCATCCATCCTCAGGATCCCTCATGTGGTAGTATGTATCAATAAAATGGACCTCATTAATTATTCGGAAGCTACCTTCCGGAAAATTGAAGCGGATTATCTTGCCTTTGCAGAACCATTAAAATTGCAATCAGTTTCATTTATCCCCGTAAGCGCTTTGGCTGGCGATAATGTGGTGCAGGCATCAGGCCATATGAACTGGTACAAAGGAAAATCCTTACTGGAGTTTTTAGAGACCATTGAACTTAAAAAAACAGGCAAGGAGGTTTCTTCACGCTTCCAGGTACAATATATTATTGAAGCTGAGAATAATTTCCGTGGATTGGCAGGTAAAACTGTTGGAGGCTCTTATACAAAAGGCCAACAGGTTACCATACTACCCTCGGGTATTGAAACCAGCATCAAAAAAATAGAAGTTAACCAGCGCGAAGTGAATGTGGCAGAAGCGAATGCATCGGTAGTATTGCATTTAAACGATCAACGTACTGTTGTAAGAGGAAGCTCTATTGTGCCAACGTCTCATTTGCCTCAAACAAAAAAGGAACTAAAGGCTACTCTTTGTTGGATGGACCACACCGCTTATGTTCCCGGGCAAAAAGTTATTTTGCAGCAAAATAGTTTTCGAACGCCGGCTGTTATAAAAGAAGTGATTGATAAAGTTGATATTCACTCGCTGGAGCAATTAAAAAGCGGGGGTACCATGACATTGAATGATATTTGTAAAGTGCAGATTGAAACGGAACAGCCTGTAAGCTTTGACAGTTATACGGAAAACCGTCACAGCGGCGCTTTTATCCTCATTCATTCAACAACTAACAATACCATAGCTGCAGGAACACTCGATTAATAGGGCGTTATAACTCATTCATTCAATAACTAAATCTTATGGAACTCATTACAACTTATATTTGTAAAAAATTTGATATCGGCGTACACGATAATATGTTTGGCGGAACGTTAATGTCTTTGATAGACGATGCAGCGGCCTCTTACGCAGCGCAGTTGTGCGATACACCGCGCATGGTAACCATTAAATTTGACGAGCTTGTTTTTAAAAAGCCGGTAAAGATCGGGAACATCCTTAAGATCTACGGTAAAGTGCTGAAATTCGGTTCAACTTCCATTGCCCTGTATATGGAAGTGCGCAAGCATAATGTGTATACGGGCGAACAGGAAATTGTAACCCATACCAATGTGAAATTTGTGCGCATTGATGAAGAAGGAAACCCAATTCCTATTTCGGAAAGGGTAAAGCAGCGTTATACCGATCGTGTTGAAAAGTATGGCAAGGGCCTGTTGACCATTGAAGAAAAAGGTTCGGAAAAGGAAGCCGCGAAACTGAATTGAAACCAGTTCTCTTTTTTGTAGTTAATCTTTCCCCCTTTGAAGGGGGTGTCCGCCAGCCGGCGGACGGGGAATGTTATTTGTCTTTCTTTACCGGATACAATATCTTTAACGCATTAAAAACCGCCTGATGCCCTATCGTGGCATGGTCTTCTTCCGGTAAATAATCAAACGTTACATGTACCGATTTGCTTTTTGAGTTTTGGATCTTTTCGGTAAGCAGGTTGGCATCCACTTCCATGACATGAGGTGTTTCACAGGGCGCCAGCCCTTCTTTTCCGCAGCCAATGTAAATGTCGGTTTTTTGAGTAAAGGTTTCTTTTAGCAGATCAGATTGTAAATTCAGTAAAGAACCATTGTCCCACCAAATGCTTGGGCTGATAATAATGTATTTGCTGAACAGGTTTGGCTTTTTCAATAAGATCTCTGTTGCCAATAAGCCTCCCAGCGATTGGCCTATAATCATTTTTGAGGAGGTCGTCCTGTATTTCTTTTTAATGTAAGGTTGAAGCTCTTTTTCAATGAAGGCAATGAACTTCTCGGAGCCGCCGGTGGTGGGATAGTTTTTTTTATCAGTTTCCACTTTTGTGGGATAGCTGAAATCCCTTTTCCGGTCAACGTTGGCAATGCCTACGATAATGGATTTGGGAACACGGCCAATCCAGGGAAAATTGGTGAACTGGAAGAGGCCTGCTACATGAATAAAATCTTCGTCGGCCGAACCGTCGAGCAGGTACACCACGTCATAGGTTGTGCTATCACTGTCGTTATAACCTTCGGGCAGGTAAATATTAAGGATTCGTTTTTCGCCCAGTTGTTTTGACTGAATTTCGTCGATGACCCCCAGAACAAAAGGCTTGGTTGTAGTTTTAGGTGTTTGCGCGAATGCAAGTGCCGAAAAAAATAGTAATACAAAAAAGGGAGCAATTGTTTTCATAGAGTGTAAGTAGTTTTAACAAATCTAAACCTTTTAAAAATAATTACAAACGGTTTGGTTTGAACTGGTATCTGTTTTGAAGGATTATTTTCAATAAAAAACTATTACCATGAAATTCATCCATAAAAACTACACCATCGAAGAATATTATTTCGAAGATGATGGCCGATTCCCCAATAACGTTTTACCGGTATTGGTGTATAAAAGTGTATTAACCCTGCCAATTTTCTTTGCCGCGCAATACATTAAATCAGTCTTTAAAAAGAACGGCTGGTCTAATTTATGGAAAGACAGCGTGTTTGACTATCACCATTACCATAGCATAGCGCATGAGGTGCTGGGTGTTTTCCAGGGACGTACAACCTTGCAGTTTGGCGGACCTAAAGGGAAAAAAGTGGAGGTTAAAAAGGGTGATGTGATTATTATTCCGGCCGGCGTGCCACATAAGAACCTGGAACCGAGAAATGAATTTCAATGTATTGGCGCTTACCCACACGGGAGTATTTACGACATGAATTTAGGAAAAAAGAGTGAACGCCCGGAAGCCGACGAACATATTTCAAAATTAAAAACGCCCTCGGCCGATCCTGTGTTTGGGAAAAAAGGAAAACTAAAAAGCTACTGGAAGTAGTTTTTTAGTTTGTGGATTTTTTTGGACATCCTTTAAAATAATTTTTAGGACAGCATTTTAATAACAAGATAAGGTAAGCCTGATGAAACGGCAATGCCATAGGCAATATCTAGCCAGAAAAAAGAACCGAGTGCCCCGAGGTAAATAAAACCAACAATTGGGGCTACAATGATCTTTACAAGCAGGGAGGTGTCTTCTGATTTCATGGTGCTATCCCACAAGGATTGCGCGTCGCCAGTGCTGGGAAAAGCGTGCGCGCCAATAGATACGCCCAGGTATAAGAGAATGTAATCAAAACCGTTGGCATCGCCAAACTTGTATTGCATGGCAGCCGGAAAGGCAACTAAAAACGCAATAATGGTGTTAATAATAAACGGGCCAACGGAAATGAGGATGGTTTGATAGCTTTTTGGCGCCGGTTCATGGATCACGTATCCCACAGGGTTTTCAAACCTGAAGTAACATACTTCGAAGACCGGTACTTTAAACCACCTGCAAAATAACTGGTGGGCCAATTCATGAACAATAACACCCGGGAAGGTGACGATGCTGATAATAATTCCTGGTATAAAAAACATAGTTCTTAATTTTTATCTGTATGATTCTGTTCCGTTTAAAATTAATTGAAGGCGATTGGTGATTGTTGTGTCGCCGCTTTCTATTTCCTTTTGCCTAATGGTGTTTAAGATTTGCTTGCTCTCATCTTTATGGTTCAGGTAATAAGCTACCATTGCTTTTGCTTCAAGGGCGTAGAGCGAAGTGGGGTCAATGCTTAGCGCCTCATCGGCATAAACGGCCGCTTGTTTATCATCTTTTCGCTTCAATTCTATTCTTGCCTTTTGCGCAAGCACGGTCACATCTTCTTTGTTCTTTTCGAGCAAACGGTCGCATAGGGCAATGGCTTCATCAAATTTTCCCATATTTCTTTTCACTGCCGAGAGCAGGCTCAGTGCATGGTAATAACTGTCGTTTTTCTCTAAAACGGTGTTCAGTACTTTTTCAGCCTCCGCGTATTTTTCAAGATCGTAGAGATGATTGCCTATCATTGCCCCGGCAATCAGGTAATCTTCATTATCAGGGGAAAGGGTTTCAAATTCATGTACCAGCAAAGCGACCGAGTCTTTTAACGTATTGATCCTGTTTACAATGTTCGTATCTGCGGCATTATAGTTTTGCAAGGTCGACGCCATTAACTGCACCTGTGCCAAAAGCTCGGCATCCTCAAAGTTCCTGTCCACAATTTGGTTATAGGACTTTGAGATGAGTGGGTAATTAATGTTTTTGGCGCTGGCAATAAAGAGCTTGGCATTGATCTCAATGTTTTCGGGAAAGATCTCGGCAGCCATCTCCAGTTCTTTTTGAGCGGTATAATAGCGTTGCTCTTCCATTGCTTTTTCGCCGCGGCCAAGATGTACGGCAGCCGAAAAATATTTTGGCATGCGTGTAAGCCCAATAACCATTACCAGCAGAATGATACCGGTAAAGATCCAGATCCATTTTGGAATGGGGTATTTTATAAAAATCTGCCTGCAATCATCACAGATCCTGGTTTTGGAGCCTTCGGCAAAAGGCCTGGCCTTGCAGTTTAGACATAAGCTCTCATTGAGCAGATCGGTTGTTTCATCTTGCTGAGAAACGGGGGTTTCATCTGTATTCAAAATCTAAGTCCTGTTTTAAATTGACCGGGGGTTCAATCAATGTTAAGTAAACATAATTAAAAAAGTTTGCACTTACAAAAAATGTATAAATCTTACACAAAAGACCTTGAATGCTTGGCTGGCATTAGTTTTAGCTTCTTGTGTTCCTGTCGACCAGCGTCACTGTTAATAAAATGTGAATTGTAAGCTGTAAATAGCTTTAACTTTATATCAAATATATAATCTATTACTACATGAAAAAAACAACTTTACTTAAAACATCGTTGTGGCTTGTTCTTTTTGTCCTAGCACTTAAGGTAAATGCCCAAACAGTTACAATTGGTTCCGGTACTTCGCAAAGCAATGCTACCGTTTCCTCACCCGTTAATAATGAATATGAATCGCACCATTGCCAGATCTTATATACGGCAGCGGAAATCACCGCAGGCGGCCTTTCATCGGCTGGTACCATTACCCAATTAGGCTTTTATGTTACTACAGCTCCGGCTAATAGTTTGCCTAATTTTACTATTAAAATGAAAAACACTTCGGCTGCCAATGCCATTAGTTATGATGGCGGCGGATTAACTCAGGTGCATACTATAGCGAGCTATATGCCGGGGACCGGTAGTTTTCAAATGCTTACCCTTACCACACCATTTGTGTGGGATGGCGCAAGCAACCTGTTAGTGGATGTATGCTTTGATCCTGCAGCCGGCAGCGGCGGCAGCGGTAGGGTAAGGGTGTTTACTCCTTCACCTGCCGGAACGCATTACAGCTATACCAGGAATGATGCCGAAGCGCAATGCGGTATTGCTACCAACGCGGATGATGGCAACTTTAATGATTTTGGAACACGCGCAGCGAAGCCTCAGATCCGTTTTATTTATACAGCAGCACCAAGTTGCATTACACCGGCTATTTCTTCTTTAAGCTCATTGAGCTCTGCAGGTGTTACCATTAACTGGACAGCTCCAAACCCTGCACCGGCAAATGGATACCACTGGATGGTAGTAGCGGCTGGTTCAGGTACAGCAGGCGTGGCGGTTGCTTCGGGCAACACGGCAGCGGGTACTACTTCTGCTTCCGCTACAGGTTTATCAGGTAATACTTCTTACGACATTTATGTATGGTCAGATTGTGGCGGCTCAACGTTAAGCGCGTACTCAATGCCATATACGTTCAGCACACTTTGCCTGGCCACCAACATTCCTTACGCTGTTAACTTAGCAGCAGCTACACCACCGGCATTACCAACCTGTACCAGTTCCGAAAAACTGAACGCGGGTAACAACTGGGCTACTTATGCCGCTCCGGGCGCAGGTTTCAATGGAAATACACTGGTGTATCTTTACAACTCCACTTCTCCGGCCGATGCATGGTTCTATACACAAGGACTTAACATGACAGCGGGAACGTCTTACCGTTTGAGCTATAAATATGCTAACGATGGTGGAACCACTTATCCTGAACGCATGAATGTAAGCTACGGTACAGTTCCGGGAGCTGCTGCCATGACCAATACCTTAACCGATCATCCGAACATTAGTGGTGCAGCTCTTCCTTTAATAGCTACGGTTGATTTTGTGCCGCCAAGCACAGGTGTTTACTACATTGGTTTCCACGCGTATTCTTTGGCCGATGAAGATGTTTTATTACTGGACAGTATCACTGTGGATTTATCACCAAGTTGTATCGAACCTTCTAATGTGAGTGTTTCCAGCATTATGGCAACATCTGCCAATGTATCGTGGACAATTCCTGCAGGAACACCTGCAAATTATAATTGGGATGTACGTGATTCGGGTACTCCGGGAACAGCTGGCGCTACTGCCAACGGTACCGTTTCGGCAGCTACTTCAAGCGTAAGCGCTACCGGTTTATCGCCAAACACAACTTACTCTGTATACGTAAGAACGGATTGTGGTTCGGGTACTTACAGTTCATGGACTCTTGCGCAGGTATTTACAACACCTTGTAACGCGACCAATATTCCTTATATCATGGATTTTGCCAGCTTAACTGTTCCGGCTATCCCGAATTGCACCAGCATACAAACTCTTGGTGGTAACGATTGGGAAACCATGGCCGCACCGGGTAATGGCTTTAACGGCAACACATTGGTATACCCATACAACGGATCTCAGGCTGCCAATTCATGGCTTTACACACAAGGACTTAATTTAACTGCCGGTACTGCTTACCGTTTGAGCTATAAATATGCTAATGATGGTGGTACTACTTATCCTGAAAAAATGGACGTTAATTTTGGTACTTCGCCGGTGGCAAGTGCTATGACTAATACACTGGCCAATCATTCAAACATTAGTGGTGTATTAACACCATTGATTGATGTGATTGATTTTGTGGCGCCAACAACGGGTGTGTACTACATTGGTTTCCATGCGTATTCTGATGCGGATATGGATGTACTTTTATTGGACAGTGTTATTGTAGATCTTACACCTAACTGTGTATCGCCTACGGCATTATCCCTTTCAGGATTGACATCATCTGCTGTGGATGTATCATGGACAGCTCCTAGTATTGGTACTCCGGCAAATTACGACTGGGAGATCAGAACATCGGGTACACCGGGAACTGCCGGCGCTACTGCGAGCGGTACTGTAGCTGTTCCTACAGTGAGCGCGAGTGCCACAGGCCTTTCGCCAAATACTACTTATACCCTTTATGTAAGAACAGATTGCGGCAGCGGCAGTTTCAGCAGCTGGACACAGCTTGTATTTACAACGCCATGTAACGCCACCAATATTCCATATATTATGGATTTTGTAAGCCTTACAGCTCCTGCTTTACCTTCCTGTACTTCAGTACAAACACTGAATAGCGGAAATACCTGGGAAACAGAAAACGCTCCGGGTTATGGCTTTACAGGTAATGCCATGGTATATAACTACAACTCCTCTTCTCCGGCCGATACATGGTTCTATACACAGGGACTTAACTTAACAGCCGGTACTGCATACAAACTGGCTTATCGTTACAACGCTGCCGGAACAACTTATGTGGAAGACATGAATGTGAATTTTGGTACAGCTCCGTCAGCGGCAGCTATGACCAATACACTGGCATTGCATACGTCTATTTCAAACAACAGCACGGCTCCATATGTGGATGAGATCTCTTTTACACCGTCAGCAACAGGTGTTTACTATATTGGTTTCCACGCCTTTTCAGCAGCCGATCAGTTTAACTTATATGTTGACAGTATTAATGTAACGCTTTGTTCAACACCTTCTGTAATGGCTTCAGCATCTTCACCATCCGTTTGTGCTGGTCAAACATTTACATTAACAGGAACCGGTGCCGCAACTACTTATAGCTGGAGCTCAGGTGCTACTACGGCTGTTACAACAACAAGCGCGTCGGCAAACAGCACGTATACGCTTACCTCTACAAATGTATGCGGCGCAAGCACTTCTACTGTGGACGTAACGGTTAATCAGCTGCCTGCTGTATCAGCAACAGCTTCAAGCACCCTGCTTTGCTCTAACTTTGGCGAAAGCGCAGTGTTAACGGCTTCTACAACCGCTACAACCTATTCATGGTCAAATGGCGACGCTACCATGTCGACCACCGTTACGCCAACTACAGGTACAACATATACGCTTATGGTTACCGAAGCGGGATGCAGCGCATCAACCACCATCTTTATCGACGCGCAAATCTGTATGGCTGTTAACAACCAGTCGGCATTAGGAAATGAGATCAGCCTGTATCCTAATCCAACCACTGCTATTGTAAATATTGCCATCCCATCGCAATTAAACGGCACAGTGTCTGTTGAGATTTATGATGCAGTTGGTAAACTGGTAATTAGTGAAAAATTAACCAAAGATGTGACGACCATTAATACTTCTAAATTAGAAGACGGTATCTATATGTTTAAGATCATCAACAATAACCAGGCGGTTAAAGTTGGACGTATGATTAAACAGTAATTTAATATCCATACATAAAAAAGGGAGCTCATTGAGCTCCCTTTTTTGTTATATTAGTTATTGTAAACCAGATGCAAGTATTTTATCCTGAATCTCCAGGGTAAGTGCAAAGGCTTTGTGATCAATTTTTGACCAATGTTCAAGTAATTCCTCCACGGCATTTACAAAAGGAATAAAGCCATCGAGTTGTACGCTTAAATTAGGGTCTTTAATGTAGGTTTCGAAAACAGTTTCTTTATAACCGGTACTTTTTAAAACTGATTTTTCGGTCATTAATGTGGGAATTCCTTCTTCCGATAATTCATCTTTTATTTTTGAGTACATCTTATAAAAGATAGCGATGCGTTCTCTCAGGTATTTCATGCTATCTTCATCAATACTTTGTGTAAGTTCCTTATGGTAAAAATCAGTCAGTTTTTTTAGCAGCTCTACTACAGGCTCATGGTCTTTTACCACTTTTTTTCGGAATGTCATCACCTCAAGATATTCCTGGGCAAGAGTATGCTGATTAGCTGCAACGGCTTTTACATAGAACCAATCGGAAATTTTTTGCTTGTACTCAGTTAGAACATGTTCTTCTTTTTCTATCTCCGCATTCAAACGACCATACATTTCAACCGAATTGCCACGGGAGTATAATTTTCCGTCAAATTCAAATTTCCTGGTGTCTATGTGACCATCCTTTATGTTTTTTAATACTTCAAGGTCGGCCAGATTTTTATTATGCCTTTTTAATTTGTAAAGTATATCATTGCTGAATAAATCCTGTAGACTTAATTTTAAAAGTTCGGATTTGCCTGCGTAGTTTTCAGACTTAGGAATAGCGGAGGTATTGGTTGCATGAGTGTAAAAATCATTATAAACCTCATTATGTTCATTTTCCAGTTCGTTTTTTTCGAAAAACTCAATTAATTCCTGGTTTGCAACCGTTGCGGTATTTTTCACATCCAGTTCAATCAATTTTTTACTTAATTGCTCCTGTAGCTTTTGGGCATTTGAAAATAATTCCCAGGGACTATTTTTAATGATTTCAGTATGCAGCGAAACATGGTTCGCGTTTTTTTCCCTCTCTTCGGTAGTTGGATGCGATGCCCATTTGTCCTTAAATTTAATTCTGCTATCCAGTAATTCGGTTTTTGCAATGTCTGTACTTATTAATGGCAGGTCATGATCGAGCTCAAGATTGTTTAAACGCGATAGTTTGGTGATATTCCTGTTTAAGAGGCTGAAGAAGTTTTCGGGATAACGTACATCTTTTCCTTCGCTATGGTTGTAAATACCTCTCAATGTATAATGATAAGCCATTTGGGCAAACTCAAGACGGTGCAGGGCAGAAATAATTGGTTTGTTTCCGCTTACACTGATGGCAACAGAGTCGGCATGGAACTCCATTTCGCGGGAAAGGGCCATGTAACTCAGGTTAATGATTTTATGAAGTATAATAAAGAACTCCAATACAATTTTTGCCAGGTAAACTGTGATGTGGGCAAAGAACCGCATGAAGTAGTGCCATGAACTAATCGTGTTAAGGGTGTCGGTCCATCCGGTATTATCATATAACAGATTATGCACCATTACATTGAAGCGGTATACATAAGAACCAAGACGCGTACTGGATTGCGAGAAATGGCCGAACTCATGGGCAATGATGGCTTTAAACTCCGATAAATTAACCGAACTTACAAGTCCAAGGCCTATCTCCAGATTTTTGCGAACAGGAAAGAACATGCTGAGGAAACTTGAATTGTAATACACGCAGGCGTTTACCTGAGCCGATACGACTATTTTTTTAGGGAAGGGCGCTTTTGTTTCTTCGCACACTTTTTCAATAAACTCAAACAGCACCGGTTGGTCTTCCCTTGATAGTTCTACGATAGCTGGATTTTCTTCGTTTTTGCTTTTAAATAAAAACTTGATAATAAAGGCAAAGAACATAAACACTACCATCAATACACCTATTGCCAGGATAAGGCTAAGCCAGGATAAATTGGTGGTGAGAATGCCTCCTGCTAACAGGATGCCGCCATAGATTAAAAATACAGAGCCTGCCAGAACCGCCAGGTAGCCGGCTATAAATAGCAGAATACTGAATAGTACTTTTACAGCCTGGGCTCTGTAACCTGGTTTTACTTTAACAAGTTCTTCTGCATTAACAAGTGGGGACGGGGGATAAGGAAATCTGGACATACGGGGCTTTTTAGTAAAAATAACCGTTTTTAGGTTAATTTAAAAAAAGTTTATTCCTTACTTCACCGCCATAAACGAATCTATTTCACCAAAATAAACGACTTCATTATCCAACCAACCGTAATGTCCACAGTGATCCATTAATACCAGTTTTGAATTTTTTAATACGGAGTGAGCTTTCTCACCCGTTTCGGGTTTAATGATATCATCCTTACCTTGTATAATAAGTACCGGTTTATTAAAAGAGCTTAATCCTTTTGCGCAATTGTAATTAATTTTCCGGAGGTCGTCCCATATGAGGCTATTGATAGTGGAGTTTCCCTGGGTGAGCCTTACCGCCAGTTGCGGAACGAATTTTTTATTGTAAATGTAAGCAGGCGCCAGCGCTTTGCCTCTTTCGAGCCTTGCATGGTAAGTTGTATCACCGTCATTTATTTTTTGTGTCCAGTAGCGCATCGCTTCCAATTCTTCTTTGCTTAGTTTTGAATTAATAGACGACTGCACATAGTTGAGCAATTCCAGGTCGATGCCGCCTGAAGAGGATAAAATAATGCGATCAATATTCTGAGGATACCGGGTGGCATAATAAGAAGCAACAATACCGCCAAATGAATGGCCTAGCATAGACCATTTTTTAATGCCAAAGTGTTTTCTCAGGGCTTCCACATCGTCCAGCATCAGTTTCATGGTAATGGTGGAAGAATCTAATTCATTTAATGTTGATTTGCCTGTTCCACGCTGGTCGTAAATAATGGTTTGGTATTTCTTGGAAAGAATGATTGCCAGTTGTTCAAAACCATTACTGTTCATGCCTGGTCCGCCATTAATAATAAGCAAGGGTTGGCCTGTACCAAATGTCCTGTAGTAAATGAGTGCCGAATCGGAACTTTTAACAAAACCGTCTTTTTGGGCAAAGCCATTAAAAGCGATGAGCAGCAGGAAGAGAAATGAAACTAATTTGTTCATGTTTAGAGATTAAAGGTTAAACTAAAATTAAAAAAAATCCTGCCACAAAACCCGATTGTGTGATGGGTGGTAAGTTTGTGATTAGAGGAATATTCTCCACAATTTAAAAGGCAATTTCTTGATTTTAACAACTAATAGCTGGTATGGTTTTTTGTGTGGCGTGTTAATACATCCAATGTTGTTCTTAATACCCTGTTTCTCATGGTAAAATTGGTTATAGCTGTATTTGCGCTTGGTTTGCTTTTTAGTACAACCGCTACATTCCTGGGAAAAAAACAAGCAGGCGCTTCCCAGGACTTTGTATGGACAAAACCCGAAAAAACGTTTTGGTTGGGAATGGATTATAAGTCTTACAAATTGGATAGTACCAACACCTTACTCATCTCGGATGATTTTTTTAACTGGCGAAAAGCAAAGGATACCATGTGGTATGACCGGTTTGGCAGAGCCATTTGCGTTTACAATAACCAGCTGATATGGACAATTAATGGGAATGATTGGGTGGATGTGCCCGAAAGAACCTGGCAAAGCATTGATGGTAACTGGTACAAGCTCGATTCAAACTGGCAATTGTGGCAATCAGCCGTAAGTTCCGACAGGTTTAGTGCGGCCTATTAAACTTGTTGTTCAGAAATAAGTTCCGTGGCTTTTTCTTTATGTTTTACTAATAAAAAGATGAGTAAGGCAATGCCTATGGCAGCAATGGTAAGAGCGCTGATAACAAGCGGCATAAAGCCAAGATGAGGATCATTGGAAAAAAGATCATAAATGAAAATAAACAATCGGTAAGGAACAAAGGACAGGCTGATCATAATAGCCAGGTATTTTGGGTTGGAATACCGTGCAATGATGCTGTAAAATACCGGCCCTACGTGTATTTCGGCAATGCTGAAAATAAAAGCAGAGAACATCATCAAAATAGCCACAAAGCCCGAAGGTGTATGTGGTACAATAACCAATACAGCATAAGCAATTGCCGTCATAAAAAAGCCAATGATTATTTTAAGCAATTTACTATAATCAAAAAAGGACCAAATAATGCAGCCAACCACGCCGCTTATGGTAATAAACACACCATTAAATGCCGACCATATCACATTAAACCGCTGGCTGTATGTATCCATGAAATTTGTCTCAAGATAAACGATGCCATTGTTGGCATAATCCACCATAAACCAAAATATGCCGGAAAGCATTATGGCAATCAATACATAGGGTACCGAGATGTTTTGTTTCTTCTCAACATCAACCGGTATTTCCTCCTGTTCAGGTTTTTCAATAAAAAATGCGAGCACCATGGCCGCAAGCAGTATAAATGAACAAATCCCAAATCCAATTGCAAAATTAGAACGGCTCAGCCCTATGATAAATGTTCCCAAAACTGCGCCAATATTAACTACCGTGTAAAATATAGAAAGTCCCGAATCCATGAGCTCGGGTTTACGCAGGTATTTTTTACAATAGGCAGAAAAAATGTTGGGCGAAAATAACCCGCAACCAATTGTAATAAGTACCAAACCGCTAAACAAGGCTATTGTATGGGGTATGCACAGTAGGGCAGTACCAGCGCACTGAATAAAGCCACCCACCAGGAGCGCCATTTTATTTCCTAAAAGAAGATCGCCGAGCACAGCACCAATGATTTGCGAAAAAATAATGGATGAAATAAAAAAAGAATAAATGGTGTGTGCCGATTGATTGGAGAAGCTAAAATCTCCATTCAACATATAAAGTAAAAGAAGCGCCCTTAATCCATAGTAAGAGGTACGTTCGAGTGCGCGAACGGCTACAAAAATAAATGTTTGCTTATTATGTTTTTGATCCCCGGGAACTCTTGCCATAGTTGAAATTTAGTTTTGCTAAGATAACAATCGGCTGATTATTTATAGCTTAAATTAAATTTTTCTCCCAATAACGAAACGATGATGAAACGCCCGGTTCGCATATTTTTATAGGGCAACAGGTCAAAGTACAATTTTGTTTTTAAGGGAGTAGGGCAGGGTTTAGAGTTGGCATCATACCTCAGTAAGAAATTGAGTTTCAACACCTGGCCCTCTATCAGTTTATTATCAGTCACTAATTCAACATTTGCCTCACAATCACCGCAGGTAACACCCAGTTCAAGGCAGTTGTTATTTATTTCGGCATGGTATATTTTAACGCGTTGGAAAGCGATCGTATCCAATTCATCAACTGTCATGATCTTCGCGCAATCAAATGTAATGGGTTGGCCATTTACGGTTAATTTATTCTGAGCAAATAAACCGCTTGCCAGGCCGATAAGAAAATATACTGACGCTAAAGTTCTCATGGGTGGTAATAACGTGAATTCCTGAAAAATAGTATGATAAAAAAGCCCCCGTTTTGTGGCGGAGGCTTTTGTTTTAATCTTTGGTATAATCCCAGGTGTCCATAAACTTGGTAGTATAGTTACCTGCTCTGAAATCTTCGTTCTGCATTAATTTCAAATGGAACGGAATGGTTGTTTTAACACCTTCAATCACATACTCGCTCAGGGCACGGTGCATTTTTGCAATGGCTTCTTCGCGGGTTTGCGCTACGGTAATTAATTTGCCAACCATGCTGTCGTAGTTCGGCGGAATGCGGTAGCCGCTGTAAACATGCGAGTCTACACGAATCCCATGTCCGCCTGGCGTGTGCAAGGTGGTAATTACTCCCGGCGATGGTGTAAAGTTTTTAAACGGATCTTCGGCATTGATACGGCATTCGATAGCGTGTAACTGCGGGTAGTAGTTTTTACCCGAAATTGGCACACCTGCTGCTACCAAAATTTGTTCGCGAATAAGATCATAGTTAATCACCTCTTCGGTAATAGGATGCTCTACCTGGATCCTGGTATTCATTTCCATGAAATAGAAGTTGCGGTGCTTGTCAACCAAAAATTCAATCGTACCAACACCTTCGTAAGCAATAGATAATGCGGCTTTTACGGCAGCATCGCCCATGGCTTCGCGTAATTCAGGTGTCATGAACGGCGAAGGTGTTTCTTCAACCAGTTTTTGGTGACGGCGTTGTACCGAACAATCCCTTTCGCTCAGGTGGCAGGCTTTTCCGTATTGGTCGCCTACAATCTGAATCTCGATATGGCGTGGTTCTTCAATGTATTTTTCCATGTACATGGCACCGTTACCAAACGCAGCGGTTGCTTCGTGTACGGCACTGTCCCAGGCGTTTTTAAAGTCTTCTTCTTTCCAGATAATGCGCATCCCTTTACCACCACCACCAGCAGTAGCTTTAATAATCACAGGGTACTTAATGTCTTTGGCCAGTTCAATGGCTTGTTCAACGCTATCCAGTAAGCCATCAGAGCCCGGTACGCAAGGCACGCCATTTTTAATCATGGTTGCTTTGGCGTTACTTTTATCGCCCATCTGGTTAATCATTTCGGGCGAAGCACCAATGAACTTTATTTTATTCTGGCGGCAAATCTCCGAGAATTTGGCATTTTCACTTAAAAAACCATAACCCGGGTGAATGGCGTCGGCGTTTGTAATTTCGGCAGCCGCAATAATATTGGCCATGTTCAGGTAGCTATCCTTACTTGGCGGCGGGCCTATGCAAACGGCCTCATCGGCAAACTTAACGTGCAATGAGTCTTTATCGGCGGTAGAATAAACGGCAACCGTTTTAATTCCCATTTCCCTGCAGGTTCTGATAACGCGTAGGGCAATCTCGCCACGATTGGCTATTAATATTTTTTTAAACACAGTTAGAAATTTTAAATTGTAAATTTTAAATTTTGAATTAACAGTGCCAAATAATAAAATGACTGCTCATTTATCATTCAACATTTATCATTTAACATCTCTAAGATGGGTCTACCAGGAATAAAGGCTGATCGTACTCCACAGGAGTGGCATCGTTTACCAATACCTTAACGATCTTGCCTTTCACTTCGCTTTCAATCTCATTAAATAATTTCATGGCTTCAATGATACAAACCGGTTTCCCAACTTCAATATCATCGCCCACATTAATAAATGGTGGCTTATCCGGACCAGATGAGCGGTAAAAGGTACCGATCATAGGGGATTTAATGGTCACGTATTTTGCATCGTTTGATGCTGTAGTATTTGCAGGGCTTGTGGTGGTGGTTTCCGCAGCTGGTGCAGCAGTAACAGTAGCTACCGGAGCTGGAATAACCTGGGCAGGCGCAGTAGTAATTTGTGCAGGTGCAGCCTGGTACACAACCGGTGCAGCAGTTTGCTTACCAGTTTTAATAACGATCTTTATTTCCTTTGTTTCCAGTTCAACTTCATTTACCCCGCTCTTAGAAACGAATTTAATCAGATCTTGAATTTCAGTTAATTTCATGTTTCAGTGTTTTAGTTAGTGGGGACAAAAGTATCATTTTTTTACCAAAACAATGAAAAAATAGCTGTTTTTGGTTGAAAATAGCCCAAATGTTCAAAAAAACACCTGATTATGAACAAAATAAAATGAGAACCTTGTCACCCTGAACTTGTTTCAGAAGACTTTTGAGATACTGAAACAGGTTTAGCATCACTAATAAAGAGTTTCTTAGCGAATTCTATCGGCACTTCGTACCAATTGCTCATCTTTTTTAATGAAATTGGCTGCTAAAAAGGCGAATACAATACCAATAACAGGTAAAGAAGCGCCAATAGAGTAACTAATTTCACCGGTAAGGCCTTCTTTTACATAAGTTACCAGGAAAAACAATCCAATAATAAATACATTAAGCAACATTAAAAGGTTGGCTATTTTATATTGTAAAGGTCTGTTTTTGTAAAGGAAAATGCAAATCAGGCTTAAAACCAGGATCAGCAGATCCAATGCCATAGGTATATATATATAGGAGTTTAGTACTTCAGGGCTACAACCTGGCATTAGGCAAAGTTTATAAACCGAATCGATGGCGGTAACTTTTTGAAAGGGAAGAAATAACAGGGCAATGGCTACCAGGGCTACGCCTAATAAAAAAAGGGTTTGTTTACGTTGGATCATGGGGGCAAAAGTAATAATAATTACGAATTTAAATACGAATATACGAATCTGGGCTTGTCAAGTACCGATTCGTAGATTCGTACTTATTCGTAATCATTTCTTTTTCGGTTAAATGAACATTAAATAATTGTAAAAATCCAAATTACTTACTTTCACCCTTTGTACTCTAATGTAAGTAACTTACATTTGTGGGTATGGAAAATAAGTATCAAAACCTGATTGAGCAAACTTTCGATTTCCCACAGGAATCGTTTGAGGTTGTGGACAATGAATTGTATTTTAATGATATTCCTTTAATGGACGTCATTAAACAATATGGTACTCCTTTGAAAATCACTTATTTACCTAAAATTACCTCGCAAATTCAAAAGGCCAAGCGCATGTTTAATGTAGCCATGGCCAAAGCCGATTATAAAGGCAAATATGTGTATTGCTATTGTACAAAAAGCTCCCACTTTAGCTTTGTGCTGGACGAGGTTTTAAAGAACGAGGTTCATATTGAAACCTCTTCGGCTTACGATATCCAGATCATTCGCGAACAGATCAAAAAGAAGAAGATTACAAAAGATACCTTTATTATATGTAATGGGTATAAAAAGACCAATTACAAGCAATACATTTCGGAATTGCTGAACGATGGCTATAATGTGATCCCGGTTCTGGATCACCTGGATGAGTTCGAGCACTATAAAAAGAACGTGAAAGTGGCAAAATGCCAGCTTGGAATACGCATCAGTACCGAAGAAGAGCCTTCATTTGCATTCTATTCTTCAAGGCTCGGGGTGCGTTACACTGATATTGTGAGCCTGTATAAAGAAAAGATTCAGAACAATCCTAAGTTCGAACTAAAATTGCTTCATTTCTTTATAAATAATGGTATTAAGGATACTATTTATTACTGGACAGAGCTGAACAAATGCCTTAACATTTACAGGGAACTGAAAAAAATTTGCCCAAGCCTTGATTCATTGAACATTGGTGGCGGTATGCCAATTCGCACTTCCCTGAGCTTTGACTATAATTATGAGTATATGGTGGAGGAGATCGTATCGCAGATAAAGACCTTTTGTACCCAGCACGAGATAGATGAACCCAATATTTTTACCGAATTTGGGTCGTTTACTGTTGCCGAAAGCGGGGCAACTTTATACTCCATTATTGACCAAAAACAGCAGAATGACCGTGAACAGTGGTATATGATTGATAGTTCTTTTATTACCACGCTTCCCGATACCTGGGGCATTAACCAGCGTTTTATTTTATTGGCAGTAAACAACTGGGAAAAGCCCTACGTACCTGTAAATTTGGGTGGCTTAACCTGCGATAGCATGGATTATTACAACAGCGAAGCCCATACAAACCAGGTGTTTTTACCAAAAGTGGATAAAAATGATAAACAACCTTTATATGTAGGCTTTTTTCACACCGGTGCATACCAGGAAGCGCTTAGTGGCTATGGGGGAACCCAGCATTGCCTGGTTCCGGCGCCAAAACATGTATTGATAGATAGAGATGAGGATGGTAAATTAACCACCAAGCTTTTTGCAAAGGAACAAAGCTACAAATCCATGTTGAAAATTTTAGGGTATTAAGTTTGTCGGATTAAATCAAATGATTATCTTTCGATTTCTTTACCCCATCTATAATTGATACCATATAAAAGAATACTATTTTTTTCCTGTGTTATTGCACTAACAACCCTGGTGTCTTGTGGTGATTCCAAACGAACAGAGAAGTCGCTTACTGAAGGTATGATCGAATACAACGCTGAAGTTGTCGATCAAACCCATCCAATGGCAGGTCTTGCACCGGGCTCGGCAACGGTTAAATTCAAAAACAATAAGCTGGAGATTGAGATGAGCACCATGGGTATCTTTAATACGACCTTCATCAGCAATCCGGCCAAAAAAACCTTGTCGCAAATGGTGAAATTCATGGATATTAAAAATGCCTGTATCCAAACCGAAAAAGACCTTGAACCGGATAATAAAGCCTATGCCCTGAAATTTGAGGAATGCAAGGAAACCAAAAAAATTGCGGGTTATAATTGCAAAAAAGTAAAAGCTACCATGGTCAATGATCCTACGGTAACATTTGATGTGTATTATACTGATGAGTTGGGAATGGACAGCATTAATAACATGGGCCCGTATAAAGAAATTAAAGGTATGCTCATGCATTACCGGTTAAAAAAATTAGGGCTCGAAATGGCTTTTACGGCTACTTCGGTAAAAAAAGAAACAATAAAAGAAGAGGATTTTGAAATCCCGGCTTATTATAAAATAGTGACCCGCCCCGAAATGGAGCAGCTGTTTGATGACATTCAAAAATAATCCTGACTTTTTTATTGACGCAGATGACGCTGATCGTTATGATTTTCTATGATTTCTATATTATTTGGTAAACAATTTAAATTTTAAAATCAGTCAAATCAGATAAAATCTGTGTTATCAGCGTTCTATTAAATCAACAACAAAATTTACCGTTTAGCATATTTTTGCATATAAATTCCCGCAATTTTTGTATTTTGGCATACCAATTGAAAATAAACACGCAACATAAACTAAAACAATGAAAAAACTATTCTCAACCCTTGCTGTTGTAGCGTTAACAGCTTTATCATTAAACGCTCAAATTAAAGAAGGTTACATTTTGTACGATATGAAAATTGAAGGTCTTCCTCCTGAGCAAGCTGCCATGATGGGAGATATGGAAACCAAAGTAACTTTTAAAAATGGTAAAGCTTTAACCGAAGTAACTTCTATGATGTTCTCGCAACAAATGGTGGTTGATGAAACCGGGATGACCATGTTAATGGAGCAAATGGGAAATAAAATTGCCATGAAGCAAACCAAAGAAGAAATGGAAAAAGCAGAGGCAAAAGTAAAAGAAAAGCCTGCCGATCCGAAAATTGAGTATACCAACGAAACTAAAACCATTGCCGGTTACGAGTGTAAAAAAGCCATTGTTACTACTGTTGGAAAAGACAAAAAAGAAGAAAAAATGGAAATGTGGTATTCCGACAAATTTGAAAACCCTAACAAAGAAGGTAAAGGCCGTGGGCAAAACGTCATGAAAGGCTTAAAAGGGATGCCTTTTGAATATGCCGGCGGACAAGGAGGCATGAAATTTAAAATGACCGCTAAAGAAGTGTCTACTGACCCGGTTTCCGATTCAAAATTCGTTTTATCTACCGAAGGGTATAAAGTAATGACGGCCGATGAATTAAAAGCCATGCAGGGCGGAAAATAATTTAAAGTTGATCTATAAACTAAAAGCCTGGCACAATGCCGGGCTTTTTTTATTATATTAGTAAAAAAAAGCATGAAATATCTTTTCGTCACCGTATTGTTTTCCCTTTTATTAAGCAACGTAACTGCTCAGGAAGAAGAAGTAAAAAGCACCTGTTATGTTTATCGGACATATGAAGATCTATTGTCGGGGAACAATAAACTTAAAAGAGATTATAATCTTTATAATGATCCATTCGATATGGATGTATTTTCATATAAGGTAGAAGGATCAAAAAAAGGGAAAAAATTCAAGCTCAAAGATTCCAGTTATGTAGGCTATGAAATTTATTATAATGATAAAATTTTAACTACAAAACGCATTTTTCATCAAAAATTAGGACGATTTACTCAACTCCTGGGTGGAAATCAAAAAGCATTTATGATAGGATCAGGGAGAGCAGCCACAGTTTCTTATGCCTTAGATGGGTACGTTATGTCTGTTCGGGGAGACGAATTTTTTAGTTGGTATTTTGCGAAAATGGAAGGTGATAAACAGGTATATTACAATACAATCTTGGATATTATAAGCGATGATCCGGAGCTGTTAAAGCTTTACGATGCTGAGTACGTTAAGGTGAATAACGTAAGGAAAGCAAGAGAAAACGATTTCAGGTCGGATGTAAAGTATTTAAAGTTGTATTTGGAAAAGCATAAGTAGTTCCAATTTATAAATTCAGGGCCAAACCGGGCTTTTACTACATTGTTTAAATGTGTTGATTTTTATGAATAAATAGTAGTTGGCTAATTGGCTAATTGTTGCAATAAGCTTAACTTTGCGCTTTCAAATTTAACCTCAAATCATACTACTATGATTCATTTCTTCGGAAACCAGTCCAATACTGTTTTTGCTGTACAAACCCAACATCAAATCTCGCCGGAAGATGTTCAAAAATTAAACTGGCTTTTTGGCAACGCGCATAAAATAGAGAAATCCGTACTCACGGATTTTTTTGTTGGACCACGCGCCGCTATGATTACGCCCTGGAGTACCAACGCGGTTGAGATTACTCAAAATATGGGAATTGCAGGCATTATACGCATCGAAGAATTTGAAAAAGTGCCGGCCGATCATACCGCTTTTGATCCTATGTTGTCGCAAAAGTATGCCGAACTGAACCAGGATATTTATACAATTAATATTAAACCTGAACCAATTCTTGAGATCTCGGATATTGATGCTTACAATAAAACAGAAGGTTTGGCATTGAGTGGAGAAGAAGTAGATTATTTAAATAAACTATCGGATAAATTAGGAAGAAAATTAACCGACTCCGAGATCTTTGCTTTTTCGCAGGCTAACTCGGAGCATTGCCGTCATAAAATATTTAACGGAACCTTTGTGGTGGACGGTGAAGAAAAACCCACTTCTTTGTTTAAGCTTATTAAAAAAACATCGGAAACCAATCCAAACGAGATCGTATCGGCTTACAAGGATAATGTAGCCTTTTTAAAAGGGCCTAAAGTAGTTCAGTTTTCTCCTAAAACAGCCGATAAACCTGATTTTTACGCTGAGAAGGAATTTGAATCCGTCATCTCATTAAAAGCCGAAACACATAACTTTCCTACCACCGTTGAACCGTTTAATGGCGCCGCTACCGGTTCGGGTGGTGAAATTCGAGACCGTTTGGCCGGTGGTCAAGGTTCTTTGCCTTTGGCAGGAACCGCGGTTTACATGACGGCTTATTCCCGCTTAGAACCCTTCGACTCCGCTCAGGGTGACAGAAAGCTATGGGAAGCTGGCATGAAGGAAAGAAAATGGTTGTACCAAACGCCAATGGATATTTTAGTTAAAGCATCCAACGGCGCATCTGATTTTGGAAATAAATTTGGTCAACCATTAATTACCGGTTCGGTACTCACTTTTGAGCACGAAGAAAATAACCGCAAGGTTGGTTACGATAAAGTGATTATGCAGGCCGGTGGAATAGGCTATGGCAAATTGAATCAGGCCATTAAAAAGACGCCAAAAGCAGGCGATAAAATTGTGATCCTGGGTGGCGAGAACTACCGTATTGGCATGGGTGGAGCAGCCGTATCATCGGCTGATACCGGTGCTTTTGGATCGGGAATAGAACTGAACGCCATTCAGCGTTCGAACCCCGAAATGCAAAAACGCGCGGCCAACGCCATTCGTGGTTTGGTGGAAAGCGACAACAACCCTATTGTTTCTATTCACGACCATGGCGCGGGCGGACATTTAAATTGCTTATCGGAACTGGTGGAAGCTACAGGTGGTTTAATTGACCTTGATAAATTGCCGGTTGGCGATCCAACCTTATCAGCTAAAGAAATTATTGGTAACGAGTCGCAGGAACGCATGGGACTGGTGATTGGTGAAAAAGATATGGATATCCTGAACCGTGTTGCCGAGCGCGAACGTTCGCCATTGTATGCTGTAGGAGACGTTACTAACGATCACCGCTTTACCTTTGAATCGAAAACAACCGGCTTAAAACCGATGGATTACGCTTTGGAAGATTTTTTCGGAAGTTCTCCAAAAACCATCATGACGGATAAAACCGTGAAGAGAAAGTATACCGACCTGTCGTATGTCGTTTCCGACATCCCTAAATACTTAACCAGTGTATTGCAGCTGGAAGCGGTAGCCTGCAAGGATTGGCTCACCAATAAAGTTGACCGTTGTGTTGGCGGACGTGTGGCCAAGCAGCAATGCGCGGGCCCATTGCAATTGCCATTGAACAACGTGGGTGTAATGGCTTTGGATTATAAGGGGAAGGAAGGAATTGCCACCACTATTGGTCACTCGCCAGTTTCGGCATTAATTGATCCGGTAGCAGGTTCGCGCAATTCTATTGCCGAGGCCTTATCCAATTTAGTGTGGGCGCCTTTGAAAGATGGGTTAGCATCGGTGTCATTATCAGCTAACTGGATGTGGCCTTGTAAAAACGAAGGTGAAGATGCTCGCTTGTATGAAGCCGTGAAAGGTTGTTCGGACTTCGCCATTGAGTTGGGAATCAATATTCCAACCGGTAAAGATTCACTGTCTATGAAACAAAAATATCCTGATGGTGAAGTAATAGCCCCGGGAACAGTGATTATTTCGGCGGTTGGAAATTGCAATGATATTACCAAAGTAGTGGAACCTGTTTTAAAACGCAATGGCGGAAATATCTACTATCTGAATTTATCGCAGGATACGTTCAAATTAGGTGGTTCCTCTTTCGCACAGGTATTGAATAAGATCGGTACGGAAGTTCCAACCATTACCAATGCGGCTTATTTCAAAAAAGCGTTCAATGTACTACAAGAACTTATTAAAACGGGTAAAATTAAAGCGGGGCATGATGTAGGAAGCGGAGGTTTAATTACAACATTGCTGGAGTTATGTTTTGCTGACGTGAATTTAGCCGCAAACTACGACCTCTCTTCTTTAAAAGAAACAGATACCGTTAAAGCTTTCTTTAACGAGAACGTTGCTGTTGTATTGCAGGCAGATGCTTCTGTTGAAGCAGAGTTTACCAAACAAGGCATTGAGGTGTATAAAATAGGAACGGTGATTGATGGTAATACCATTACCATTAAAAACAATTCCGATTCATTTACATTCAACGTCATTGAAACAAGAGATACCTGGTATAAAACGTCTTTCCTGTTAGATTCAAAACAGTCGAGGAATGGGATGGCACAGGAACGCTATAGTAATTACAAAAACCAGCCTTTACAATTCAATTTTCCAAAACAGTTTACCGGAAAACTACCTGATACCGCAAATGTGAAGCGCCCTAAAGCCGCTATCATCCGCGAAAAAGGTTCCAACTCCGAGCGCGAAATGGCCAATGCCATGTACCTGGCAGGCTTTGATGTAAAGGATGTGCACATGACCGATCTTATTTCGGGAAGAGAAACCCTGGAAGACATTCAGTTCATTGGTGCCGTGGGTGGTTTCTCCAATTCCGATGTATTGGGCTCAGCTAAAGGTTGGGCCGGCGCTTTCCTGTACAACGAAAAAGCAAATACGGCTTTAAAGAATTTCTTTAAGCGTGAAGATACTTTATCAGTTGGTATTTGTAATGGCTGCCAGTTATTAATGGAGCTTGAATTAATTAATCCAGAGCATGAGGTGCATGGTAAAATGCATCACAATACATCGGCTAAGCACGAAAGTGGTTTTACATCGGTAAAAGTTCAAAAGAACAATTCCGTCATGCTTTCTACCCTGGAAGGTTCAACTATTGGTGTGTGGATCTCACACGGCGAAGGTAAGTTCAAGCTGCCGTATGCTGAAGAAAAATACAACATTGTGGCTAAATATGCTTACGTGAATTATCCTGCCAATCCAAACGGTTCCGATTTTAACACCGCGATGATGTGTGATAAAACCGGAAGACATTTGGTGATGATGCCGCATATTGAGCGTTCCATCTTCCCATGGAACTGGGCAAATTATCCTGACCAAAAAGATGAGGTATCGCCATGGTTAGAGGCCTTTGTGAATGCCCGGAAGTGGATCGAGAAGAAATAAGAATGTCATTGCGAGCGTAGCGAAGCAATCTCATGCTTAGTTTGATTAGCTATGTTTGAGATTGCTTCGGGCTAAAGCCCTCGCAATGACGGCTAAACTAATAATTCCACAGATCATGTTCCCAGGTAAAGATGCCCATCTTTATTTTATCCGATTCTACAAGGGCGTCAATTCCTTTTTCGTATTGGTCAATATCCCTGTCGTATACATTCGATTCTTTTACAATGGTGCTTGAGAACTGCCGTTTCCAGAAAATGTCATCAAGGCTTCTTCTTTCCGCGTCGTTCTTAAAATTGTACACATCATTGGCAGCGAACCAGGGGCGGCAAGCTGGAAAATATACCCAATACAATTCCTTATAATAATCCCTTTCGGCATTGTACTCATATGCTGCCAACCCAATGATCCTTACCTCCAGGCTCGATTTCTGCCGGTCGAAGAACCAATCCTCTTTTACCCTGAATTTTAAAACACGTCCGTAAATGCTGGTAGAGTCAAATACCGCCACAGTCTTCACAATTTCATCGCCCGATGGAGTATAAATAACTTCTTCAACAGAATCAGCCGTCACAATTTTTTTTCTGAACTCAATAGGGTTATAAGGCACTAAAAATTCCTCATCTTTAAAAGCCACAATATTGCCATTCAGTATTTGCCGGGTAATGGTTTGAAAAAGGGACGACCGGCATGGATTGGGCTCTAAGGGATAATACAAGGGCAGGTTTTGACGCTCGCGCAGGTCAATATCCCGCCAGATGCGTTTTTCCCAGGCTACGTCGCTTTCACGTAAACTGGTATATTGAATGGCACGCCTGCTGCCAATGTTTTCTTTATCATAAATACCGCAAGGATTTGTGGTTGATGGATCAAAAATAGTTTGTGGGATGTGCTCTTGTGAAAATAGAATACCGGAGTATCCAAACAAAAGCGCCAGGTAATGGTAGTATGTTTTCATGACGGTAAGTTTTAGTGGTTTAGTACTATAACTTATGCTGGAGGAAAAAGATACGAGAAGAAACATCATACCCGTCAGTTCGAGTAAGAAAATGCGCCTCTTTTTCATTTTCTGTATCGAGAACTTGTAAACGTTGTATATTAACTGATTTTACCACTTCTCGATACGCATTTGAAAAGGAACGCAAATGCTACTCGAAGTGACAACATGTTACTATTTCTTCCCTTTCTTACGGTAGGTCACTGTAGCGCTGATGAAAGTCAGTTCCACCAACGGAATCTTGATCCATTCGTCCATGGTGCTTTCCCTGATGAGCAGGTCGGTAGAGCCAAACATGGAAGGTTTTGCCCCCACATTCATTTCTGATTTTGAAGAATAAATACATTCCATTGCAATCATAAAATCATCGCTGACCTGTATGTTTTGTTTTGATACGTCAATGTCATGCACCTCGGTTTTACCAATGGTTTTCACAATGATGGGTTCTTTCAGTTCGTTCTTAGAGCTCACGATCTTTACAATACCAACCGGCGTTATCATGCGTTTCACCGTTTTTCCTTCCGAGTAAATGTTGATACGATAAATAGCCGTATCACCTTCGCTGGTGCAGGTTTTAAACTGAATACGATCAATAAAGGTTTGCTGGCCTTTGCTGATCTTGATCTTGTTTCCTATTTCAATACCTGCTGCTTTATCGCTGATGCCTTTTTCCTTGTAGCGTCGTATAGAGGCGGTGTCTTTTTGCCGCAGCCCGCTAAAGTTTACACATTCCAGGTCGGCCACCGTTTTATTGCCGAGTACTTTTGTTTCGTATTCGTTAGGTCTTACAACGGTTGTGGCCAATTCATAAACAGCTTCCTGTAAAAGAATAGGGGTATTGGCTTCACACTTTTTTTTGAGATCGCCAATGCTCATTACCATAGGGTAATAGCCAATGCAGGTAATTTGCAAGCTGTCGGTTTCTTTTTCGCTGGTAAGCCTGAAGCTGAATTGCCCGTTCTCATCGGTATTAAAGCCAAATGCTTTGGCAGGAATACCCATGTTTACATAAGGTATGCCGGCTTGTGTTTTGGCGTCTTTAATAGTGCCCTTTAATTCCTGTGCCTTAAAACCGGCTGCAAGGGCCACGAAACAGATAACGAAAAGAAATGATCTCATAGCGATGAAAATTAATCTTTGTTTTTTGCCCTGAAATAAAATGATAAAGGAACGCCTGTAAAATCGAAACTCTCACGGAATTTATTTTCAAGGAACCTTTTATATGAATCGGTTAAATACTGAGGCGAGTTGCAAAAAAATACAAACGCGCAGGTATCTTTAATTTGTGTGACGTATTTTATTTTTACCACTTTTCCTTTTACTGCCGGTGGTGGGAAATTCTCAATCAATGGCAGGAAATACTCATTGAGCTTACTGGTAGCGATCTTTGTTTTCTTATTCTCATATACCATCATGGCGGTTTCAATTACTTTCATGATGCGTTGCTTTTCAACAACAGAGGTAAATATGATAGGCACATCCTTGAAAGGAGCAATGCGTTCACGGATCTGATCTTCAAAGCGAACGGTGGTCATGGTGTTTTTTTCAACCAGGTCCCATTTGTTTACCACAATCACCAGGCCTTTGTGATTCTTTTCAATTAAGTGAATGATGTTGAGATCCTGCGACTCAATGCCTTGTGTGGCGTCGATCATGAGCACACATACATCGGATGTTTCAATGGCCCTGATGGTGCGCATGACACTGTAAAACTCCAGGTCTTCATGTACCTTGGCTTTTTTACGCATGCCAGCCGTATCGATCAATAAAAAGTCATGACCGAATTTATTGTAGCGTGTATGAATGGTATCGCGTGTGGTGCCGGCAATATCCGTCACAATGTTCCGTTCTTCGCCTAATAAGGCATTGGTTAGTGATGATTTGCCAACATTAGGGCGGCCTACAATGGCAATTTTAGGAAGCTCGCTGCCTTCAATGGCGCCAAGGTCTTCCGGAAAGGATTTTACCAAAGCATCCAGCAATTCACCCGTACCGCTACCGCTATTGGATGAGATGCAATATGGATCGCCAAGCCCCAAACCATAAAATTCAGCAGCGTATGAGTTACGTTCGCTATTATCTACCTTATTCACCACCAGCAAGAGCGGTTTTTTGCTTTTGCGTACAATGTTGGCTACATCCTTGTCAAACTGGGTAATGCCGTCGTTCACATCCACTAAAAAAAGAATGGAGGTACATTCGTTCACGGCAATTTGTACCTGTTTGCGAATCTCTCCTTCAAAAATATCATCACTCCCGGTAATGTACCCACCGGTATCTACTACCGAAAATTCAACGCCGTTCCATTCGGCTTTACCATAATGCCGGTCGCGGGTTACACCTGCCTCTTCATCAACGATGGCTTCGCGTGTTTCTGTCAATCGGTTAAAAAGTGTCGATTTTCCTACATTTGGTCTGCCGACAATGGCTACAATATTTGGCATAATGGCGCAAAGATACTAAAAAATAAGGTTTTGGGTTGATTAAATTCAATATAAACCGTCTCACCACAGAGTCACAGAGAGTACAGAGTTTGGGAAAATGAATGATGAATACCAGGGCCTGGATGACGCTGAGCAGACATTTTAACAGGTCGAAGCAATGTAATTTGATGTGTTAACCCATTCTTCCTCAACTCTTTTGTTTTCTCTGTTTCTGAGTGCCTCTGTGGTAATAGAAAAGTATGTTAGTTTTTCATGCGCAGCCAGCCCAGCAGGCGACCTTCTTCAATCTGGTAACCGGGTTTACCGGCAGTATCCAGTAAAAAATTAACCCTCGAAGGAGCAAAGGGGCCGGGGTTTTGCTGAATGATCTCAATGGTTTGTGCGGTGACTTTGGAAATAATGGCCACATGCCCATACGGATTGCCTGTAGTACCGTCAAATACAACCAGGTCGCCCACGCGTGGCTTTTCTATGCTGGGATTGGTATATTGAATGAGGCCGCGTTTTTCACTGAGTTCGCCATCCTTTAACGATGGGTCGAAAAAATCTTTGGCGTTACCATAGGAGTCGGGCATTTTATGTTGATAGAATTCGTAGTAATAACGTTTTACAAATTCAACGCATTGCCAGGTTAAGCCAATATTATAGCCGTCGGAGGCTACATTTCGTTTACCGGTATGGCCCACACCACCATTGTAATATACTTTCACGCCATTAAGGCTGTCGAGCGCCTGGCCAACTTCAAATTTGGGATTTGGGTTTACTTTGCGAACCAATAAAAAACAGCCATAGCCTAAGCCAATGGTAATGCCAATAAAGATTATGATTCTTAATTTTTTCGACATTAAGCCGGTACCTGTTTGGCCGCTTTAATGTTGGCTACAAAATCATCAAACAGGTAACGGGCATCCAGCGGACCCGGACAGGCTTCGGGATGGTATTGTACCGAGAAGACAGGTTTGTTCTTAATACGGATTCCTTCAATGGTATTGTCGTTGAGGTTCACATGGGTAATTTCCACCTGTGGGTTTTTGGCAATATCGTCTACATTGATTGTAAAACCATGATTTTGTGAAGTGATCTCCGATTTACCAGTAATGATATTTTTTACAGGATGGTTAATACCGCGGTGACCTGCATGTAATTTGTAAGTAGAAATGCCTTGCGATTCGGCCAGTAACTGGTGGCCTAAACAAATCCCAAAAATAGGAATGCCGGTTTCAACCAGTTTTTTTATCAACGTTATCTCATCCTTCATTACACCCGGATCGCCGGGACCATTACTTAACATAATGCCATCAGGGTTGTAATCTAAAATATCTTTTACCGTTGATTTCATAGGGAACACTTTTAAAGCGCAGCCCCTTTCGGTTAAGGAACGCAGGATGTTTTTCTTAACCCCAAAATCGAGTACGGCCACTTTGTATTTTGCTGTTGCATCACCCAGCTCGTAGGCTTTGGTGGTAGCTACTTTTGACGACAATTCTAGCCCTTCCATTTTCGGAACTTTGGCCAATTGCGCTTTTAATGCTTCTATATCGGTTGTTTCGGAAGAGATGATGCAGTTCATAGCGCCCTTATCCCTTATGTAACGTACAATAGCCCTGGTGTCCACGTCACTTATAGCTACCACACCATCATTCACAAAATAATCTTCCAGCGATTGGGTGGCACGTTTGCGTGAAAAACCATCATTGAATTTTTTGCAGATCATTCCTGAGATCTTAATGCTTTCGCTTTCTATTTCGGAAGGTTCAATACCATAATTGCCAACATGCACATTGTTCATCACTATAATTTGTCCGAAGTAAGAAGGATCGGTAAAAATCTCCTGGTAACCTGTCATCCCGGTGTTAAAACAAATTTCGCCGGTAGTAGTCCCGATTTTCCCGGCAGCTTTGCCTTCAAATAATTTACCGTCTTCTAATAAAAGGATAGCTTTTTGCTTGGTTTGGTATTTCAATTGCATAGAATTTTTAGAAAGGTTTTTCTAAAAAACAAAGGTACGCCAATTTAAAAGAATAAAAAAACGTTGTTAATAGGTTTTAAGAAGTGTTTATAACATCATAAAAACGCCTGTTACGGTGTATCGTAACAGGCGTTTAAAGGGACCCGGAACTTTAAAAAATTATTCCTTGATAAGTCTTATATGTTTAAGGTTGCTTTCTGTTTGAACAGAGATCATATAAACACCTGCTTTCAGGTCTTTTACGCTTATTTCATCTGTACTCTCAGGGCTCAACACCAATTCGCCGGCAATGTTATAGATCTTAACCTGTTTTACCGGTTCTGATGCTTCAACCTGTATTTTGTCTTTTGCCGGGTTAGGATAAAGGTTTACCCAAAGCTGTTCATTGTTATTGCCGGCAGTTAACTGTTGGGCAATGCGCGATGCGCTGTTCTCTTCCGTAATCACGTCATCATCATTCATCACAATAGAAGAAGGTGAACCATAGTTCATGATGCAGGAGCTTGTACTTGGCGGGCCAAACACGTTGCCCGATCCATTGTTGTACCTTACTTCAACTGTCCAGTTGTACGATTTGTCAAGAATTAAACCCGGAACCTGGTTAAAATAAACATAAGTGTTGGTATTGGTAACGGTAGCTACCAGGGCGCTGGTTACGGCATCGTAAAAGCTGTAACGGTAAGCATTTCCTCCTTGCACAGCCGATACGGTTGTATAGCCATTTTTGGAATAGGTATTACCACAAGGCACAGTAGTTTGCGGAGGGTTGAAGGTTACAGTACATAAACTTGAGCTTGGGGGGCCAAATAACAAGGTGCTGCCATTATTATATTCTACTTCAACAGTCCATTTATAAGTATTACCGTAGGCAAGGCCTCCAACCTGGTTAAAATAAATATAGTTGGATGTTTGGGTTTTAACAGCTACCAGGGCATTGGTAACGTTATTGTAAAACGTAAAGCGGTAGTTTTGAGCGGCCGATACGAACTGGGCAGTTGTATAAGCGCTTAAGTTTGAATAGGAAACACCACATGGTACAGTAGATTGCGGGGCAGGGAAGGTTACGGTACATCCAAGCGGGCTTTCAGGCCCAAAACCGCTTCCTTTATCAACCGCAACAGTCCATTTATAGGTGTTGCCATAAAATAGTATGTTGCTCATGGTGTTAAAGGTAAATGTACGGCTCGATTGAACTTTTGTACCTAATAAGGCATTGGTTGAACTGTTGTAGAATTTGAAACGGTAGTTCACGGCGCCGGTTACATTGGCAGCGCTTGAGGTCGCGTTTAAATTGGAGATTGTAATACCGCATGGAACGGATGAAGTAGCACAGGTTCCCGAAACGGTTACAGTTTTAGAGGCCGTATTCGTACAGCCATTTCCATCGGTACCGGTAACGGTGAAAGCACTTGTGGAAACCGGGTTTACTGTTGTGGCAGCAGTGCTGCTGCCATTGCTCCAGCTGTAGCTCACACCACCGCTGGCGGTTAAAACAACTGCGCTTCCGGAACAGATAACTGAATTACCGCCCGAAATGTTAATGGTTGGTGCTGTATAGGTAGCCACCATTTGAGTGGCCGGAGCCGACGTACAGCCATTGGCATCGGTTGCAATAACGGTATACGTGGTATTGGACGTTGGATTTGCAGTAGGGTTGGAACCTGATAAATTACCCGGCATCCAGTTGTAGGTATAAGCTCCGGTACCACCTGAAGCGGAGGCTGAAAGCCCGGCATTACTGCCTGTACAAACACTGAAGGTTGATCCGGCGGTAACAGATACACTGGTGGGTTCGGTAATGGTAACAGAAATAGTGGACGTATTTAAGCATTCGTTATGCACCAAACACGTGTAGGTGCCTGCAGCTAATCCGGTGGCTGTTGCAGCTGTTCCTCCGCTTGGCATCCATGAATATGTGAATGTGGTGCCTCCTGTTGCCATTACGGTAGCTGTACCGTTAGCGCTGCCATTACAGGTATTGTTGGTTTGTCCGGTCACCGATAAAGAAAGGCTTGGACAAGCCGCGTGAACCCTGGCCATGGTAGCCCTGGCCACTCCCGAATATTGACTGAAAGTACCGCCGATCACCAGCTCCGCATCGGTCTGCAAAGCACCACATAATATGGTATTATTGGCACCTGTACCACCAAAGGTGTTATCAAGAGTTCCATTGGCATTTAACCGAACGATTTTTGATTTTGATGTGCCGTTGTAGGCAGTAAACGATCCTACCAGGATAATTTTTCCATCAGGTTGCAGGATGATTTGTTTTACATAGCCACCGGTTGGGCCGGTACCGGTTGTAAAAGTCGCGTCTAACGAACCGTTAGAGTTTAAGCGAATGAGGTTAGTTTTAGCGGTACCATTATAAGTTGTAAAAAGTCCGCCAACCAAAACCTTACCATCCGGCTGAACGGCAACTGCATGTACAGCAGCTGTAGTTCCGGTTCCTACTACACCGGTTCCTGTTACAAAGGTGGCATCATTGGCTCCGGCGCTGGTTAAGCGTGCCAGGCGAACCCTTGATGTTCCGTTAAATGTAGTAAATACCCCGCCAATAATTACTTTTCCGTCGGCCTGCAACGCTACAGCGTTAATATTGTTATTTGCTCCTGTTCCTGGTGCAAAAGTGGCATCGTTGGCTCCTGTTGTGGTAACACGTGCCACACGGTAGCGGTTTACGCCATTGTATGAAGTAAAACCACCAACGATGATAATTTTAGCATCGGGTTGCTCTACAAACGACATTACATAATTATTAGGGCCGGCGTTTGTTGATGTATTAAAGGCTGCATCCCTGGTCCCGTTCGTATTAATTCTCACAACCCTTTTTGCCGCAACGCCGGCATAAGTTGTAAACTGGCCACAGGCTAATAATTTTCCGCTGGCTAATGTGCCTACTTTATAAACGCTGTTGTTGGTACCTACACCTACTGTAAAGGTAGGATCGGCTGAACCATCAGAGTTTAACCTCGTGATCCTGTTTTTTGATACGCCATTGAATGTTGTAAAAGTTCCTGCCGCCAGTATTTTGCCATCGGTTTGTATGGCTACCGAAGAAACATCGCTGTTACTACCGGTTCCTGGGTTAAAAGTGGCATCGTTTGAGCCCACTACCTGTGCAGTTGTTTTTGCGCTTAGCGCCAAAAGAAACAGGCCAGAGAAAAATAAAACTTTATTCATGATATCTTGTTTTTAATATTTAAAAAATCTGATAATCAAAATTACGACATATTACAGGAACGGGATTGGAAAACCAACAGGAAAATTTCCTGTTTCGCCGATTTTAACACAAGCCAGCTAAAATCCTGCCAATTTATGGCAAAGCGTCAATTAGTTGAAAAGTACCGCTAATAGCCAGTAATTACAGTTTTTCTTTAAGGTATTTGGCGGTGTAGCTCAGTTTGTTTTTAGCTACTTCTTCAGGAGTGCCCTCGGCTACTACCATACCGCCTTCTTCACCACCTTCGGGACCAATATCGATGATCCAATCGGCGCATTTAACTACATCCAGGTTATGTTCTATTACAATGATGGAGTGACCACGTTCAATCAGGGCATTGAATGATTTTAACAGTTTGGCTACATCATGAAAATGCAGGCCTGTTGTAGGTTCATCAAAAATAAAGAGTGTTTGCGTGGAAGTGCTTCCGCCAATTAAAAAGGTGGCCAGCTTAATGCGTTGAGCTTCGCCGCCACTCAGGGTGCTCGACGATTGGCCCAGTTGTACATAACCCAGGCCAACTTCCTGGAGAGGTTTTAGCCGTTCGGTAATGCGTTTGCAGATGCGGTTATCGCTTTCCTGGTTAAATAAATCAACGGCATCATCAATGGTCAGGTCCAATACATCAGAAATGGATTTTCCCTTATAATGGATCTCCAGTGTTTCGGGCTTAAAGCGCTTGCCATGACAGGCTTCGCAGGGAAGCTCAATGTTTGCCATGAACTGCATTTCAACGGTAATGGTACCTTCGCCTTCACACACTTCACAACGCCCACCGTCCACGTTGAATGAAAAATGGGATGGTTTGTAATTACGGGCTTTTGCCAGGCTTTGATCGGCAAACAGGTTACGGATCTCATCGTAGGCTTTGGTATAGGTTACAGGATTGCTCCGCGATGATTTACCGATGGGATTCTGGTCAATGAACTCAATGTGCTGAATTTGTTTTAAGCTGCCCGAAATTTTATCGCTTTTATTATTGGCAAAATAACCTTCAAGGTATTTACGCACATTAGGGTACAGTACTTTTTTTACCAGGGTCGATTTTCCCGAGCCGCTCACACCTGTCACACAGCAAAGCGTGTTTAAGGGAAACTTAACGCTGATGTTCTTTAAATTGTTTTCTGTAGCATCCTTCACCTCAATAAACTCTTTCCATTTGCGGCGCGTTTTTGGTACCTCGATGCGCAGCTTATCGGTTAAGTATTTTGCGGTTAGGCTGCTTCCGCTTTTTAATAATTGCGCATGACTTCCCTGGAAAACAAGATTACCACCCTGTGTGCCTGCTTCGGGGCCAATGTCAACCAACTCGTCGGCCGCCAGCATCACATCCTCATCATGTTCCACCACTATCACCGTATTGCCCTGATCCTTCAGCGATTTTAAAACGCCTATCAGGCGCTCTGTATCGCGTGAGTGCAGGCCAATGCTGGGTTCATCTAAAATGTAAAGACTTCCAACCAAACTACTGCCTAAGGAGGTTGCCAGGTTAATGCGCTGGCTTTCGCCGCCACTCAGGGTATTGGCTACGCGGTTCAGGCTCAGGTAGCTTAAGCCAACATCTACCAAAAATTGCAGGCGGCTGGTGATCTCAATGAGCAACCGTTTGGCAATGGTGGTATCATGTTCGTTTAATTTGAGTTGTTTAAAAAAATCACGGATCTCGGAAACGGGTAATACGATGAGTTCAGAAATGCCTTTATCCCCAACCTTAACATAGTTGGCGTCTTTGCGTAAACGGGTACCATTGCAATCAGGACAAACCGTTTTGCCACGGTAGCGCGCCAGCATGACACGGTATTGAATTTTGTAACTTTCTTTTTCCAGCATTTTAAAGAAATCGTTGATGCCTTCGAAGTGCTGGTTGCCTTTCCATAAGAGCTCGTATTGCGCTTTGGTAAGCTGAACAATAGGTTTATGAATAGGGAAATCGAATTTATGCGCGTTCTTAACCAGTTGGTTCTTATAGTAGCTCATGGTTTCGCCATTCCAGGCAACCACGGCATTATCGTAAACCGATACGCTTTTGTTGGGGATCACCAAATCGGGGTCAATGCCAATAATGCTGCCAAAACCTTCGCAGGTTTTGCAGGCGCCAATGGGATTGTTGAAACTGAAAAAATTACTATCAGGTTCTTCAAAAGTAATGCCATCGGCTTCAAAACGGTTCGAGAAATGGTGTTCGTTGTAGCTTTTATCCGCTTTCTCAATAAACAGGTCGCATTCTCCATTCCCTTCGTAAAAGGCAGTTTGTACGCTATCGGCCACCCGGTTCTGAAAATCCTCATCGGTAATATCCACCACAATACGATCGATCAATAAATAAATGGCATCTGTTTTTTTCGATTTCTTTGCTTCAAAATCGCTGATCTTTGTAATTTGATTATTGACCAGGATTCTTGCAAAGCCTTGTTGGTTCAATAGCTCCAGGTGTTTTTCAAGCGTCCGGTCTTTAGGGACAATTAATTTTGAGACAATTAAGCATTTGGTGTCATTGCTCAATGTGTTCACAAAATCAACCACATCGCTTACCGAATCGCGCTTCACAATTTTTCCGGAAACGGGGCTGTAGGTTTTACCTACACGGGCATATAATAATTTAAGGTAATCGTAAATTTCGGTAATGGTACCCACGGTACTTCTTGGATTCCGTGAAATTACTTTTTGTTCAATAGCTATGGCGGGCGAAATACCTTTGATGTAATCGACCTTTGGTTTTTCCAAACGGCCTAAGAACTGGCGGGCATAAGCCGACAAGCTTTCCACATAACGGCGCTGGCCTTCGGCATACAGAGTATCAAATGCCAGCGATGATTTGCCCGAACCGGATAAGCCGGTAATAACGATGAATTTATTACGCGGTAAGGCCACATCAATCCCTTTGAGGTTATGCATGCGGGCGCCTTTTATAATAATGTATTCTTTTGAATTAAGTGTCGTAATATCTTTTTGAGCAGCCAAGATGATGAAAATTTAGAGTATCAAAGATAACAGATTGTGGCATTTATTAAATGGTTTAAGTATTAACAAATGTTATAAACTTACTTAAACTCCTATCTCGTCATTGCGAGCGATAGCGAAGCAATCTCAGACCCAGTTTAGCTAAGTTTGAGATTGCTTCGTCGTGCCTCCTCGCAATGACGTATTAGATTAAGATAAGCGCTTGGAGATGATCTTCGAGATATTGCCAAACACCTGCCCAGGCGAAAACTTACGCCATTCAAAATCATTTAGTTCACCATCGGAAATGAAATAATAATCCAGGTTGGCCCGCTTAAATTCTTTTAACACGTGCTCCCTGAAATTAATAAAGGCAATCCAGCCATCGGTATCGCTCACATCCTCAAACCACTCCTCGTAATACGAATCATCGGAGTGGTGAAAGTTTAGCACGTTCTCGCCAATGATGATGTACTTGTGAATGCCATGAAAGGCCAGCTCATCAATCACATCACGCTTCAGAAGCATAATGTCGTTGTTAATGGCGTCGTTCCATTCGCCTATCAGTTCAATAATAGCGTAATGTTCATCGTAATCCACAAATAAAATTTTTAGGTAAAGCGTCTCGCTTCCCATATTGTCCCATTGCGGATGGATGTAGTAATTGTAAACGGTATTGGTAAAGGTAAACTCACTGTATTCTGCCCCATAAAACGGCGAATCCTCATCCTCGGATGCGATGTATAAATGTTGCCAGTTATAAAAGGGTTCCAGTTCGTGCATAGTCATTTGCCGGCAGTTTTCATGCCAGCCCTTATTGTTTTATTTCATACTCAGTCGTATCTGGGTAATAATCTTTTTGGTGTATAAAGGAAAATCGCCCTGCATCATCCAGCTGTAATAGGATGGTTCTTTCTCAAAGATCTCCTTCACCGTTTTGTCTTTGTGTTTTCCAAAGGCAAATACTTCCTGGCCTTTTTCGTTAAATACAATCCTGCCGGCCAGGTCGGCATTTTTGTTGCGGGCCGTTAAGGTGCTTAATACTGTCATGTCGTTTTTCACAGGAATGGTCTTATTACCTTTATCATCGGTCACTTCCATTTCGTGATAACGTTCGAGCTGTGCTTTAAAGATCTCGTAAGTGGCTACCGTATCCGCTTCGGCCGAATGGGCATTGTGCAAGGGCTTATTGCAATAAAATTTATAAGCTGCCGATAAATTGCGGGGTTCCATGATATGGAAAATATTTTGTACATCAATGAGCTTGCGGTTCCTGAGGTCAAAATCAATATCGGCCCTCAAAAATTCCTCTACCAAAACCGGTACATCAAACTTATTGGAGTTAAAACCTGCCAGGTCGCAATTGGTTAAGAATAGTGACAGTTGCGGAGCCAGTTCCTTAAAGCTTTGGCAATCGGCTATGTCCTTGTCGTAAATACCGTGAATTTTGGATGAAGATTCAGGAATAGGAATACCGGGGTTAACGCGCTTGGTTAAAATATCGGTACTGTTGTCAACGTTTACACGAACAATGGAGATTTCCACAATGCGGTCGCTGCCAACATTAACGCCGGTGGTTTCAAGGTCGAAAAAAGCGAGAGGCTTGGTTAAGTTTAAGTGCATTAGTAGTGATGAGTTATAAGAGATGTTTATGAGTTGGTGACGCTTAGTGATTTTAGTACGTCTTCCAGTGAATTTATATTCGAATAAAAACTGTTTATTTTATCAATGACACCTTCTATCACAGAGTCGGGACAAGAAGCGCCACTGGTTAGCACAATTCGTACGGGGTTTTTATCCGGTAAAAAATGGGTTGAGGTCAGGGGTTTTTTATTGGGATAATCGAAGTGATGAATAGTATGACGATCAGCAATTTCTTTTTCGGAAGAAATAAAATAGGTGTGGAACTTGCGTTCGCAAAGTTCTACCAGGTGCGACGTGTTGCTGCTGTTATAACCGCCCACCACAATGGCAAGGTCGGCTTCCGTTTCCAACAAGCCATAGGTTGCATCCTGGTTTTCGTTGGTAGCATAGCAAAGGGTATCGCGGGTATCGGCAAAATGTTCCTGGATGTTTTCCGGACCGTATTTTTGAACCATCATGGTTTTAAAGTAATCGGCTATTTCCTGTGTTTCGGTAGCCAGCATGGTGGTTTGGTTAATCACACCAATACGCTGCAGCGCGGTTTCAATATCAAGTCCCTCAGAGTATTTGTCTTTAAAATCAACGGCAAATTCTTCTTTGGTTTTGGCTCCCAGGATGTATTCACCCAATCGTTTTGCGTCTTCAATATCCCTCACGATGATGGCCCTGCTATGTTTATCGCTGCGCGAAAAAGTAGAACGGGTTTCTTCGTGGTTATGTTTACCGTGAATGATAATGGTGTAATTGTCCTTGCCGATACTTTCCGACTTTTTCCATACGCGTTCCACAAAAGGGCAGGTGGTGTTATACGATTCGGTTTTAATGTTCCTTGATTCAAGTTCTTCGATGATATTCAATGGCGCGCCAAAAGCAGGAATGATAACTACATCATCCGGTGTCAGAATATTGAAAGGAATAAGTTGTTTACCACTTGTATCCTGCAGGAACTGTACGCCTCTCGATGTGAGATCATGGTTTACATCGGGGTTATGGATCATTTGGCTTAACAGAAAAATGCGCTTGCCTGGATTTTCATCCAATGCTTTAAAGGAAATTTCAATGGCGTTTTCCACCCCAAAACAAAAACCAAAATGACGGGCAATTAAAAACTGAACCGGCCCAAAATCGAGCAGGGTAGGAGCATTATCCTTCTTACGTGGGTCCTGTAGCTTGCGGTATTGTTTTATCTTACTTATGATGGGGCTTCGATAAAACTCAGGTACGTTAAATGTTTTCATTCTGTTAATTAGTCAGTTAGACAATGTGGCAATGTGACAATTATAGCGTTTTCAAATTTTTTAATTGACTCATCGACTCATCGTCACATTATTTCAATATCAATTCCTTCACCAATCGCTTCCCTACAAATTTATTTACTTTTTGCACAATATCGTCTTTTACGTATGAGAGCTCATTTCTTACCACCGCCGAATCAATGGATACATAGAGCAGGCCCTGGAGAAAGTTGATCTGAGTGGTATGCTTGGCTACGGTTTTTCCCACAATACCTTCCCAGCCATTGCGAATGGCAAAGATGCTGTATTTCTCATCCAGTTTCTCTTCTTTAAAGATCTGAGAGATGGCATCGCCCAGTTTGATGAGGTTATGATTCCTGCCCATGTTTTTTTATGTTACCGTTATTAACCACGTAAATAATATGTTCCGATTTGTTTTGTTCAAACAATTCCTGGATGCGTCCGGGATGCGTATCAGTAATAAATACCTGGCCATACGTATCGCCACTTACCAGCTCAATTAATTTTTTAAACCGCGACTCGTCTAATTTATCATAAATATCGTCGAGCAGGAGTAAAGGTTTTGTTAATTTTTTTTCTTTTATGAATTCGAACTGCGCCAGCTTTAAAGCCAGCAAATACGATTTTTGCTGACCCTGTGATGCAAATTTCTTAAGGCTGTTGCCCATTAATTTAAAGTCAAGATCGTCGCGGTGCGGCCCCGCGGTGGTATGATGCACGGCCCTATCGCGATCGAGCGTGGTCAGCAAAACGGTTTTATAGGAGCGGTCTTTGAGTGTGCTTTCGTATTCGAGGCTCACTTCCTCGGAGCTGCCGCTAATGAAATGGTAGTTCCTGGTGAACAGGGGAATAAACTCTTCTAAAAACTTTTTGCGTGTTTCAATAATGGCTTCGCCATGAATAATGAGTTGCTCATCCCATATCTCAAGCGACATGGCATCAAAACTCCTGCTTTCGTAAAACTGTTTGAGCAGGGCATTGCGTTGTTGCAACACATGGTTGTAAGCAATAAGCTTTTCGAGGTACACCTTATCGTACTGGGAAATGATGCTATCCATAAATTTGCGGCGCACCTCGCTGCCGTCCCATATCAGCTCAATGTCGGAGGGTGAGATCATAACCAGTGGATAAAGCCCAATGTGCTCTGATAAGCGTTCGTATTCTTTTTTATTATGCTTGAACTGTTTTTTATGTCCGCGTTTTACGCCGCAGTAAATCTCATGTGTTTCGCCATTCTTATTAATCCATGATTGAATGGCAAAAAAAGGATGCTCATGTTTGATGTTCTGACTATCCACCGCGTTGAAAAAACTTTTACAAAAGGAAACGTAGTGAATGGCGTCGAGCAAATTGGTTTTTCCCATTCCATTATTACCTACAAAGCAATTAAATTTCGGACAAAACTCGAGCTGGGCTTCGTCGTAATTTTTAAAGTTAAGGAGGGATAAACGCTCTAAAATCATAAGCCTTAAAGGTACGAATGTAATCCCGGATTTAAGGCAGGTGTTAATTAATTTAAGTTAATTAAAGGGGTTGGTTCACAGGAGCAAGTTTTGCCGGCGTGGCCTGTATTAAATGTATCATCCAGGATTTTATAAGGAACTAAGTCCATATCAATAAGTACCGTATAACCTATATAATGATTTACGTGTGTGACAATATAAAAATCAACAGAATAACCACTATTAAATTCTTTATAAGCATTTGTCATGATATAAATGTCTTTTTTGTCGCAAGCCGCATAAAAGAACTCATCTTCTGATGCCCGGAACGCTTTTGGAATTCTGACTTTTATGTCGCGTTTTGCCCAGGCAATACGGCGGTACCATATTTTATTTGAGTCGGGATTAAAATGGAAGCAACCTTTTTCATAAGGCAATTCAATAGTTGGAAGATTGCAGATTAAATAATCCAGCGCGTTTTGCTCAATTGTACGGCCATATTTGTCAATAGTCTGACCAAAGGCATAATTAACAGCGAAAACGAGTAAGAAGAATAACCTCACAAGTATTTTAACGAATGAGAATGACTTTTAGTATAATACTTTTACTGGTAAATCAGCTTAAAAATGGTCCTGCGGTTTTGCTTATGTTCAGCATCCGAGCAATCTACACCATTGGCGCATTGGTTTGACAGCTGGGTTTCACCCATACCTCTTGCCACCAGGCGTTTTTCATCAATGCCTTTGGTTTTAATGTATTCCACCACTTTTAAAGCACGTTTTTGCGACAGGTCCATATTGTACTCATCGCTTGCCACTGCATCAGTATGCGATTCCACTTCCAGGATTACTTTCGGGTTCGCCTTTAAGGCTTCAATGGCTTTGTCGAGGATGGTTTCAGATACTTTTGGTATAAGGAATGAGCCCGATTCGTAATAAATATTTTCAATAATCGTTAGCTCTTTTTTATTTGGGTTGAGGGTCATGGTTTTTAACCATGGATCGGGTTCCGAGATCTCGCTCAACTGAGATTTTTCAACCGACAGGATCTTATATTCAAAAAAGCCATTCTCGTTCTTTGAAATAATTTTTATGACTTGTCCCTTGTAATCCATGATAATTACTTTGCTGGCGTTTATTTTTTTGGCTTCTTCCTGGCTTATCTTAAAGGTGTAATTTTCATGAGGATTCAGGTTGGCAAAGTTAAAGGCGCCGTTATCATCGGTTGTTCTCGAAATGCTTTCGCCATTATCTTTAATGAGTTCGAAAGTAATACCGGGCAATGGAAATTGATTGGTTTCCAATCCCATTAATTTTCCTTTAATGTTAATCATTAAAGGCAACTCATCAACCGTCATTAAGCTCAGGGTACTCATGTCGGTTTGTAACAGTTCGAAACAGAATTTATTTTTTTCCTTGCTGCTGGCTACCGATTTCATAATATGTTTCCCGTTCTTATCAGCCAGTATAAAACCGCTGTTCTTAAATTCCATGCTCTCATCTTCAATTTCAATTAAATAATCTTTGTCAATAGGCAGGTTCTCAAATTTAAAATACCCTTTATCGGATGTTTTGCCGCTGTAAAATACTTCGCCTTTCTGGTTGGTAATTAAAATGGTTTTGTTCGCTATAGGGTTTCCCGAGTTGTCGTTGGCCAGGATAATCCCTTCGAGGTTCACAATGGTTTTGGTTTCGCTCACTATTTTACCCACTTTTATGGTTTTGGTAGAAGTGTTGTTGTAAATATCGGTAACGGCAACTTCTATACGTTTAAGGCCTTCGGTAGCGAGTTTGTATTTAAGATCGGGGTTTAGTGTTTCATTATTGAATTTGACCTCTTTACCGTTTACGGTAATGCTTTTAATGAGGCTCTTATCGGTAATTTGCGATTCGAGCAGTACATTTACCTGGTTAACGTATACGTTTATAAAATTGTTCTGGTCAATAAAAGGGTATTCCCACTTAATGGACGGAGGATCACTTTCCTTATTGGCAATGTAATTTTTTTCCTCAGCATCTTTAAGTAATGCAACGGCACCAGTGTTTTTAGTGTTTATTTTAAGGCAAAGCTTAAGAGAACTGATGGCCTCCTTAAAGTTGCCAAGTTCCATATAGCATTCGGCCCTGTAATAATAAGCCCTCGCGTTGGTATCGTTCAGCAAAATGGCTTTGGTAAAATCGCTGATGGCGCTTTGGTACTGACTGGTTTGTTTATAAATGACCGCGCGCTGAAAGAACAAAATATCGCTGTTATTATTTAAAACAATAGCCCTGTTCAATTCGCCAATGGCGGAGTTAAAATCGTTTTTGGCAAAAAAGGGAAAGCTTTTTAAATAATAAACATAATAGTTCTTAGGCAATACGGTATCAGGCTGGTCGGTAGCAATGGCAATGTCGTAGTGCTTGATGGCTTCGTCATATTGTTTGGCCTTATATTCGGCAGTAGCTACATTGGAGTAGTAGGGTTTGTAATGCGGTTTGGCTTTCAGGCGGTTTACCTCTCTTAATTTAAAAATGATGATGGCTCTTTTGTAGGAGGCAATAGCGGCATTGTAATCCTTTAAGCTGTCTTTGGCCAGGCCACGGTAATAATGCGCAATTTCGGTGCCCTGCCCGTCGGTATTGGTTTCTTTATCAATGGCCCTGTCGGCTTTGGCAACTGCCTGTTCAAATTCCTTTAAGATGATGTGGCTCCATGCCGATTTTCTCAGGCCTTCTACATTTGACTTGTCAATAGCCAGTAATTTTTCAAGGACTGCATTCGCGCTTTTGTAATCGTTTAAGAGCATTTGCAGATCGGCAATTTTAAGGTAAATTTCTTTTTCTTTGGTTTCGAGGTTTATGCAGGCGTTGTAATCGCTGATGGCCTCGCTGAGCTTGTTTGTTTTTTCATAGCAAACAGCCCTGTTGTATAGCACATCAAAGGTATATGGTTTTAATTCGTTTACTTTTGTGTAACCGGCAATGGCTTCAGGGTAATGCTGTAATTCAAAATCAGCGTCGGCCTGTTTTCTTATTTTTTTTACGGATGGTTCCTGGGCCATCATTTGCAGGCCTATGGTCAGGATACTTAAAATAACGATCAGTCGCTTCATATGTCGCTAATAAAAATGCTTTTTCAAATTGGACTTACAGGAACTAAAAAGGTAGAATTTTAGTAAATATAAAAATAAATGCGTTTGTAAGTCATATGAATGGCTTAATTAAACCATTTTAGTGAAAAGAAAATTTAAGATTTTTCATCGAGCATACTCTTCAGCCATTCAATAGCCTTGGCTTCATTATCAAACGTTTGTGTAGGAACTTGGGGAGTATAATTTTTCACCAATGAGTTTGCTCCAATTCTTCCGGCAAGCCCTTTAAATAAAATAGCTACGGCTATGCGGTATTTAGTTGGTTCGTTGCCCGAACTAAATTTCCTGGCCTCGTCGGAGCTCATTGAATTTGACCGGGTATCGATTAAAATAACGTGAGGTTTTCCATTGGCTACTTTGTTTTCAGCGGTGTGATTATCTTTCATATCCTGCAGGTCGAGCACCGAATCCTCAAGCATGGTCATGCGCACAAAGTTTTCATTCATAAGAGCGATGTGTGCCGTGCGCGTGGTAACCTGGTTCATGAGTAGCAATGCGTTTTAAACGCAGCTCAATGTACTGTTTTTTCTAAAACAAAAACGCCTCATTTTTGGTGAGGCGTTTTTTAGTTTAAGGTTATGTTTAATTAGCCTTTTTTATCCAGATCCACAACAATAGGTGTTGAGATGCATAATGAAGAATAAGTACCGATGATACGGCCAATTAATAAGGCGAAGATGAACCCGCGGATGCTTTCGCCTCCGAAGATGAAGATCACCACTAATACGAAGAACACGGTTAAGGATGTTAAGATGGTACGGCTTAAGGTACTGTTCAATGCGTAGTTAATCAGTGTAATACGTTCCGCACCTGTTGCATCGGCTTTACCGCTATCAGCTAAACGTTCACGGATCCTGTCGAACACAACCACCGTTTCTGTCATGGTGTAACCCATAACCGTTAAGATAGCGGCGATGAAGTCCTGACCAATCTCCAAGGAGAACGGCACCATGCCATCCAGGATGGTATAGAACGATAATACGACCAGCACGTCATGGAATAAAGCCACAACCGCACCTAAACCATATTGCCATTTTTTGAATCGTACGACAATGTACACGAACATGATTAAGCAAGAGAATAAGATAGCTCCGTATGCACCGTATAAAATATCGGTTGCAATGGTAGGCCCAACTTTTTGCTGGCTTACTAACTGGTTTTTTACGTTTAAGGTATTTAATCCCACTTTCAGTACGCTGTCAACCTCCGTATCAACTTTGTCAGAATTATCAGATACACGGTAAGTCGTTGTAATCTTTACCTGGTTTGCCGATCCTACTGTTTTAACTTCTAAAGCGGCATCGGTAAACACTTTTGATAAAGCTTGTTTTACATCTTCGGTATTCATTTCTTTTTCGAAACGAACCTGGTAAGTACGGCCACCTTTAAAGTCGACACCTAATTTAAAGCCGCCGTTTTTAGCGTAAAATACAGCACCTAAAATAATGATGACTGCGGAGATGGTGTAATATATTTTCCTGCGGCCCACAAAGTCGAAAGCCACATTTTTAAACGAGTTACGGGTAACATTGTTATCGAATGGAATTTCCATTTTGCGGGATAACATCCAATCGAAAATAACGCGTGTAATTAAAATAGCCGAGAATAAAGAGGCACCAATACCAATTAATAAGGTAGTGGCAAAACCTTGTACCGGACCTGAACCAAACACCATTAAGATAATGGCCAGGATGGCCAGTGTGGCGTTGGAGTCAATAATGGAGCTCATGGCATGTTTAAAGCCCTCTTTAATAGCTTGTGGAGTGGATTTGCCAAGGGCAAGCTCTTCACGGATCCGCTCAAAGATAAGGATGTTGGCATCCACCGCCAAACCAATGGTGAGCACGATACCCGCAATACCTGGTAAGGTTAATACCGCGTTCATGGAGGTGAGGATCCCCATAATAAAGAACATGTTGGCAATCAACGCAATGTTGGCTACCATACCGGCTTTATTATAATACATGTACATGAATACAAGGATCACTAATAAGGCAATGAGTGTAGAGGTTAAACCTGAGCTGATAGCTTCCTGGCCTAAAGTAGGACCTACTACGCTTTCTTCAACAATACGTGCTGGTGCTGGTAATTTACCGGCGCTTAACACAGCTGCTAAAGCGTTGGCTTCTTCCACTGTAAAGTTCCCGGTAATTTGAGATTGACCACCCGAAATTTCTGAACTTGGTGCCGGAGCTGTATAAACCATATTGTCCATTACAACCGCAATACCTCTTCCTCTTTCGTTGGCACTTTTTGGAGAACATTCCCTGGTTAATTTAGCCCATTTTTTAGCGGCTTCACCGGTCATGCTCATGCTGATGTAAGGGTGACCACCACTTTTTTGGTCAAAATCCGTACGGGCATCGGTAATAATATCGCCATACATGGCTGCTTTACCGCTTCTGTCGGTTACTTTAATAGCGTATAATTCAAAGAACTCACCAATAGTTTCGCCTGCTTCGTTTTTCACTTCTTCCGCTTTGGCGCTCCACATGAATTTGAGCTTGTTAGGGAAATATGATTTTAAGGCAGGGTTCCTTAACAACTCATTGGCTTTAGCTGTATCGGCTTTTGAATAGGCACGGGCTACAATAGGGCCTTCAATAAATTGCTCAGGCTGGTTTGTTTTTTGGTTATAGGTAACCATGGCTTTTAACGGACCAGGGTACTGACCAACATAAATTAAAGGGAACCTTCTCATGAAAGAGTCAACCGCCGAAATGCTACCGCTGTTTGCTGCTGGAATGTTTGGTTTAATGGTTGTATCGTTCTTGTCAGCCAGTTTAGCGGTATCGCCTGTAGCTGTAGGTGTTTTTGTATCGGCAGCTGGTGTACTTACTTTGCTTGTATCGGCGGCAGCTTTGGTTGTATCTGCATTTGTGCCAAAATCAGGGTATAAGGCTTTTGATAATTTATCGTTAGCGCCAATTAATAAGTTACCTAATTCACGGTTATCGTAAGTTTCCCAGAACTCAAGGTTTGCAGTTCCTTGCAATAACTCACGTACACGCTCTTTGTCTTTTACACCCGGTAATTCAACCAGGATACGGCCGCTGTTCCCTAATTTTTGAATGTTAGGTTGCGCTACGCCAAAACGGTCGATACGGGAACGGAATGTTTTTTCGGAGTTAGAGATCGACTCATCTACTTTTGAACGGATAAAGGCAATTACTTCGCTGTTTGAGGCATTGTAGTTGATGCTTCCTTTTAACTCAACGGTTTGGAAAAGCGGAGCTAATTTACCGTTAGGGTTATTGGTATTGTAAGTCCTTTCAAACAGGGTAAGAAAATCATCGTTGTTCCCAACTCCCATTTTTGATTGAGCTTCGTCGAGGGCTTTTTTGAAAGCCGGGTCCTGGTTGTCGTTTGATAAGTTTTTAACGATATCTTTTACCGAGATCTCCAGGGTAACGTTCATACCACCACGTAAATCCAGACCCAGGTTGATCTCACGTTTTTTACACTCTTCGTACGTGTAGCTTGCTACAAATAAGTTGTAAACGGGTTGTTTTTTTACCGAATCGAGGTATCTGTCAACTATTTTTTCTTTTAACGAGTCAACATAGAATAATTCTTTTGTTCCATCGCCATTAGCGTATTTTTTTGCGGCAGTTTGCACTCCGGGAGAGTTTACAACCCCTTCGGCATACTCTTTCGCATCGTTTTCAACACCACGTGTTATCCACGTAAATGATAAATAAAAAATACAGGCTAACGCTAAAAGAATAGCAAAAATTTTGATCGCACCTTTGTTTTGCATAAAATTGGTATTATTTCTAAAAAATTAAGGGTGCAAATATATGTTTAAGGCACGTATAATGCAAATAAATTTAAGGCTGAAAATTGGCTGAAAATTAAGAAGTTAGCCTTAAATTGCTTTTTAATTTCGTATTTTTGCCCATTATGAGCCGTGTTACTATAATTCTCTGTTTTTTCTCCCTCTTTTATAAAACCATTGCACAAACAAACGTGTACCGCGATACCATTCCTGTTTTTGAATCGGGGGTGCGCCTGGAGAACCCATGGGCAGGCGGGCTGAATTTCTGCTCGTTTTCGGCCGTTGACCTTAACATGGATGGAAAACAGGACCTGGTGGCTTTTGATAAAATATGCGGTTCGGGAGGTAAATTACGGGCCTATCTCAACGTGGGTTCAAATGGTGTGGCTAAATACAAACACAAACCCGAGTACCAGGAGCTTTTTCCAAAAGTAGCCGAATGGGCGCTTTTTTTTGATTATAACAAAGATGGAAAGGCCGATTTGTTTACCTATACCACCGGCGGTATCAGGGTGTTTAAAAATACCAGCTCGGGGCCAAACCTGAGCTTTACACAGGTAAGCCCTATCTTATATAGCGATTACAACCCCTTTGGCGCCCCCAGTATGGGAAACATACCGGCTAACCCGGTGGGTATGCCGGCTATTGGCGATGTGGATAACGACGGCGACCTGGATATTTTAACCTATTCGGTTTTTGGAACAAAAATGGAGTACCACCAAAACCAAAGCATGCAGCTTTATCACAATGCCGATAGTTTGGTGTTTGACATGGTGGATGATTGCTGGGGCGATATTACCGAAGCCAACTGTGCTGTAAACCTGTTCGATTGCCCTTTTATGAGGTCGTACAACCAAATGGTAAATGGCGCTGCCAGCAAGGTGCTGGATGCCGGGGCCTGCATTATGTGTTTTGACAGTGATGGCGACCGTGACCAGGACCTGATACTGGGTAGCGTTTCCTGTTCGGTGGTGCATTACCTGCATAATGGTAACGACAGCAGCAATGCCCATATTATTGATACCACCAAATTGTATCCCGGTTACCCAAATAAAGCCAGTACAACGGTTATTAAATTAAATTCTTTTCCCTGCACTTATAACCTGGATATTGACAATGATGGGTATAAAGACCTGGTGGCAAGCCCAAACGCGGTAGCCGGCGCCGAAAATTACCAGAGCGTGTGGTATTATAAGAACGCCACTACTACGCCAACCGTTAATTTTGTCCTTCAGAAAAAGAATTTTTTACAGGATGGCATGATCGAACTGGGCGAAGGTGCCTACCCGGTTTTGTTTGACGCCGATGCGGATGGAAAAAAAGACCTGATTGTTGGCGATCTTGGTTATTATACCATTAACACCAACAAGTCGAAACTGGCTTATTACCGCAACATTGGTACATTGTCATCGCCTTCCTATTCTTTAATAACAAGAGATTACCAGGCCCTGTCAACTTACAGTCTTTATTCAATGGCGCCTACCTTTGGCGATTTGGACGGGGATGGGGACAAGGACCTGATTGTTGGTTCAACCAATGGCCGGGTGCATTATTTTGAGAATACAGCCGGTGCCGGTAATGCCGCTGTGTTTGGAAATTATGTGGGCAATTACCAGAACATATTGGCCAATAATTTTGTGTACCCGCAACTGTTTGATGTGAATAAGGATGGGCTTCTTGACTTGTTGCTGGGATCGGCCAACGGAAAAATTACCTATTACCGGAATAACGGAACATTAACAACGCCCAATTTTGGTTTGGTGAGTGGTTTTTTTGGCGGCGTAGATGTAAGACGCCCCGGACTGACAACCGGTTACAGCACTCCTTTTATGTATACAGAAGGCGGAGTAACACGCTTAATTGTTGGCAGCGAAACGGGTAATCTGTACCTGTACGATAATATTGATGCGAACCTTGGGGGAACATTTAACCAGGTAGATACCAGTTTGTACAAGATCCATGAAGGCACGCGCAGTGCACCGTTTTTTGAAGACGTTACCGCCGATGGTTTGCGCGACCTGTTTGTTGGTAATTATGCCGGTGGTCTCGCGTTCTTTAATTCAACCAATGTGAATGGCGTGGGTATTGAAGAGCTGAACTTTGATTCGTCGGTTGCGTTGTTTCCAAACCCGGCAAGCAATGAGTTGACTGTTGCTATTAACGATGATCGTTTCTCTGAAATGACCATAACAGTAGTTGACCTCCTGGGAAAAGAGGTATTCATATCCAATACGTATAATAAGTTATCACACATTGATGTATCGTCTTTCAGTAAAGGTATTTACATGGTACGCCTGCAGGTGAAGGATAACAGGCAATACAGGCAGGTAACGAGGAAAGTGATCGTTCAGTAAATAGAACCAGTCGGTTGGCGGGCCAGCGCTCATACAGCAGATGGTTATGATGGATTATGATTTCTTTAATAAAAGATCAGTGTGTATCTGCCTCATCCGTGTCATCTGCGTTCCATCTTCGATAACTCTGAGGCAATGCGGTTATAGGTGAAAACTAAAAGAAATACACACAATCCCGGAAACACTACCAGCCACCAGGATGAAAAATAATCGCGGCCTTCATTCAACAGGCTTCCCCAGGTAATGGTTTCTATTGGCACCCCAACGCCTATAAATGACAATGACGATTCGATCAACACCGCCGCGGCCATGCCAAATACAATTTGCACCATAATTACGGGCAATACATTTGGTAAAATATGACGAAACATGATGCGCTTGTTTTTCATGCCAATGGCTTTGCAGGCAGTAACATAATCCAGTTGTTTCGCTTTTAAATATTCGGCACGCGTAAGGCGCGCTATGTTAGTCCAGGCAAGCAGCCCGATAATTAAAATAAGAACGGTGTAGGATGGTTTGGCAATGGCCGAAAAAGCGATGATGAGCAGCAAGGCGGGAATGGAATTCAACACCTCAATGAGTCGTGATACGATTGTGTCTATAGGAAAATTTATCTTTCTGTCGGTATGCAGTTTACGGTCAATAAAGCGGCCAATCCATCCCAGGCCGCCAATAGTTTTTAAGGAGATGTAGAACAGGAACAACAATCTCAGGATAAGCCATATGCCGCCATGGTTAAACGATTGGGCCAGCTTATCGCCCCTTATGACAAAGCAATAAAAATAAGTTAAGAAAACGCCGGCTATTAAAAACAGGCTTTGCACATAACCAACTTTAAAACCGTTGTTTTGAAAATAGCCGGCAGCTGCGCCAAGGCTTATTCCTAAAAAGGCGGCTATCAGCATACTGAAAATACCGACGCTCAACGATATTTTTGTACCATGAACAAGACAGGATAACACATCGTTACCATTTTGCGTAGTGCCCAGCCAATGCCTGAATTTTAATGGCAAGGAAACCGATTCTCCATTTTTGGTGCTCATGAATTGAGCGTCAAACGGCCCTTTTCGTGGTGCGTTGTCGGCATCAATGGTATTGGGCGACCAGGAGCAGGGGGTAAATAGTGCAAAATCGGCCGGCAGGTTTTTCCATTCTTTTCCCATATGGTAGTTAAGGGTTTCATTCTCAGAAATGGGGAACTGATGTTTGAAAGAAAAAGCGGGGAATAACCACTGGCCTTTGTATTTTATGGCCAATGGCTTGTCATTGGCCAAAAATGGGGCAAGTACAACAATTCCTATAAACACAAAAAGCAAACGGAACGACTGACGCAACACGCTGTTGTGTTTCAACAAATGTTTAAAGGATGCATATGTGTGTTTGAGCTTCAATTTATTTTCTGATTCGTGGGTCAACCCATGCATAAAGCACATCGGCTAACAAGTAACTAAAAATGGTTAATACAGCCGATAGGGTAATGATGGCAATCACCACCGGGTAATCCTGCGCGGTAATGGCCCTGATGGTTTCCAGGCCCATGCCGGGAATGGTGAATACGCTTTCAATAATAACTGAACCGCCCACAATGCCCGGGAAGACAGATGAAAACACCGTGATTAAAGGGAGCAGGCTGTTCTTCAGCGCGTGTTTCCAAATAACTTTATCTTCCGTCAAACCTTTTGCCCTGGCTGTTTTAATGTAATCCATGTTCAGTTCTCCTTTAACCGACAGGGTTGTGAGCCGGGAGATAAATGCCAGGGAGGAGTAAGTGTAACAAATGAGCGGAAGAACGATGTAGGGCAATGAAACAGCCAGTTTTTCAAAGATACCGGCATCGGTATCGTAACCCTCAACAGGTTTTACACCCGATGGCGGAAAAACAGGAAACACGTCGGGGTTGGCAAATAACATGAGCAATAACACGCCCACAAAAAATGCCGGCATGGAATACAGCATGAATAAAAAATAGTGCGAAAATTTACTGAAGTACGACTCCGGGTTTGCCACCACTTTTACACCTATGGGAATGCTGATGGCATAGGCTAAAATAATAGACAGAACGGAAAAGAATAAACTCCAGATAATCTTATCTTTAATAAGGGCTGTTACCGGTTCTTTTTTGTTGTAGGAAATCCCAAAATCGCCGCGGATAATGCCTTTGGAGCCATTACCGCCAAAGAGCCAACGATGGTATTGGTTATGGAAACCATACCATACTATTTTAGGCAGGTAGTTTTTGTAAGAAGTACGATGGATGCGTAAATTTTTGATAGCCTCTTTAATGGGTATAGATACGTTGGGCGATTTTTTGTAAAACGCATACAGGTTATTATCAATAACGGTAAGATGATGTTTTTGCAAAATGGTATCTGCCGTTTTTTCAAGCGCGTTCAAACTAATGGAAACAGCCGAAAACTGCTTGCGGTTATAATTAAATGATTCGGGAAACAATTCTTCTTCTCTTGATAAAGCATTCTCATATTCCTGCCTGCATTGCCTTATCGCGTCAAAATAATCATCCACCATTTCATAATTTCCCGATTCATGAAGCAACTCTTTGTACACCTTTAATTTTCCTTCATCATAAATTTTATAAAGTGTATCAGGCTCCGCCTGTGTGGTAATGATAAAATAAAACAAAGGAAGATCGAGCCCCAGTTGTTTTCGCCAATAACTCTTTTGTTGCTCAATGCTGCTACCGGCCCTTAGGGCGCTTCCGGAGTTTGAGCTTACCAGCGCATCAACCGGGTCGCCTGGCGCGTTGGCCAGTAAAACAAATCCTATCAATGTCACCACAAACAGGGTAGGGATGAACCAGAGGATCCGTTTTATAACATACACTAACATGTATCAATCTTTCAGCTTTAAGGTGTTTAACAATACACCAGGGTATTCGGTATACACCTCAAAGTTACTCCATTTTTTGCTGACAATAACACGGCGCGTTTGCGCGAATAAAAAGATGTAAGGTTGCTCATCGTAAACTATTTTCTGAAATTGTTTGGAAAGGGCAATGCGTTTTGGTTCGTCCAGGCAACGGTTAATACTGTCAATCATGGCATCGGTTTGCGTGGTGCCAAATCCTGTGAAATTAAGTCCGTTGTTCTTCCAGGAGGAGGAATGCCATAGCTGCGAAAAATCTTCGGGCTGAGCGCTGCTTTGCCAGGCCCCAATGCTCATGTCAAAGTCGTGGCCCATGGCTGCGGAAATAAAACCGTTATAATCCACAGGGTTAAGTCGCGCAAAAATATTCGCTTTCTGCATGCTCTCGGCCAGCTGTTTGGCCATGTCTTCCCATTGTTTTTGTCCCGCTATAAAATTAATATCGAACTCAAAATTCACTTTTTGTCCATCAATTACTTTATCCAATACCTGGTCGTTATCGCTATCTTTCCAGCCGGCCTGGCTCAACAAGGTTTTCGCTTTTTCAATGTCATAGTCAAGCGCTTTCAACTCTTTATTAAAATCGGGCTTTAATGGAGAAATGGGCCCAATCATGCGCTTATTGTTGTTTTCGTAAAGTGTACGGTTAATCTGCTCGTATGGCGTTAAAATAGCCATGGCCCTGCGCACCAGCACCTCGTCAAACAGTTTTTTATGTTTCTGTCCGTCGGGTTTCATGTTCATAGCCACATAAATGTAATTGTAAGTGTCGGCCAGCCGTGTTTCGTATAATTTGGTGAAACTCTCATCCCTGGCAAGCTCGGCATAAGAGGTAAAGCCAATCATGGTGGATACATCCATGAGGTTGTTTTTAAATTCCAGTTTTGTAGAGGCGCTGTTGGCATTTACTTTAAAAATAATTTTATCGGGGTTGGCTTCGCAGTACCATTCATCGCCTGCTTTGGCAGTCCAGTGTTCTTTCTTTTTTTCAAGCGTCATGCTGGCGCCTTTATCCCATTTGGTAATCTTGTAAGGGCCGCCGCCATTTAAAAAAGCGGGATCAGTGGAGTATTTAGGCCCGTTGAACTCTGTTGCCCATTGCTGAACATCGGCTTTGGATTTCAGAAAGACAGAGTCGCCCAATTGTTCGTTGCTGTATTTTGAAAGCACTTTTTGTGTGTCATAATAACTTTCCTGCATGATCGGGAAATCGGTCCAGAACCAGGTGTTTAAAATATAAGGGCGCTTCATTACCACGGTAAATTTGTTTTTATTCGTCGGGTCAATCACAATGTCTTTAATGTTATCCCAGTATGGTTTTAATCCGGGGTTGTTCACCAGCAGGCATTTGCTGGCTTTGGTGGTAAAGGCCACATCGGCGGCGCTCATGGCAGAGTGGTCGTCCCAGGTAAGCCCGTCTTTTACTTCATACGTATAGTTTAAACCATCTGGTGAAACCACAGGTAGGTTTTTTACCATGCAGGGGATCAATTCGCCGGTTTTGAAATTCACTTTTAAAAGGCTTACCTGGGTATACAGGTTTATTTCGGCCCTGAGCGCCGAAGTGCCGTTGGTAGGGTGCATATCGTCGGGCTCCGCCATAATATGCACAATTAAGGTATTGTTTTGTGGTTTTTTACAAGAGGCCGTTAACAGGGCGCAAAAAATGAGGGAAAAGATATAACGTGCGGTCTTCATAGAACTAAGCTACTGATATTCGGGGAAACTAAAAATATAAATTTTTTTTAGTTAGTTTTTCAATAATTTAAAAAAAATCTATACATTTACCACCTCTTAAACAGTAAGAGTTGGTGAGGTGCCTGAGAGGCCGAAAGGACATGTTTGCTAAACATGCATACGGGAAACTGTATCGAGGGTTCGAATCCCTCCTTCACCGCAGATAAATACAAAAGGCGTCCCGTAGGGCGCCTTTTTATTTTCCGGAATGTCCGAAAGCTTGCTTTCCGGGACATGGAGGAAAATAAAAAACGGCAGGCGCAGCCTGACGGCTTTTGGATTGTGACTCTGGGAGATTGAGGGATCAACGGAGTTAATCCTTAACTTGCTTTCCGGGACATGGAGGAAAATAAAAAGCAGTCCCGCTTTGCGGGAATGACTTTTGGATTGTGACTCTGGAAGCAAGGGATCAGCGGAGCTAATCCCTTATTTAAATAGGTTATGTTATAGAATAATGTAGAATTAAATTAATCTATTTCTTTTTTCTTAGTCAAAAAAGAAACAAAAAGACAAGTCAAAACGATCGCAGCCCGCTCTTTTAATTTTTAAGTTTCGCAACTGAAAAACACTAAAGGTTTTTCAGGCTCAACTAAAAAAAATAAAATTCACCCCTCACCGACGCCGCGTTTTGACAGGCCTGCGCGCTGCTTTGTAAAGGTTTATGTATCAATATAGAATATAAACCAGCAAATAAATTACTGAAAAGAGAAAATATGTGACTTTAAGATAAATAGTATTAGGACAGCGCGTAGGAGTGAACGAAAAGTGCGAACCGCCATTTTTTACTCCGTTTCCTGGGCAGGCTTGTGCGCAAAAAATGGCGGTTGGTTTTCGTTCTTGATTTTTTTGTTACTTTTTTCATCAAGGAAAAAAGTAAGCGAAAATGTATAAAATAATCCTACATTATTCTAATACACATTATTTAAATATAAGAACAGTACTAAGCTTTAATGCTTATTATTCTTCTGGATCACTGGCTTTCTTTTTCCTTAGCTGGCGGGTTACGCTTAACGCTAATAAACGATTATAAGACTCTTTAGAGACTAAAGGAACAGCGCTCCTCACCGGTAATAAAGAATGGTTAAATCTTAATCCCAGCGACCACTTCTCATTTAATGCGCAACCCAGGCCAAGGTTGAATGAAAGTTCTGTTCTGATAAATGGATGTTCATTTACAAGGTCGGGCGATACATTACCATATATATGTTCAGCAGAATTAATCAGATATCCCAAACCCGGACCAAATTCAAAGTAAATCTTCTTTCTATGGTATTGAAAAAGGACAGGAACTTCAAAATAATGGAGGGTGACCCAATGTGGATTCTCTCCAGCTCGCGCACCACCGATTCCTTTATCTAAAAGCAGAAGTTCCGTCTGAGCCGTCCATTTTTTGTTCATTTTTAGCTGGAACCAGAATCCTCCTAAAAAGGAATCATCAGGACGGCTATGAGTAAGGTCTCCCGTGAGTGTATGAAGCGAATATCCCAGCTTCAGCCCTATGCGATAGGGTGACGTGTAGTTATGTTGAGCGCATAGCCAGGCACAATTAAAAATGGCTATTATAACAAGGTTTTTTTTCAATGTGTTAATAACGGAATTGTCATATGAAAATTGTGCTGATAACAACGGTTCTATTGGCGAACTAAGTTAAAAACTCAAGTTTATTGTATTTATTTCATAATAAAAATGAATGTTTAACGTTTTGCATTAATGATCCTGAAAACCCTTTATCTGTTTATGTTTTTAATAGTCTTTGAGGGGATTTATGCGCAAAACAAATTTACCATTAGCGGTTATATCAGCGAAAAAGGCAGTAAAGAAAATCTTCCAGGTGTTACGGTTTACATTCCGAAATCAAAAATAGGAACAACTACCAATAATTATGGTTTCTACTCCATTACCTTACCAAAAGATTCGGTCGAGGTGGTTTTTAGTTATGTTGGCTTTAAAGCAAAAAAGCTGAGTTTGTATCTGGATAAAAATATCAGTTTCAATGTTGAAATGGGCGTTGAAGAACTTGGCGAAGTAACCGTAACCGCGGAACAAACAAAAAAGGTGAGCGAAGAAACTCAAATGAGTACCGTTGATATCCCTATCGAACAGATCAAACAGATTCCGGCACTGATGGGAGAAAAAGATGTTTTAAAAGTCATTCAATTAATGCCGGGTGTACAAAAAGGAAGTGAAGGCAGTACCGGTATTTATGTTCGTGGCGGTGGTCCCGATCAGAACCTAATTATTCTGGACGAAGCTCCGGTATATAATGCCAATCATTTATTTGGTTTCTTTTCTGTATTTAATGGTGATGCGTTAAAAAGTGTGGAGTTAATCAAAGGAGGTTTCCCGGCACGTTATGGTGGCAGACTTTCATCGGTGATCGACCTTCAAATGAAGGATGGGAATAAAGAAAAGATCCATGGTGAAGCAGGCATTGGTATTATATCAGCGCGTTTGACATTAGAAGGCCCAATCATAAAAAACAAATGCTCTTTTCTTGTTTCTGCAAGAAGAACATACATAGATGCGCTTGTTTCTCCTTTTCTTCCAAAAACAGGAAAACTCGGTTATTACTTCTATGATTTAAATGCGAAAATAAATTATGTATTTAATGATAAAAACCGCTTGTATTTAAGCGGCTACTTTGGAAAAGATAAATTCTATTTGAAAAGAAAAGTAGCAGATGCAGAAAGTATGTCTGGAATAGATTGGGGAAACGCAACAAGTACCCTAAGATGGAATCACTTATTCAATAGTCGGTTATTTTCAAACCTCTCGTTTATTTTTACTAACTATAAACTGGGAATTGAGAACCAGGAAAAATACGGCAGTGATTATTACAATTTGAAATATGTATCTAACATCCGTGACTTTGGGGTAAAATACAATTTTGATTTTATACCCCATCCAAATCATTACATCAGGTTTGGAGTCAATGCCACCTGGCATCATTTTATTCCTCAGGCTTTAGTCATCAAAGCTTCCGATCCGGGTAATGAATCCAGCACTAAATCGAATGCAATTGATACTTATGAGGGAGGGATTTATATTGAAGATGATTGGAGAATGACTTCCAAACTTAAAATGAATATAGGTTTCAGGCTTTCTGCTTTCTCAAGTTATGGCAATAATTTTATTAATCCTGAACCAAGAGCGAGCTTAAGATATTTATTAGGAAACGATTTCTCATTGAAAGGTTCCTATGCCATGATGAATCAATATTTACACCTATTATCCAATACAGGTATTGGTTTACCAACAGATCTTTGGGTTCCCGCAACCAATATCGTAAAGCCACAGCAATCGCAACAAGTTGCTTTAGGTTTAGCAAAGGATTTGCCCAATAAAAACTTGACGATTACGGTTGAGGGTTATTACAAATGGATGAAAAATGTATTGAATTATAAAGAAGGGGCAAGTTTTTTGAATATAGGTGATAATACCAATAGCGGAACCCAAAACGATTGGCAAAGCAAAGTTGTTTCAGGAACAGGGTTAAGTTATGGCGCGGAATTTTTAATCCAAAAAAAAGCTGGAAAATTTACAGGCTGGATCGGGTATACTTTATCATGGACCTGGTTGCAATTTGATTCATTGAATTTTGGTGAACGATTTCCCGCTCGTTATGATCGCAGACATGATATTTCTGTAGTTGGCATCTATAAAGTAAATGACCACATTACACTTTCAGCTACCTGGGTTTATGGAACAGGAAACGCCATTACCTTGCCTATTGCTTCTTATGGCGTAGAGCAACATACGGTTCCGGGTGCACAACAGCAACAACAACCTGGTAGTATTTGGCCTTACAACATAGTTGGCGATTATGGAAAAAAGAATTCTTTCCGTATGTCTCCCTATCATCGCATGGATATAGGCATCCAGTTCCATAAAAAATTAAAACGTTGTATTCGCACCTTTGAATTTAGTGTTTATAATGTTTATAGTCGTCAAAATCCGTTCTTCTATTATATAGATTACGATCAAGGCTCAAATAAGAACAAATTGATGCAGGCGTCTTTGTTTCCACTTTTACCAAGTGTTTCATGGAGTTATAAATTTTAAATGACAAGACTATTTTTTATATTAGGATGCTTTGCTTTGTTTCTGTCATGTACTAAAGAAGCGATGGTGAAATTACCCGAAACAAAACCGTTGCCGGTGATGTATTCGTATATATGCCCTACAGATTCCATAATCCGTTTAAAATTAATGTCGTCTTCGCCTTTATTTAGTAGCAATCAAATAGATGTCCTGGCTGCCGTGCCTGATGGGGATGTGAAGATTAGCAGTACGCAGGGAACAGCACAACTTATTTTTAATCAAAATACCGGGTATTACGAATTAAAAACAAATTTGTACCCTATTGTACCCGGACAGGTTTATAAAATGACGGTAACAACAAGCAATGGTGATGTAGCAACAGCGGAAACACAAGTACCCTTCACAGCCGTTCCCATAAACATGGTAACGGTAGAAAGCATTCCCGAAAATTACCAAACAAGCGATAGAATAAAAGCCTTTTTTACCGATGAGGCTAATAGCGTAAATTATTACCGGATAGCTGCCTCACATGGTTTTGTTTATATTGGCCAAACTGATACAATAGCGGATGATACCCGCATTAATGAATTGTATAGCGACATAAATCATGATGGCGACAACGTTTCATTGGCCGGAAGATTTTATCAGAAAGATGATTCTACTGAGTATTATTCTACTGAGCATTATGATGTTTTTCTTTATAATTGCAGCGAATCGTATTACAATTTTTATAAGTCGCTTAAAAATTATTCAGGAACAGGAATCAGTTTTCCTCCTCCAGCCGAGCCAACCCTCATGTACTCCAATGTAAAAGGTGGTTTTGGCTGTTTTGGAGCATACACAAGCAGTATGCTCAGATATAAAAAGAAATAACGGATTAATTTCTTTCTCCATTCATGAAATTAATCCTCTTTTTAAAAGTGCTGGAACTTCGTAAAAGAGAAGTGAAAATAGTGGGAGAGCCATTTTGGGAGATAAGGGATTAGTGGAGTTAATCTTTTATCACAAACCGGAATTTCTTATCTTTATAAGGATGGATACAAGAATACATTTAAAAGTTATTATAGATTATAAAGAAGTTTATGGTACAACAACGTCAATTCCGGATTTAGAAGACTTGTTAAAGAATATTCCATCAGTAACTCTCATTTCCTATATTTCAGGCTTTAACATTAAATTGTATTTGAATGATGTGGGAGTGGAAGCACATGAAATTCAAATACAGCTATTAAACAATTTAATAGTAAAAGCCGGTACTGAAAAAGTTGAACGATTTAAAGAGGTCTTTAAATCCCATATTGATAAAGGACATTGGCCAGTTGTTATTTGGAGGTATTCAAATTTATTGTTTTATGAATTGATCTTTAAAAACTATAATGCGCTTACACCGCGTGATTTAACAGACGAAGAAGCCAAAAAAGTACTTGATGCTTATTTAATTATTAATTCAATTACAAGCGATAGATTTAAGATTACAGAAGAAGAAGTTAAAGAGGCCGCTGAAAAGGGAGAAACGGAAAGCATACTTCTTCCTAATTTCTTATATCAAAAAGATTTTGTATCGACAACAGATTTTAGCAACCAAATAACCAGAGGAGTTAAATTTTTTGAATATTTGGAAGCTTCTCCGAAATTCTCATCATATATTCAAGATTATTATAAGTACATAAAGGTTAAGAATGGCAATGAACTATTGTACAATTTGCTGACTGTATTTACCCAAATAAACATTGGTGATATAAAAGCAAGAAACCAGCTTATCCCATTATGGAATATAGAAGAGTTTATTAATATGAATTTCCTATATAGTTTGGCAATTAATTCTTCAATAAAGACTTATACCTCGGATATTAATTTTAGTATTTTAAGAAATAAGGTTTTATATCAACCGGGAGCAACCCGACAGCTGTATTTCTTATTAGATATTAATTTTCTTATTGATTTAATGTATAAAGCACAAGTTTTTCTTTTTAAAGAATTTATTACAAAGGAAGGTTATAAGGGGAATTTTTTAGCCGATAAGGGTAAAGAATTTATGGAAGATATTTATTTTAACCTTATTATGGAAAAATGTTTTTCTCATTTAGTTGGATTTTCAGGTAAGAAAGCTGTTAAGAAAGATAGAAATGAAATTTCAGATTATTACCTAAGGGATAATGAAAAAATTGCGTTGATTGAGTTCAAAGATGTATTATTAGGAGCAGATATTAAAGACAATGCAGGTAAAGATGCTGTTTATTCTGCTCTTGATACAAAGTTTTATGAAAATCAAAAAAAGGACCCGAAGGGTATAAAACAGTTATTAAATGCAATTGATTATATTGAAAAGAATGGGCTTGATTTCGATAAAATAGAAGGAATAAACGGTATTGAGATTTATCCAATTGTAATTTATACTGATTTATCGTTTGGTTATGAGGGAGTGAATAAACTATTAAAGAAAAAATTTCAAACAGAACTTGAAACATTAAACCTGAAAAAAATCAGTGTAAAAGATGTGACGTTTATTAATCTCAGTTTTTTTGAGTTGCATGAGAATTATTTGAAAACCAACAGATTGAATTTATTTAAAATGATAGAGGAGTATCATCTTCATGCTGCTAATCCGGATGTTTCAACTACACCATTTGAAGTATTTAGCAGGTTTTACATGCAAAAAAACATCAAAAAAGATTTGGGGAATCCTTCCTTCATGCTTGAAGTTATCAAAGAATTTTTTCCTGCCTTAAGTGTATAACAAATAGGTATAATTTTAGTTAGTGTAACAGGATAAAGTTGGATCGCAATGACGAATTCGGTATTTTTAACTCTTCACCTAACATTATTCCACCTTTATTCTGATACACTATTTAATTTTATTGCAAAAAATTTGCGTAGTTAAATAACTACATATATATTTGTAGTCAAATAACTACATAATGAATTTAAGACGAGATGTTTTCCAGGCCATAGCCGATCCTACCAGAAGAGCAATATTGCTATTGGTAACCTCACAGGCCATGACAGCGGGTGCCATTGCCTCCAATTTTGATACAGCCAGGCCAACCGTATCAAAACACCTGCAAATACTCACCGAGTGCGAATTGTTGAAGCAGGAGCAAACCGGCCGTGAAATTTATTACCAGATTAATGCTAAAAAAATGAAAGAAGTAGCCGACTTTATTGAACCTTTCCGCAGGTTGTGGGAAGACCGTTTCAACAAACTTGAAAGTATCATGAAACTTCACATGAACAGTGCCTCCAAGAAAGGGGAATGATATGTGAAGTTCGATCAGGTCAACATTAAAAAGGATAAAAAACCGATCAAAAAATATAAAAATAAATAATATGGAATTGAAAACACAGATCAATGCCGAGGACGGCAAACAGGAATTAGTGATAACCCGGGAATTTGACCTTCCGTTGGAATTATTGTTTAAAGCTTTTGAAGAACCTGAAATTGTAGAACAATGGATGGGGACAAAAGTGCTGAAACTGGAAAACAAAACCCACGGCAGTTACCGTTTTGAAACAACCGATCCAAAAGGCAATGTGCACGGCTTTCATGGAACCATTCATGAGTTTGTACCAAACCAAAAAATTACCCGCACCTTCGAAATGGCCAGCGCGCCTTTTGGGCCCCAGCTCGAGTTCCTTGAATTTGAAGCGCTGAGCAATGATACCAGCAAATTGACCATGCAGGTCGTTTACCGTTCGGTAGCAGTGCGCGACCAATTGCTCAAACTGCCATTTGCGCAAGGCATTAACATGGCACATAACAGGGTGCAGGAGATCATGAAACAGTTAAAAACAAAATAATATGGAAAAGAAGAAAAAAATAGCCTATTGGCTAACAACGGCACTGCTTTGCTTTTGCATGTCGGGAGGAATTGGTCAGTTACTGCAGGTTAAACAAGTGGTAGAAGGATTTGCACCCCTTGGTTACCCAACGTACTTTATTTCAATTATCGGGTTTTGGAAAGTAATGGCCATCATCGCTATCCTCATTCCTAAGTTTCCCTTAGTAAAAGAATGGGCTTATGCCGGTATATTTTTTGTCATGACCGGCGCTTCCATTTCTCATATGGCAGTTAATAGCCCTGTTTTTCATATTATCATGCCTTTGATGATTACAGGTCTGGCAATAGTGTCGTGGTATTTAAGGCCGGCCGATAGAAAAATGGTTTCGCTTAAACAATAAAATGCATAACTTTATTAAAAGCAAACGAACATGAACCCAAAAGTTGATTTTTATTTTACCAAGGCCAAAAAATGGAAGGAGGAGATTGAAAAATTAAGAACGATCATTCTTGACTGCCATTTAAAGGAAGAACTAAAATGGGGCGTACCTTGTTATACCTTTAATGACAACAACGTGGTTTTAATACACACGTTCAAGGATTATTGCGCGCTGTTATTTCATAAAGGCGTTTTGTTGAAAGATCCTAAGAAGATCCTGATCCAACAGACAGCGAATGTACAGGTAGCCCGCCAGGTACGATTTACAAGCCTGGCCGAAATTGTTAAGCTTGAAAAAACGTTGAAAGCGTATGTTATGGAGGCTTGTGAAGTGGAGGAAAAAGGCCTTAAAGCACCTATGAAAAGCACCAAAGAGTTTGCCATGCCCGAAGAATTTAAAAAACAACTGGACAAAAACGCCAAATTAAAAAAAGCATTCGAAGCTTTAACACCTGGCAGGCAAAGAGGCTACCTGCTTCATTTTTCTTCGGCCAAACAAGCCAAAACCCGCGAAGCAAGAATTGAAAAATACATTCCTCACATTCTTGAGGGAAAAGGAATTGATGATTAACCGGTATATATGTTTACGTTAAGGCGAACAAATTCAGACGATAAGGATTTTCAGGAACTTGTGAGAGAGCTGGACAAAGAGCTGAAAATAAGGGATGGTGAGGATCATTCATTTTTTGCTCAATTTAATAAAATTGACATGATTAAACATGCCGTTGTTGCCTACCATGATGCCAAACCTGTTGGTTGTGGCGCCATTAAACCCTATGACGGAAAAACGATGGAAGTCAAAAGAATGTTTGTGCCATTGGAGCATCGCGGATGTGGCATTGCCTCTTTTGTTTTACAGGACCTGGAAAAATGGACCGCTGAACTTGGGTTTGAAAAGTGTATTTTAGAAACAGGCGAAAAACAACCGGAAGCCATAAAATTATATCACAAAAATAACTACAAGGTCATTCCAAATTTTGGACAATATGCCAATGTTGAAAGTAGCATTTGTTTTGAAAAAATAGTCTCACACTAAAAAATAACTATATGGGCACTAAAAAAACAATATCACCGAAAGAAAGTACTGAGTTACTCAATACTTTAAAAACCCGTTTCGAAAAAAATGCCAAACGGCATAAAGGTATCGACTGGGCCAAGGTACAGGCAAAGCTGGAGGCCCATCCTGCAAAATTATGGTCGCTGAACGAAATGGAACTAACGGGCGGCGAACCCGATGTGGTTGCCTGTGATAAAAAAACGGATGAGTACCATTTTTATGATTGCTCGGAAGAAAGTCCTAAAGGACGCCGGAGTGTTTGTTACGATCCGGAAGCACAGGCATCAAGAAAAGAACACAAGCCAAAAGACAGCGCGCTGGGAATGGCGGCCGACATGGGCGTTGAGATCTTAACCGAGGAACAGTACCGTCAATTACAGGAGCTGGGAAGTTTCGACCTGAAAACATCGAGTTGGGTGCAAACACCGGCCAGGGTAAGGGAACTGGGGGGAGCACTTTTTTGCGACCGTAGGTACAATACTGTTTTTTTATATCACAACGGTGCGGAGTCTTATTACGCTGCCAGGGCTTTCAGGGCTTGCTTAAAAGTGTAGTTTTATATCAGTAAACTATTTTCAACTCTTTGCTCTTTAATTCCTTGTACAATTTTTTAAGCGAATCGGTATCTTTTAAAGGATAATCAAATCCCATATTGGAGTAATAAACGCCGTCATGTTTTATCACGAGGTTGATGTTGTCATAACTCATTACCTTAATGATAATGTTATTGGACATATGGGTTTTCTCCGTAAAACCATATGCCTTTAAATGCTCTTCGTTCAGTGGTTCCATAGCTGTAAGCTGTGGCATAAAAATAAGAAATGCCCCACTTTTTATAATACCCATTGCAGGGTATTTTGTATAGAAAAACAGACCTGTTGAAATTAGTAGTGGAAAATTTTAAATAAATGTCGTTTTATTTTCTATTTTTACACATCTCCCCAAGAAATTATGAATAAAATGACTGTTTAATTTCCATGAAGGAGATCCATCTTAGTTACGTCAGCATACATTACAGCGAGCCAATTGTGTATTACACCTATAAAGAGGGCGCTGAATTAGGGTTTCCGGAAATACGCGAATTGATTGCCTATGCCGAACAACTGAGCGGTAAAAAGCCCTATGTAACCTTTGCCGATGTAAGGGTGCATGTAAACATTACCAATGAAGGAAAGCGCGTGCTGCAGGACATGAGCAACATGCCTTATTTCAGGGGAACAGCCGCGCTGGTAAAAAACAGTATCCACAAATTTGCCGCCGATCTGTTGAATAACTTTCACCGGCCGGCATATCCTTTTAGGGCATTTACATCAAAAGAAGAAGCTATTGAATGGCTTTTGTCCCTGCCGCTTTAAAGCATAGGCTAATCTGCGCTATTGGGATCATGTCGGCCGAATATGTCTTTGATGATCTTTACAAGTCCGTCAAAATTCATGGCTTTGGTAAAGTAACCGTTCGCGCCTAATCTTTCCGCCGTTTTTTTGTCGGTATCGGAAGTGCTTGTAGAAAGAATATAAACGGGGATATGCTTTAGCTCATCGCTGGCCCTTATCTTTTCCAATGCCCTTAAACCGTTTAATACAGGCATGTTAATGTCAAGGATAATGAGGTGTGGATGAAGCGGAGCTACATGATCGTAGGGAGGATTTCTCAGTAACAGGTCAATGAGTTCCTTGCCATTGGATACTGTCAGTAATTCACAAAGGATACCCGATTCAATGATCGCATGCCTGGCCAGCAACTGGTCATCAAGGTCATCATCAGCAATGATGATAAATATCTTTTTAGGCTTCATGTCGGGTTATAGTAAAGATAAAAATATTTCGTTCCGAAACAAAGAGCTAAATAAGAACCGGTTTTAATAAAAAAGGTTAGAGATGTCAAGGTCGCTCAAAAAGGCGTATAAAATATCATTGTCTTCCTGTACATTGATCTCAAGCAGTTCATGTGAAATGCTGTCAATATGCAACTCTATAAAAAAACTATCAAGAAGGAACAGGGATATAATTCTGTCTTTTATGGCAACAGAGGTTATTTGCTCTCCAAAATTCCAGGTCAGCTCGGTTTTCGCTTCTGTATCCAATGTTATAAAATACCGCTTTTCCATGTTTCAAACTGTCTTATCCTATCCCTAACAACTTAATGCCAGCCCTTACTTTATGGGTTTAAATGATGATACGAATGAAAAAATGTGGAATTTTTTACCGGTAAATGGCTCTAGGACTGCGTACCGGTGCTGTTAGTTTTTGGAAAAGGGCCACTCCTGATTGCGTTTGGCTTTTACAAAGTATACAAGTATGCCAATAAGTATAACGAGCATCCCGGTAAGGATCATTTTGAGGCCGGTTGAAAGCAGGATACCTGCCCATAGAACGATGGCAATATAAACAGGTAAGGGAAACAAAGGCATTTTATAAGGAAAGGTGTTACTTTCCCTTGCACGCCGTAACAAGATTAAACCAATGGCTTGGCCTATGAACTGTACAAGAATGCGCATGGCTAAAATAGCGCTTATCACATCACTCAGCTTAAACAGCAAACTAAACACAAAAGCAAGCCCTCCTAAAAACAATAAAGAAATGTGCGGAAACTGCCTTGTAGGATGAAGCCTGGCAAACACTTTAAAAAAAGCGCCGTCGGTAGCGGCGGCATACGGAATGCGGCTGTAGCCAAGCGTTGCCGAGAATACCGATGCAAAGGCTACCCATAAAATAAGGCAGGTAACGATAACAGCGGCAGTATTGCCCGCCAGTTTTTTCATGAACAAGCTGATAACGAACTCACTGTCTTTAGCCTCGTTCCATGGAATAACACTGGTGACACTGATATTCATGGCCAGGTAAAGAATGGAAATGCCGGCAATGGAAAGGAACATGCTGCGTGGAATGTTTTTGGAAGGATCCTTTATTTCGCCACCTAAATGACACACGTTATAATACCCTAAATAACTGTAAACGGTTTTTACACTGGCAAAACCAATGGCGGCAATAAAGGCGTAGTTTATAGTAATGCCATCATTCATGTGGTTTACCGGTTCCAAAAAATGGCCATGCGCTATGCCACCGCCAACAATCCAAAGAATGGTGAGGATGACACCACCCCACAGGAAGACACTGATCTTACCAATGGCTTCTATTTTACGATACAGTAAAATAATAATGAGAATAACCACGCCGCCGCTCACTAATTTGGATGTTACCGTAGTAAGCGGAACCAGGTACGATAAGTAAGCGGCAAAACCTATGGCCGCGGAGGCAATCACCAAAGGCGCCTGGATCATGGTTTGCCACACAAATAAAAAACTCATGAGCTTTCCTGCCTTGTGTTCGCCATACGCTTCTTTTAAAAAATTGTACGAACCACCTGCTTTTGGAAATGCCGCACCCAACTCGCTCCATACCATGGCATCAACAAACGACAGTATGGCGCCGGCCAGCCAGGCATATAAAAAATACGGCCCGTTCATCATGCCAATAACCATGGGCAGGGTAATAAAGGGGCCAATACCAACCATGTCGATCATGTTAATGGCAGTAGCCTGTATCAATCCTAAACGTCGTTGCAGCATAATAGTAAAGAAATGCTCAAAAAGATTTTAGATGAAAAAACAGTAGAACAAGACATGCTACTAATATTTCATTATCTTTTTAGTATTGGTTCCTTTTGGTCCGCTAATTAATAATAGATACATACCATTTGGAAAGCCTGAGATGTTTATTTCTGTTTCCGGGCCCTGTAAAGAAAGTCCAACAACCGCTTTTCCTTCTATATTAAAAATTTCAATTTTCGTGTCTTTATAAGAAGATGACCTGATAGCTATTTTTTCATTGGCCGGATTCGGATGAACTTCAAAATCATAGGGATTATGATCCTTTTCAGCAACCGACGTAAAAATACCTGAAGTGCAGGTAGAAGGGACGTATGGTGCCATGTAGTAATTTGTAAAATTGGCTATACCGTAATTAATGTTGTCGTAATAGTCAAATATTGTGGCGGCAATAGCAACAGTACTGGTTGATACTCCCCACCAGTTATACGTCGCATCAATTGGATTGCTTGAATTGCTTTGTAAATTGTAGGAACTGTTGTTGAAAATACTGTTGTGATTGAAAACAAGATTATTGGAATTTGAATTAGGGATATTAATACCAATGGCGTTTTGAGAAATACTCGTATTTGTAATGTATGTATTGCCACCTACGCTGTTACCCGAGAAGCCTGTTATTTCAAAAGCTGTGCCCGAGCCATAACCCGTTTGTTTCGTACAGGAGATGTTCCCATTCCCCAAAGTGGTCCCACCCGATGATGTGTTATTGATAATCGTTTCCGATATGTTAACAGTGCATGCGGGCAGATCAACAGGCGTTCCGTTAAATTCGCAATTGCCAATCAATAAGGGGCCTGTTGCAATAGTGCCGTGGCCAACGCCAAATTGTTCAGTAATCCATGAGTCGGTTAACTTTGAGTAGTTAATAGTGATATTTGAGCCGCAACAGCCAATATAAAGCGTTGCTACATTTAAAGTGCAGTGATCGATAACAATACCATAATTGTATGATGCTGAAGTAATGATAGTGTTATTAATAGTTGTGTTTTTTAAGAAGATTGGTTCCGTTAATGGGTACATGCCAATGATGTCGCTGCCGCTTATTGTTGAACTGTCAATAACCATGGACGCGGTTGATTGATATCCTTTGGTTTTAAGGGTAATATTGTTAAATACAGATTTAGAGATCGTCAGTACCCCCGAATTTTTAATCGGGTCTGGAGTAAGCTGATCTTCATCTCCAAGTTGAACACCGCCTTTTAAACCAGTAAACTCTAAGTTTTTTAGCTGGCTATTTGATAAATTAGTGCTTTTAAACATAATCATTGATTTGCCGGGTGCCGTGCCAATAAATTTAATTGGTAACGAAGCTGTTCCATTGGCAACAAGGCTTCCTTTTATTAAAATTTCATAATCGCCGGTATAATTAATGGTACAGCCCGGATCAATGGTTAAGGTAACACCTGCAGGAATCTGTACATCACCCGTTAGGTTATAGGGGCTGCCGGCTGCCGACCATAACGTATTTGAAAAATAAGGGCCGCTGACGTTTGTTTGGGCTGAACTATCAAGCGATCCTAACAACATTATTAAAGCAAGCGTGGAAATAACAAATCTCATATAAAATGTATTTAGTTAAGCAAATTTAATCTTTTTAGGGGGATTATTGAGTTGTTGTTTTAACGATAAGCCATAAATCACACAATTTTCAAAAAAAACTTACATATGTATCTTCAGGCAGGATACTGTAAAAATTAAGTTTGAGAGTCGTTTTATGTTTGCATCATCTAATTGATTGAACATGAAAACAATTTTACTCAACAGTCTTAAAAGCGCCCTGAGCGGTATGATCTTCTTAAGTTACGTTACAGCTAACAGCCAGAGCATTGCCTTCAATTATGCTAAAAAAACGGGAGGCAGCGCTTACGATTATGGCAATGCCATAGCGGTTGACGGGACAGGAAATGTATATACAACCGGTGTTTTCCAGGGCACTGCCGATTTTGACCCGGGCACAGGCACACAAAACTTAGTGTCGGCTGGTGGTGGCGATATTTTTATTTCCAAATTGGATGCTGACGGAAATTATGCCTGGGCCATAGCCTTGGGTGGTTCTTTGGATGAAAGGGGCATGGCTGTTACAACAGATGCGGCCGGTAATGTGTATGTGAGCGGTTATTTTGCGGGTACAGTTGATTTTGATCCTTCATTTTTGGGAATTAACTTGCTGGTTACCCTTGGCGATCCCGATATTTTTGTGTGTAAGTTCGATGGCAACGGAAATTTTGTATGGGCACGTAGCATGGGCGGTACAGGATATGATTATCCTTTTTCCATAGCCGTAGGCAGCAACGGCAACGTTTATACAGCGGGCAAATTCCAGGGTACCGCCGATTTTGATCCGGGTTTGTCTGCCAATAGCTTAACCAGCAATTCGGGAAGCGAGGATGTGTTTGTGTCCTGCCTGAGCTCATCGGGTAGTTTTGTATGGGCGCGCAGGGTAGGCGGGAGCTTAAATGACAATGCCACCTCTTTGACGCTTAATTCGGGAGACGATTTATTTTTAACCGGTTATTTCCAGGGAACAACCGATTTTGATCCGGGTGCTGGTACTGCCAACCTTGTTTCGGCAGGTGGACGCGATGCCTTTGTTTTAAAACTCAACAACTCCGGAAACTATGTGTTGGCAAAACAATTAGGCGGAACGCTTGATGATGAAGGCAGCAATATTGCTCTTGATGTTGATGGGAACTTATATGTAACCGGTTCTTACCAGGGCACCGGTGATTTTGACCCTACTGCTGCAACCTACACCATGAGTTCAAATGGAGGTACTGATGGCTTTGTTACAAAGCTTACGCCAAGCGGCAGTCTTACCTGGGCAGGTTCGTTTGGTGGAACTTTAAATGATAAGATCAATGATATTGCGATTAATGCCTCTACCGCTATTTGCATTACCGGTTATTTTCAGGGCACAGCCGATCTTGATCCGGGAACCGGGTTAAGCAATTTTACCTCGGCCGGTGGACTCGATCTGTTCATAGCCACCTTAAGCACCGATGGTTTATTGAGGCTTGCCCGCAACATGGGCGGAACATTGGATGACGAAGCCACATCAATTCAACTGGATAACAGTGGTAACATTTACACCACCGGCTACTTTCAAAGCACGGTTGATTTTAATCCTGAAGCAGCTGTGTTTAACATAAGTTCATCCGGAAGTTATGATATGTTTGTCAATAAATTAAACTATACCATCAACACACTTCCCATTGAGCTCCTGGTTTTTTCAGCAATCCCTGTTGAAGAACAAGTGAATCTATCCTGGTCAACGGCAAGCGAAAAAAACAATAAATGCTTTTCGGTTGAGCGCTCTGTAAATGGAGTAGATTGGGAAATGATGACAGTAATGAATGGCGCCGGAAACTCAAATATGTTGCGAAATTACAACTGTGTCGATCCTTCACCTTATGGCGAAATTTCCTATTATAGGTTAAAACAAACCGATTTTAACGGCGATTATTCTTACAGCCCAATAGTAGCCGTTGAACTCAAAAAAGAAATCAGTTTAAAATTGTACCCGAACCCTGCTGTATCCTACATACAGATCATTTCCGACAGTAAAACGACTCATGAATCGACCGTTGATTTTTATAACACAGCCGGTCACCTGGTGAAACAAGTCAAAGGTGCTACCAATAGTTTATTGATTGATGTCATGGACCTGGAACCAGGAAATTATTTCGCGGTGATTGATTCAGGAGCAAAAGTATCCAGGATCCAATTTGTGAAGAACTAGGTAAAGAACTGGAGCTCTGTATTACTTTGCTGTGCTTTTTGGTTTAGGCTTTGTTTTGGGTTTTGCTTTAGGTTTTACAGGTTTTGTTTCAGCGGGTTGAGCGGTTGACGCCTCTTTTTCTTCCTCTATCACAAAACGCTCTTTACTTCTTTTCAATTCGGGCGACTGGCATATTTGCGAAAGGATGGCAATTACAGTGCGCATTTCCTGGGCCGGTATCATGGATTTGCCGGCCCTGCGTTTGGCCCGGTAATACATAATCATGGAAGTAACAGAACCATCACAGCAGGTTGGGCCATCTAATTTAACGGAATCAAGGTTCAGCTTTTTAAGTTCCTTAATGAGCGCATTAAAGAGTTGCTTGTCCACGTTGCCCGTAAAATATCCTATCCTGGAAGAATCTTCGACTGCTTTACCATTTTCATCCTGTTTGTAAACATGCTCGGCATACAATTTTACTTTTTTGTTGTTTTCAATCTGCAAGTGGTAAACAGGGCATCTTCCAAAGCACATGGAGGTATGGAAGATTATTTTTTTAAACGCGTCCGTTTTTTGTTGCGCAGATAGCAGCAAAGGAAAAAGCAAAAGGATCAGGAATTTAGTCATTGTCTTCGTTTTTTATGAAAGTAAGTATTCTGCGTATAAGCAGCAAAAAAATATTCCAACGATGAACATTTCCCCTTTTGAAGGGGGTGGCCGCAGGCCGGGGGATGTTATGGACTTAGTTTGGAATATTATGTACTAACAAAGAAAAGCCTCCCGAAAGAGGCTTTTCTTTGTTATGAATTTCTTCGAATTTATGCCTGTATCAGAATTAGCTGATCCAGGTTCTATGGGTTATCTCAGCGATTAAGCACCCCGTCGAAAAAATTCGTTTGATATGGTGCATGAAAAAATGATGCCAGTTGGCTTCACCGTTTTAGTTACTATTAGGTGTAGACTATTTTTCTTACTATGGAATTAAAGTGTTTCCATTGGTTCTCACTCTGTCGTCAACCATTAAAAAATAACCTGTAAACAAATGGCACCTGTTTTTAGGCTTTAAGTATAACCATAAAACCTAACGCCATGTACTCCTTATTCATCCTCGCTATCGCATTCATAGCGGCACCCTTAAAAATTACAAGTCCGGCCTTTTCAGATAATGGAATGATCCCGGATAAATATACCTGCAAAGGTGAGAACATCAACCCGGAAATTGACATACAGGATCTTCCGCAAGATGCCAAAACACTCGTACTTATTGTAGATGACCCCGACGCGCCCGACAGGACCTTTGATCACTGGATGGTATGGAACATTCCTGTAACCACCAAAATTGCCGAGGGCAGCGTGCCCGGTCATGAGGGAAAGAACAGTAAAAAAGAATATAAATACACAGGTCCTTGTCCACCAAGCGGTACACACCATTACCATTTCAAGGTATTTGCTTTAAATAAGGAACTCGATGTTCCAAAGGATATTGACAGAACAGAGCTGCTCAATGCCATGGAGCCGCACATTATCGCAAAAGGCGAATTGGTGGGGCTATACAAAAAATAGCATTGCTTGCTAAAACAGGATTTTGTACCTTTAATACAGAAAAAAACGTGTCAGTTTGAGCTTGTCACCCTGAGCGGAGTCGAAGGGCGACAAACCGAACCAACAAGATCTAAACTTATCCTTGAGGTATAAACCATTTTATGGAACACGATCACCATCATTCACATGCGCATGTTGTTCCCGGGCGTGTAACCAATGCCTTAATAACAGGCATTGTGTTAAATATGCTGTTCGTGGTTATTGAGGCCATATCCGGTTTATACACCCATTCCTTATCGCTGTTAACCGATGCAGGCCATAATTTAAGCGATGTGGCCAGCCTCGCATTAGCCTTATTGGCCAACAAGCTTGCCGCCAAAAAAGCCAACGATCAATTCTCTTTTGGGTACAGACAGTCAACGGTATTGGTGTCTTTAATTAATGCCGGTATTTTATTATTTGCCCTGGGTGCCATTGCCTACGAGGCTATCCTTCGTATCAATGAGCCGCACAAAGTAGAAGGTGGCCTTGTAGCCATTATTGCGGGTGTTGGTATTGTTATTAATGCCTTTACAGCCCTATTGTTTTTTAAAGACAAGGAAAAAGACATTAACGTAAAGGTCGCTTACCTTCACATGGCCTCCGATGCCCTGGTGTCATTAGGTGTTGTGCTTACGGGTGTTATGATGATTTACACGCAGTGGTTCTGGCTCGATACCGTGGTGAGCCTCATTATTGTGGTGGTGATTGTTGCCGGTACCTGGGGCTTGTTAAAGGAATCGTTGAGGCTTACGTTGAACGGCGTACCCAAAGATGTAAACCTTAACGAGGTAAGGGTGTATTTGCAAAGTATGGAGGGGGTAAGCAATGTGCACGACCTTCATGTGTGGGCAATCAGTACCACCGAAGTGGCGCTTACGGTGCATCTTGTCATTCCTCCCAACCAGCAACAAACTTTTTCGCACCACAGGATTTCACACGAACTGCAGAACCGTTTTCATGTTACACATACCACCATACAGGTTGAGACAAGTGAAGAAGACAAACTTTGCGAGCAGAAATGTTAAATTTCATTTTGCTATAGATCGTAGCAGGCACCTGGGCTTTGGGCTGTTATTTTTGCAACCATGTTTGCCATTATTGATATAGAGACCTGCGCCGGGAAATATGAATACCGCAAAGGCCGCATTACCGAAATTTGCATTATTCAGCATGACGGCTTGCAGGTAACCGGCAAATTTACCTCTTTGATTAATCCCGAATGCCTCATCAGTCCTTATTTTGTGAGCCTTTCGGGTATTACCAACGAAATGGTGGCCAACGCGCCAAAATTTCATGAAATAGCCGCCAGGATCATTGAAATGACCGAAGGACGGATTTTCATTGCCCATAATGTAGGGTTTGACTATAGTTTTATTAAGGACGAATTTGCGTCTCTTGGATATAAATACAAACGCGAAACGCTTTGCACCGTAAGATTAAGCCGCAAGCTGATGCCGGGAAAACTATCTTACAGCCTTGGCAAATTATGTGGCTCCATAGGTATTGAAATAGAAGGAAGGCACAGGGCCGAAGGCGATGCTGTGGCAACCGCTCAATTGTTCGACCGATTGTTGGAATTAAAAAGCATGCACCCGGTATATAAAAACCAGGGCGTGGAAAATTTAATGACCAGGCGCATCGATAAAATGAAGCAATACATCCTGGATAAACTGCCCGAAGCCTGTGGTGTGTATTATTTTTTAAACAAGGAGCAACAGATCGTTTACATTGGCAAAAGTGTGAACATGTATAACAGGGCAGTAAGTCATTTTAATTCCAAAGAGCGAAAAAGCAAAAAAATGCTGAACGATCTTTACAATGTTGACCATGTGAAAACAGGCAGCGAGCTCATTGCCCTGTTAATGGAATCGGAGGAAATAAAAAAACACAAACCCCAATACAACAAGGTACGAAAGTCGGAAGTCTTTACGCACAGCATCGACCATTTTAGGGATAAAAAAGGCATTATTCATTTTAAGCTGGTGGAGTTTAATGAGGCAGAAAATCCACTGATCTCCTTCACCGGTTATGTGTCGGCAAGAGAATGCCTGGAAGCCTGGATCGATGAATATGTATTGTGTCTGCAGTATTGCCATTTAACCAGCGAAGAAGCTATTTGTTACGATCACCAGTTGAAGAAATGCAAAGGCATTTGTGCAGGAGAAGAAAGCAATGAGGAGTATAATAAACGCGCCAATGAGCTGATAGAGAGCATGAGCTATAAGGAGCAAAACTTTGTGCTGATAGATGCGGGAAGGACCCACGAAGAACGGTCGGTCATACTCGTTGAGAATGGCTGTTATAAAGGTTATGGTTATATCGATCAGTACGATACTTTTCACACACTCGAAGAATTTAGAGGGGTGATAAAAAAAGCAATGTATTATCCTGATTGTGACCTGCTGATCCGTGGTTACCTGAGGAATAACCGACTAAAAACCATTTCTTTCAAACCTGCCAAACAGTTGCCTCACTACGACGATTACGACCTGTAAAAAATAAAGGCCTTCTTTTCAGGGAAGGCCTTTGTGTGATTTTCTGATCGGATGTTTTGGCTCCCGGCTATCACCGGTTTTCAAAATACATTAACAGAAAGATCGTATGTTTTATGATTTAAAATGTTGTGCCAGTTAATAGTGTCAGTTCGAGTAAAAAAATGCGCCTCTTTTCATTTTTTGTATCGAGAACAATTTCAAGTAATTACTTCTCGATACGCATTTGCAAGAGACAGGCAAATACTACTCGAAGTGACAAAAGTTATATGATTACTGCGCCATCAACTCATTACTCTCCACCGGTGGTGGCTGCGAATGGTTTTTATAATAACCTCCTCCAATAGCTATCAGTAATAACACTAACAGTACCCAAAAGAAAACCCCAATGGCAACACCGGCTTCCTTTTCGGGTGTGGCGGGGTCTTTCACTTTTTGCGGTGTTTCAAGCGGTGCCGATAAGGCTATCATGAATAAGGAGAAAATAATGGCGGTAAATACCAATAGTACCCAGTCAATACCAAAAAATAAAGGACTCACAGGATTGATCCACAACTGGCCCGACCAGGTGGTTAAAAAAATGAGCACAAAAAACAAGAACAAACCGCCAAAAGGGCCGGGTCCTCTTCCTCTGAAAAAACCTGAAAAGATAAAGGTGAAGATGAGAGCTGCAATGAGCGAAACGGGTATAAGGTAAATATTCATGAGATGATGGTTTTAGATATCCCTAACATGCAAATAACCCGCCAATTGGCGGGTTACAGCTTCCCAAATTTGTAAGTAACATGATAAAAAACCAAGACCTTCTTTTAAAGGAAGGTCATTGGTTTTATTGTTTTTCTGCGATCGTTTGTTTCGTTCTACCAACACAGGTTGGTTTTAGAATGATCAGAGAAAAATCTGTTGCCTTATACTTTAAAACTTAATGCCAGCCCTATTACCAATTAAATTGAGGAAAAGCACCCGCTTATGGGGAAACAAATGCCCGCTTAGCCCGAATAACTGTAGCCGGCCTGTTTTAGTTTTTCAAAAACAGCAAGCATGATCTCCGATTTCGTGTTTGAGCGGGAGCCATTGAATTTTTCAAGATCGAACCAGTAAATCACCAGCAGCTTTACTTTATCAGCGCTCAATGAGTCAATAACCACTTTTACATGTTTATCTTTTCCTTTAACCACGCTGTCAAACGCATTAACGGTATTGGCAATGAGCTTAATAGCCTCTTTCGCGTTCGTAGAGTCAACATTAAGGCTGAACTCCTGCCGTAGGTTATTGTCATCGTTAATGTATTTGGTTAACGGATTTTTCAGGATAAGGGAATTAGGGATCATAATGAGTTTTCCATTTTCAGCTTCTACAGTGGTTTGCCTCATGGTCATATCCTTTACAATACCCTTTACCTCACTGCACTCAATTAAATTTCCCACCCGGTAAGGTCGGCTAAAGGCAAGGATGAGTCCCGATAAAAAATTCTCGCCAATATCTTTTAAGGCAAAACCCACAATAAAGGTGGTAATACCAGCGCCGGCCAGAATCTTGTCGGAAATAGTGCCGAGCCCTAAAATTCCCAAAGCCAAAACAGTTCCCAGTATAAATATAACCGACCACACAATTTTGCCTATAAAGTTGGCAATGAGCGGGTCTTTTGACCGCCTTAAGGTATATTTAGAAGTAAGCTTTGAAAAAAAGTTTGCCAGGAAAACAGTGACTATGAAACAAATAATTCCCCCAATAATAGCCGGCAAATAGCCCAGAAAATTGTGCCAGGAAAGGTGGAAGTTTTTAAAGAAACTGCTCATGCAACGATAGATTAAAATAAGGTGCCATTTTTTTTGAAGGGTATAAAATTTTATTTCTTTCTTTGCAACTATGCGATTGAAGCTGACGCTAATACTTGCTTGTTTTTTATGGGCTGCCTATCTTAGGGCCCAGTATACCGATACCACAGCTTATTATGCCGGTTATACCTCTACCGGAAGCTACAACCGCACCAACAGTAGCAGTGCCTGGCTTTTTAATAATGGCATAAAACTGGGTGTACGTAAAAAGAGCCTCGCGCTTAATTCTACCAACAAATGGTTATATGGTATGCAAAATAACCAGCTTACCAATAACGATGTGTCGTCGGCCTGGGACCTTAACCTTTACAAAACCTTTCCGCATTTTTATTATTGGGGCTTGTTTAATTATAATACAAGCTATTCATTAAAGATCAACCAACAACTCCAGGCCGGGGTAGGAGTGGCCTACAATTTTTTTGACACCAAAAAGATCACCATTAATGTAAGCGATGGGATTATTTACGATTACAGTGATATTATTTTAAGCGATGGTGCGCGCGAAATTTATGGTACGCCCCGCAATTCGTTCAGGCTGCAGGTAAAAAGCAACATTAAGGACCGATTTGTGTTTAATGGAAACGCCTTTTTACAAAACTCGCTTGAAGATGCGGAAGATTACATCATTAAATCCGATATCAGTTTATCCGTCAAACTAAAAAAATGGCTGAGTATTACCTCAGCCTTTAGTTATAATGAAATGAGCCGAACTCAAAAAAGCAACCTCTTTGTAACCTATGGTATAACCATAGAGAAATATTTCTAAGATTTACTTATTGTTGAGGCTTTTTTTATGCCTTTTTAAATACTTTTTTACTTTTTCGGCCGAATTGCCAACCCTGGCTACAACGGCTGTTAATTCCATCACGCTGCAAGCCAGCGCTTTGGTCCAGTATTTTACTTCCCAGTCTTCAGTAAGGCTTATGAGCCTGGCATCCTGTGCTCCGCGGTTATTTAAATTGTCTGACATGATTTTTAGGTTTTAAGGGTTTATACCCTTCAAATTCAATTCAAATGCCAATTGTTAAAAGCAAAAAACATGAATCTTAACATAACTTAAAAGTTAATGGGGAAATTTTTCCATTCATTCAAATGCAAAAGAGCGCTGTGTTGGCAATTAATAACAGGCATTGGGTTTGACATTAGTTGTATAGTTATTAATCCAACAAAACTTACCAATATGGCAACTAAATCCAAAACAACCGCAAAAAGCAAAATAGCAACAAAAGACTATGCAGTAGAAGAATCTCAATTAATGAAATTATTTGAGGATGAGTTAAAAGACATTTATTGGGCAGAGAAGGCATTGACCAAAGCCTTGCCAAAAATGGCAAAGAATGCTACTTCCGATGAGTTGAAAGAGGCAATTGAAAAACACTTAACCGAAACCGAAGGGCAGATCGAGAAACTGGAAAGGGTATTTGAACTTATCGGTAAAAAAGCTGTTGCCAAAAAATGTGAAGCCATGACAGGCCTCCTGAAAGAGGGCGATGAAATTATGAAGGATACGGATAAAGGCGCCATGCGCGATGCCGGTATTATTTCGGCAGGTAATAAGGTAGAGCATTATGAAATTGCATCTTATGGCACTTTAAGAACCTTTGCCAAAATTTTAGGTTTTGACGAGGCTTCTGAGATCTTAAATGAGATCCTGGAAGAAGAAAAAAATGCGGACGCTACACTGACACAGATCGCCGAATCCACTATCAATATGCAGGCGGCAGAGGTAGAAGCAGACGAAGAATAAAACAAACAAACAAAAAGGCATTCGTCATACGGCGGATGCCTTTCAACAATAACCCTATTATGAAATCCTCAACCCCACACCAAAAGAATTTCTTTGAACGATTTGCTACCAAAGTAACTGAGTTTACGGGCAGCACAATGGCCTTTATCCTGGCCTTTTCGTCTATTTTAGTTTGGGCCATTACCGGCCCCATTTTTAATTTTTCCGAAACCTGGCAATTGGTCATTAATACAGGTACCACCATCATTACGTTTTTAATGGTGTTCCTCATTCAAAAATCGCAAAACAAGGATTCGCTTGCCATTCAGTTAAAACTCAATGAGCTGGTAGCCGCGCATGAGTTTGCCAGTAACCGATTAGTAAATGTGGAGAACATGACCGAAGATGAGCTGAAAGTCATAAAAAAATACTATTCAAAATTAAGCGAGATGACCAAGAGTGAGGAGAGCCTGCAGCAATCGCATTCCATTGATGAAGCGCAACAAAACCATGAACTTAAAAAGAACATTGAAGGAAAATTAAAGGGCAACCATAAACAGGCCAATTGAGCTACTGGTTCTCCACTTCCATCAATTCCGTATCAATAGCCCCATTAAATACCGTGAAATTGTAACCGTGTACATAATTATAAAATTCGGTATGGCTTAAGGTTTCAATCTTGAATTTTTTAACCTGTAGTTTTGTATTCTCCGAATGCTTTAAATCGTTGGCATATACCGTTACTATGAACTCAGTTCCGGCGTAAACTCTTATGGCGATGATCCGGTAGCGGTTATTGTCAAAGCCAGGAATGTACCTGGTGCAAAGATCCTTTAATTGTTCGGGAGTAAAAGTCGCGGCAATTTTACCTTTTAATTCGTGTGTGTTCATGGCAGTGTTTTTTAATGGGTTATTTTTTATAGCGGATGCTTAAAACAAGTAAGGTAAGGTTCACTAAAAAAGAAAAGGAATTGGAAATAAAGATGATCCAGTCTTTTTTCATGGCTCCGTAAATGCTCCATAATGCTAGCCCAATAAGCAGTACCACCAGCATTACATAAGAAATATCATCAGACTTTTTTTCTTTGATGACTTTTACCAGCTGAGGCAACATGGAAAATCCTGTCAATACACTCGCTGCTATTCCTGTTATTAATGTTACCTGCATATGCCCGGTATTACAAAATGCAATACCAATTGCTGTAAGGGTGTTTTAATTTAAATTAATATATTTTTCTTTTACTTTTTTCCTTGACGAAAAAAGTAAACAAAAAAGTCAAGTCAAAACGATCGCAGCCCGCTCTTTTAATTTTTAAGTTTCGCAACTGAAAAACACTGAAGGTTTTTCAGGCTCAACTAAAAAAATTAAAATTAGAACTGCGTTTTTTATTATTTTTTTAAAGGGATTTCAGAATACGCTTCGCTATTTCACCCCTCACCGACGCCGCGTTTTGACAGGCCTGCGCGCTACTTTGTAAAGGCTTATATATTAAATAGGATATAAACCAGCAAATAAATTCCTGAAAAGAGAAAATGCCTGACTTTAAAATAAATAGTATTAGGGCAGCGCGCGGGCGTGAACGACAAGTGTGAACCGCCATTTTTTACTCCGTTTCCTGGGCAGGTTTGTGCGTAAAAAATGGTGGTTGGTTTTCGTTCTTGATTTCTTTTGTTCCTCCACCCACATGCCGGCTCAATTGTGTACTACACAATTGCCCTCATCAAGGAAGAAAAGGAAGTACTAAAAAAGTAAAAGAAATTTATTAAATAATCCTAGGATTATTTTCGTCATGACAAGGAGTTTTACGGAATGAATATTACATTATTTTACAACACATTTAAAAATGTAAAATCCCCCGAAATGCTACAGATCATAGCAAAGAGCAGCAGTTATTGAAGGTATCTTTGCATCATGCCCAAACTCTATTTCGATAACCAGCGCTATGCCGATTTACCATTGCACTATGGAAAAGTGCCAACATGGCTGGCCGAACGCATGAGCCTTCTGGGTGGTGCCATTATCGAATCGGTAGTGATGGAATACGGACGGAAGGAAGTAATGGCCCGCATGAGCGATCCACTATGGTTTCAGGCACTAGGCTGCGTGTTGGGCATGGACTGGCATTCGTCGGGCATTACCACATCGGTAATGGGTGCGCTCAAAAAAGCCTTGAACCCAAAATTCAATGAACTGGGCATTTATATTTGCGGTGGTAAAGGAAAATATTCCAGGCAAACACCAGCTGAACTCATCACCCTTTCCGAACGTACCGGTTTAAACGGGACCGAACTGGTAAGGAACAGCAGGCTCAGTGCCAAGGTCGATAATAATGCCATACAGGACGGTTTCCAGATCTACCTTCATACATTTTTAGTGACCAAAGAAGGCGAATGGGCAGTGATACAACAAGGCATGAACGATGGTAATGGAATGGCAAGACGTTATCACTGGAACTCGGCACAATTGCAATCGTTTACCGAAGAACCGCACAGCTTTATTTATGGTGCCAGCCAGGGCGAGATCTTAAACCTGACGGATAAACAGGCTGTCGAAACCAAAGCCGGACTGTTATCATTAGTAAAAGAATCGCCGGCTATTGTTTTGCCTGAGATCAGAAAAATAGTCATGCCAAACCATCACGATGTGCGGGAAGAGAATGTTGACCTGAAACGCCTGGGCTCGGTGTTGGCTTTGGCTCACGAAAGGCAGGTCACTGATTTTGAATCGCTGTTGCTGCTGGAAGGAGTAGGGCCAAGAGCTATTCAATCGCTTACCCTGGTAAGCGAGGTAATTCATGGTACAGCCTCGCGCTTTTCGTTTGCCCATGGTGGCAAGGACGGGCACCCTTTTCCGGTACCAACCAAAACTTACGACCAAACCATAGACGTTTTAAGAACCGCGTTGGATAAAGCAAAGCTGGGGCATACCGATAAATTGCAGGCCGTTAAAAATTTAACACTCGCGGCACAGGCCATTGAAAAGAACTTTATGCCCAATGCCAATTTTTATAAAGTGATTGAAAAGGAAAGACGAGAATCGTACAAATATGGCGGACGTACCGTTTTTGGAAAAGCAAAACCGCCGAAGGATACAGGGCAATTGGATCTGTTTGGGTGAATTGGGTTCACCACACAGACACAAAGGACACAGAGTTTATCTGGTTCTTTTAACCGTTAAGAACTTTATATCAATAATAAAAAAACTCAGTGCTCTTCGTGCCTCCGTGGTGAAATTGAACTGGCACATAATTTCAATAATACCGGTATGGCAAAAAACTATTTAATAGGCTGCTCCGGTTATTATTACGCCTACTGGAAGAACCGGTTTTATCCACAAGGCATGAAACCCGCCAACTGGCTCAACTATTACAGCTCCGTGTTTAACTCGGTGGAACTAAACGGTACCTTTTATCGGACGCCAAAGTTGGCAGACCTGAAAAAATACGCAAGCGTTACGGAGGATGATTTCCGCTTTTCCGTAAAAATGAGCAAGTACATTACACATGTGTTAAAGCTTAAAGAAAGTAAGCAGCAGGTCAGTGATTTTCAATCGTTAATAGAAGAAGGATTGGAAAAAAAGCTCAGTTATTTTTTGTTCCAGTTGCCACCCTCATTCCATTATAATGAAGAGAACCTGGCAAGGATCATTGACAATGTGCCTCATGCGTCGCGCAATGTGATTGAACTCAGGCATATTTCCTGGTGGAACGAGGAAGTGAAAACCGCTTTTAAGTTGGCGGGCCTCACGTTTTGTAATGTCGATTTTCCGGGAATGGATACCTGGTTCATGGATACCTCTCCGGTATTTTACCTGCGGCTTCATGGCAATCCCGAACTTTTTAAATCATCGTATGAAACGGCTGAACTCAAAAAATTCAGGAAACAATTTCCGGATAGCGCATTAAAACATGCCATTTATTTTAATAATACCTACTATGAAGCGGGTTATAAAAATGCCTTGCAACTAATGGACATTGTGGAAATTACGCGGCATTAAAACCCAATTTAACTTAAATTTAACGCTCTGTTTGCCTGTTTTTACTGGCACTGGCATTGTTGCCATAGGATTGAACTTATAAATCAGGAACACATGAAAGCTATCATTAAATACCCACTTATGCTGGGTTTAACCGGAATGCTGTTTACAGCATGTAAAGACGAAGAAAAAGAACATGCTATACAGCAGGTAAGCATATTAAGCTCATCAAAAGATTCGATTGAGAACGCGATGGTGAGCACGCTCGATGAGATCAACCAAAATTTGGATATGATCCGCGATAAGCAGGGCATAATTGTAAATGCCGATGGTAAAGAAAGCATTTCAAGAAAAGAGGCTATTCTTAAAAACATCAGCATGATAAATGCCCTGATTGCCGATAACCAAAAAAAGATAGAAGAGTTGAATGAACAGGCAAAAAAACTGGGTAAGGAAAAAAGCGCCCTTTCAAGGTTAGCACAACAAACCAAAGTGCGTATTGAGAAACAGGAAGAGGAAATTGCCATGCTAAAGGAACAGCTTGCTAATGAGTCGTATAAAGTAAGCGACCTCAATAAAAAAATGAATGACATGCAGATGAGCAACGAAGTATTAACCACCGAAAAAATGGCTTTGTCAGAAACCAATTCAAAACTGGATGAAGACCTGAATAAAGCTTATTTCACCGTTGGTAAATACAAAGACCTGAGGGATAAAAAACTGGTTGAAAAAACCGGCGGTGTATTAGGCATTGGTAAAAAAGAATCGCTGGCAAACAGCTTCTATAAAAACAAAACATCGTTTAGAGAAGTGGATATCCGCGAAACCAAAATCATTCCGATTGAGGGTAAAGACCCTAAACTGGTTACTTTTCATCCCGAAAGCTCTTATGAGTTGATTGAAGAAAAAGACAATAAATCGGCAAGCCTTGCTATTAAAGACCCTGAAGAGTTTTGGAGCACATCAAAATACCTTGTAGTAGAAGTAAGATAGATAAAACTAACCCGTTCATTGCGAGGAGGAACGACAAAGCAATCTCAAATTATATGAGATTGCTTTGTTACGTTCGCAATGAGATAAAATAAAGTTGAAGAACTACCAACCTAAAATCCAGGAAAAGATAAGCGGTGCTACGATAGTGGCATCGCTTTCTACGATGAATTTAGGAGTGTTAATATCTAATTTACCCCAGGTAATTTTTTCGTTGGGCACTGCTCCTGAATAGGAACCGTAAGAAGTGGTTGAATCGGAGATCTGGCAGAAATAGCTCCAGAAAGGGATATCCTGCATTTCCATATCCTGGTACAACATTGGCACAACACAAATTGGGAAATCGCCGGCTATACCACCACCAATCTGGAAGAAACCAATACCTTTTCCATCCGAATTTTTAGTATACCAATCAGCCAGCCAGGCCATGTATTCAATACCGCTTTTCATGGTAGAAGCTTTAATGTCGCCTTTTATCACGTAAGAAGCAAAGATGTTACCCATGGTGCTGTCTTCCCAGCCCGGAACAACAATTGGTAAATTGCGCTCGGCTGCAGCCAGCATCCAGCTGTCTTTAGGATCAATTTCATAATATTGTTTCAATTCGCCGCTGTTCAGGATCTTGTACATGAACTCATGCGGAAAAAAACGTTCGCCGGCTGTATCGGCATCTTTCCAGATCTTGTAAATGTGTTTTTGTAAACGACGGAAGGCTTCTTCTTCCGGAATGCAGGTATCCGTTACACGGTTATAGTGGTTTTCCAAAAGATCCCATTCGTCCTGTGGCGAAAGATCACGGTAATTAGGAACACGTTTGTAGTGACTGTGGGCCACCAGGTTCATAATATCTTCTTCAAGGTTGGCACCGGTACAGGAAATAATGTCAACTTTTCCCTGGCGAATCATTTCTGCCAGCGATTTTCCTAACTCAGCCGTACTCATGGCACCAGCCAGGGTAACCATCATTTTACCACCTTCGGTTAAATGGGTTTCATATCCTTTGGCGGCATCTACCAACGCTGCCGCGTTAAAATGTTTGTAATGGCTTTCAATGAACTTTGAAATAGGGCCTTTGTTTGCTGCTGTTGACATAATAATTGATTTTTAGTGGCGCAAATTTAGTATTTAATAAAGAGATAGTGGCGTTTTTTATTAAATAATAACAATAAAAAAACCTCCCGTATGCACGGGAGGTTTTTTTTGAGATTAACTATTTCTAGTCGTTAGATTAGAAATGGAAGTTTAAACGTAAAGCAGCGCTAGGACCGAATACGCCATTTTTGTTATCAGTATCTAAACCGAAAGAAGATGATTTATCACCTTTGATTTCAGTTGTACCAATTGAGTTTTGAGTAGCACCTGTAGATACACCAGTTGATTCGTAAGTAGTTTTAGAAGCACCAGTCATTGTGTAACCTAAGCCCCAACCAAACTCACCACCAATAGATACTTTAGGAGCTACGAAATATTCAGCACCGATGAAAGCACGAACACCTACTGATAAAGTCATACCATTTTTTCTAGTAGTAATACGAGCAGAAGTACCTGCATCCATACCAACGATACCAGGGTTAGCAACTACGTTGTTAGCACCAGAGAAAGCATCAGCACCACTTACACCAACGTTAGGAGCTGTACCGCTAGTAGAGTTTACTACTAAAGCGTTTCCGTAAGTAAATTTGTCTTTAGAGCTACCAACCCAGATTCCTAAGTCAGCACCGTAGATACCTTGTAAACGAGTTTTACCACGACGTTTTTCTAAACCTACAGTAATACCTACGTTAGTTTTTCCGGCTTTCCATTTGTTCTCAACCATAGTTTGAGCATCAGGGTAGCTACCAGTAGCTGGATCGTCACCTCTGTTGTCAACCATAGATTTAGTAGTAGTACTACCGAAACCTAAACGTAAACCTACACGGTAAGCAGTGTTGGCATCTTTAAAGTATTTACCAACGATTGTGTTGTTCCCGTTCAAGAAATTCCAGGTAGGAGCTGTGTTGTTAGCTGATTTACCGAAGAAGTTACCAGCGTAGTTCAAAAATGGTGTAGCATCTACTGAAATACCGTAGTCTCCGGCTTCAGGCAAAAATGGTTCACCTTTTTTTGAAGTTAAATCTTGAGCAAAAGCACCGGTTACACCAAATGCTAAGGCTACTAGAGCGATTGATTTTTTCATAATTGTTTTGTTTTTGTTTTTGTTTTATTATGTTTTACAAATTTGGTTAAATTTATCGAGTGCGAAAGTAACATTTAGTTTTCACTTATAAACAAGTATTTGTTAATATAGTTAAAAATCAGCTACTTAGATTTTTCACATTTTATTCTGCAACATCGGCACAAACTTAAATTTTCCGAATGCCTGCTTGTCAAACTCCGTGCCACTTTTTTTAACAATTACATTCATCACCTGTTCCTCGCCCTCTCCCAGCGGTATGACAAGGATTCCGCCAATTTTTAACTGCGCCAAAAGGTCTTCGGGTATGTAAGGAGCGGCAGCTGTTACAATAATTTTATCAAAGGGAGCAAATTGCGGCATACCCTTATAACCGTCGCCATAAACCAGTTTTGTTCCTTTATAACCCAATAAGGGTAAAAATACCCTGGTTTTATCATAGAGCTCCTTTTGTCGTTCAATAGAGAACACTTTTGCGCCCAGTTCAAGCAATACCGCGGTTTGGTAGCCGCAACCCGTACCTATTTCCAATACCTTATCGCCTTTGCTAAGGTTTAGCTTTTCGGTTTGAAACGCCACGGTAAAGGGGTGGGATATGGTTTGCCCGGCACCTATTTTAAGCGCTTTGTCGGAGTAGGCATGGTCTAAAAGCGCCGGGCGCTCGGTTGACTGGTCGAAAAATAAATGGCGGGGTATCTTTAATATGGCGTTTAATACATCTTTATTGGTAATGCCTTTTTCTTTTAATTGTTCAACAAGGCGTTTTCGTTTCCCCTGGTACAGGTATTCATCCTCTTTGCTTATGGTAATGTACATGCCTAAAATTAATGATAATAAACAACGGCGTTTTAATATTAAAAAATCATTTTTAACAATCAGCTTTTAATTAGATACTATATTTGACCTGAAATTTTTTTATGATGACTATAGGAATTGTTGGGCTTGGGCATTTAGGTAAAATACACCTTAAATTATTAAAAGAGATCCCCGAATATACCGTTAATGGAATTTATGATATTGATAAGGAGCTGACAAACAAGCTGGCAAAAGAATACGGTGTAAAGGCTTGCTCTGCTTACGATGAACTGCTGCTTCATAACGATGCCATATCTATTGTAACACCTACGCCCTCGCATTTTGAGCTGGCCGCCATGGCCATAAAGCAAAACAAGCACGTGTTTATTGAAAAACCCGCCACCAGCGATCCGGAAGACACACAAAAACTCATTAAACTGGCCCGTGAGGCAGGCGTGTGCGTTCAGGTTGGGCATGTTGAGCGCTTTAATCCTGCGTTTACCGCGGTAAAAGACCATATTAATACGCCTGTTTTTTTTGAGATCCAACGTCTTGCTACCTATAATGTAAGGGGTACCGACGTGTCGGTTGTACTGGACCTGATGATCCATGATATTGACCTGGTATTATCAACCGTTAAAAGCAAGATCAAAAAAATATCGGCTACAGGTAGTTTTATGATAAGCGAAACGCCTGATTTTGCCAATGCCCGCCTTGAATTTGAAAATGGCTGCGTAGCCAATATTACTGCCAACAGGGCTGCTGTTTGTAATAAAAGAGAAATAACCGTGTTTCAAAAAAACGCCTGTATTACCATTGACCTCCTTCATAAAAAGGCTGCTATTAATTATATTGAACCTGTTTCAGGAGAAAAAGACAGCGATGGTTCCCAACTTAACATCAAAAGCTTAAATCCTGAAATTAAAGCGGTAAATTCCATTAAACAGGAGCTGGAAGATTTTTATAACAGCATAAATCAGAAATTGGCCGTAAAAGTATCACTTACTGACGCTGAGGTGGCTCTTTTTATAGCGCAAGAGATTGATTTACAGATAAATAGTTTGAAAAAATAAATTTTTAAGATGATCCTGTAAAAAAACCGCTTTTCACACAATAATAGCTCCTATCTTTGCGTTCTTATACTAATATGTTTAGAGTTTTACTGTATCTTTTTTCTTTTTGTGTTACCTTATTTTATGTTTCCTGTAACAAACAGAAACTAAAATCTCCACAGGCATCATTCCTTGTTGTGGATAAAACACAGTTGCTAACAAGTACAAATCAAGGCTCAAACAGTCATAAGATCACCGATATATGGCTTTATGTAAACGATAATTTTGAAGGTATTTTTCCAATAGGAGGCGTTATGCCTATTGTTGCCACCGGAAATGCCGAAATTGTATTGTTCCCTGGCATTAAAAATAACGGAATTGCCGCTACACGGCTTCCTTATACATTTTACCAGCAAATAAAATATAACCAGCCGGTTGAAGCCGGAAAAACCTATACCTACACCCCGGTTTTTGAGTATGTTACAAATGCCAATTTCAGGTATGTTGAAAATTTTGATGGGGGCACGCCCGGTAGTTCTTTTATTGGTGCAGGTACCTTTTCAACGACAAGCGATCCCAATAAAGTATATGGTGGCGTAGGTCACTCCATATTTATGACCATGACAGATGCCGTCCCTGAAACGCAGATTAAGTCCGCTTCGCCTATTGCTGGTTTACCTGCCGGTGGCGCACCGGTTTACCTGGAGCTAAACTATAAAAACAACCAGCCTTTCGAAATTGGCATTATTGGGGGGGGTACCGATCAAAGACAGGTCATTACCATTAATCCTTCCGACGATTGGAATAAAATATATGTGCAATTAACTTCAGGAATCAGTACCAGCCCCAGCTATACAAGTTACCAGATATATGTAAAGGCAACAAAAACGGCAACTAATCCCGAAATATACCTGGACAATTTTAAAGTAATTAGTTTTTAAACGTGAACAAGAGCCTGCAAACATTCAAGTATGTGTTAGCCGATTATACGGCGGCAGCTTTAGCATGGAGCTTGTTTTACCTGTACCGCAAATTTTATATTGAACCTGATAAGTTTGGAATACAACCCGAAAATGTATTTGATACGCAGTATGTACTGGGGATTATTATACTACCACTGGGTTGGTTGCTGGCCTATTATTTAACGGGTTTCTATAAGAATGTGTACCGCAAATCGCGTATCAACGAATTAATGCAAACGCTGGCTACCTCTATCATTGGGGTTACCTTTATTTTCTTTTTCATCCTGCTCGATGATTTTGTGTCGAGCTACAAGGCGTACTATAAAGTGTATACCGTTCTATTTGTCCTTCATTTTTTCCTCACCGCGGTTTTCCGGTTCATCCTGTCGTCCATTACCAATTACAGGATCAATAAAGGTATTATAGGGTTTAATACCATCATTATAGGCAGCAACCAGCGGGCGCTTAAAATGTATGAGGAGATGACCCAAAGCAAAAAATCATCGGGTAACAAATTTGTAGGTTTTATACACCTTGATGAAAAAAATGGTTTTTCGGAACAGCTTAAAAGTAAAGTAGCCCATTTGGGCGAATATAAGGACCTTAAGGAAATAGTGAAACAATACCAGGTAGAGGAGATCATCATCGCTATCGAATCGTGGGAACATACTTACCTGGAAAAGATCATTAATGAACTAAATGATTTTGGCGTTATTATCAAGATCATTCCCGATATGTACGATATTCTTTCAGGGCAGGTAAAAATGAACTCTATTTCCGACGCGGCTCTCATTGTTATCAATAAACAAATTATGCCTGACTGGCAATATTCTGTAAAACGTTTTATTGATGTAAGCGTATCGGTATTTGTGCTCATAGCCTTTAGCTGGTTGTACATCATTTTAATGATCCTGGTGAAGCTCGGTTCAAAAGGCCCTATCTTTTTTAGCCAGGAACGCATTGGCAAAGGCGGCGAAATATTCAGGATCATCAAGTTCAGGACCATGTATATTGATGCCGAAAAATTTGGCCCTTTATTATCAAAAGCCAACGACCCACGCATTACCAAACTGGGCCGTTTCCTCAGGAAAGTACGCCTGGATGAGATCCCACAGTTTTATAATGTGATTAAAGGCGATATGAGCCTGGTGGGCCCAAGGCCCGAGCGTAAGTTCTTCATCGACCAGATCGTTGTTCATGCTCCGCATTATGTGCATTTACATAGGGTAAGACCGGGAATTACCGGTTACGGGCAGGTAAAATACGGTTATGCCGAAAACATCGACCAGATGATCTCACGCGTTAAATTCGACCTGCTTTATATTGAGAACATGAGCCTGTTGATCGATTTTAAGATCCTGGTGCATACGGTTTTGATCGTTATTCAAGGTAGGGGCAAGTAGTTTAGATTAAAGACAAAAGCTGAATGATAAAGGAGGGCTTAAAATGTAGGTTCTTTAATCTTTTATCTTTCATCCTGTATCCTGTTTTTAATTCTTAATTTCCTTATATTCGTAGCAAATTTTTAAAAAATGAAAGTATTAATTACAGGAGGTGCAGGATTTATAGGATCGCATGTCGTAAGGTTATTCGTCAATAAATACCCAAACTATTCAATTTACAACCTCGATAAATTAACCTATGCCGGTAACCTGGCCAATTTAACCGATATTGAATCGAAACCAAACTATACCTTTATTAAAGGGGACATTGTGGATGCCGATTTTATCAATAAGCTATTTGCCGAATTTAAGTTCAACGCGGTGATCCATTTGGCAGCCGAGAGCCATGTGGACAGGAGTATCACTAATCCCCTGGAATTTGTATACACTAATGTAATTGGAACCGTTAATTTACTGAACGCGGCTAAGGAATTGTATAAGGCTGATAATACACAATTCACCAAATTTTACCATGTGAGTACCGATGAGGTGTATGGTTCATTAGGCGATACGGGCTTGTTTACCGAAACAACGGCTTACGACCCACATAGTCCTTATTCCGCTTCAAAAGCGAGCTCCGACCATTTTGTAAGGGCTTATCATGATACCTATAAATTACCCTGCGTCATCTCTAACTGCTCCAACAATTACGGTCCATATCATTTTCCTGAAAAGCTTATCCCGCTTTGCATCAATAATATTAAAAACAACAAGCCATTGCCTATTTACGGTAAAGGGGAGAATGTACGCGACTGGCTGTTTGTTGAGGACCACGCCCGTGCCATTGACACCATATTCCATAACGCAGCCTTAGGCACAACCTATAATATTGGCGGCCATAATGAGTGGACAAACATTGACGTGATTCGTTTACTGTGCGATATGATGGACGATAAACTGGGTCGTGCAAAAGGGACCAATCAAAAATTAATCACATTTGTTACCGACAGGGCAGGACACGATTTGCGTTATGCGATTGATTCGGGCAAACTGCAAAAGGAGCTTGGCTGGAAACCATCGCTTCAGTTTGAAGAAGGCTTATCGAAAACAGTAGACTGGTACCTGCAAAACGAAGAATGGTTAACGAATGTAACTTCAGGCGCTTATGCCAACTATTACGAGAAACAATACCAATAGAAATTATAAATGAAAAATTTTAAATTATAAATTAATAAAACCATCATTCAACATTTATAATTTATCATTCAACATTTTATGACGTTTAGCAGCATCACATTTTTAGTTTATTTTCTTCCCATATTTTTATTGGCCTATCATTTAACGCCCAATAAATATAAAAATGCCTGCATCCTTATTTTCAGTATTGTATTTTATGCCTGGGGCGGCCCTAAATTTATTTTTGTCATCCTTGGTACTACCTTCCTTGATTTTTTCCTCGTTAATAAAATGCACGAGGCCAAATCCCCGAAAACAAAAAAGCAGTTCCTGGTACTTTCCCTGGTCATGAACCTGGGTTTGCTGTTTTACTTCAAGTATTCCAATTTCTTTATTGAGAACATTAACGCGGTGCTAGGCCTGGCTGGTGTTAAGCAAATAGGCTGGCTAAAAATTGTGCTGCCTATCGGTATCTCGTTTTATACCTTCGAAAGTGTGACCTATGTGGTAGATGTATACCGTGGTATTCACAAGCCTCTGAAAAACTTCTGGCACTACCAGACTTACATTTTATTGTTCCCAAAACTCATTGCCGGTCCTATTGTTCGTTATCACGACATTGCCGACCAGATCACTAACCGCGAAAAAAATTATACACCCGATGTAAAGCTGAGCGGCTTTTATACCTTTTGCCTTGGCCTGGCCAAAAAAGTAATTATTGCCAATACCATTGGCGCGCAGGCCGACGATGTGTTTAAGTTGGATGCGGCTCATATCGATTCGGCTGCAGCATGGGTGGGCGCATTGGCATACACCTTCCAGATCTATTTTGACTTTAGTGGTTACAGCGATATGGCCATTGGTCTTTGCAAAATTATGGGCATACGCTTGCCCGAGAATTTTAATAATCCCTACCTCTCATCGAGCATTACCGAGTTTTGGCGACGCTGGCACATGACACTGGGCGCCTGGATGAAGAATTACCTGTACATTCCTTTGGGTGGCAACAAGGTGGATTCGAACGCGAAACTGTACCGCAATTTGTTTATCGTGTTCCTGTTATCGGGCCTGTGGCATGGTGCCAGCTGGAACTTTATTATTTGGGGAGCTTTTCATGGTTTGTTCCTGGTACTAGAACGATTGTTCCTGTTAAAGGTGTATGATAAGACAGGGAAGATCGTTTCGACCTTGCTTACCTTTTTAATTGTGGTTGTGGGCTGGGTTTACTTTAGGGTAGAGGACCTGGGCCAGGCAAACCATATTGTAAAAACCATGTTCAGCTTTAATTTTACCGACGGAAAATTTGCCCTGCACAATGATTTTTATTTTTCACTGGGTCTTGCTGTTTTCTTTTCTTTCTTTGCCTTTACATCCTTTACTAAAAACATACAGGCAAAAGTGTATGGCGAAAATCATACACCGGTCGCTAATATCCTATTGCTGTCAACCAGCATTTTATTGTTCTACATCTCGCTAAGCTATATTGCCGCGCTGGATTTTAACCCTTTTATTTATTTCAGGTTTTAAGAGATGGCAAAAGGTAAATCATATAACGCGTTTGTACTGCTTGCCTTTGTGGCCCTGGCTTTTCCTATGCTGGTGGGCTACATGAAAAAGGACAATATCCCCAATCTTACCGGCATTGTCATTAATAATGTAAATCCCGATTCAACGTTTACCAAAGACCAATGGTTTAGTGGCGAATACCAAAACGCGAAAGATGATTACAATAACGATCATTGGGCTTTTAAGGAACTGTTTGTACGGTTGAACAACCAGTTTTATTACACGGCTTTTAACCAGTTAAGGGTAAATGGTTTTGTGTCGGGCAAAGACAGCTACGTGTACAGCGAAAATTATATTTTTTCGGCCTTTGGCGATGATTATGTGGGGGCTGAAAAAATAAAGACCAAGCTCGAAAAAGCGAAAGTAATACAGGATAGCTTAAAACGAAAAGGGATTGACCTGTTCCTGGTATTTGCCCCGGGCAAAGGAGAGTATTGTGTTGAACAAATTGAAGATAAGTACAAGCACCCGGTTGTTAAAACCAATTACCAGGACTATACTTCCATCAGCAAACAATTGGGATTGAATGTACTTGACCTAAAGGCTTATTTCCAAAAACTGAAACCAACAACGCCTTATCCGCTGTTCCCTAAATTTGGGCACCACTGGAGCTATTATGGCGAGTGCTTGGCGGTTGATACCATTATTGGATATATAGAAAAGTTGCACCATACCGATTTGCCGGATATTGTATGGAATAAAATTGATGTAGTGGATACTGCCCGCAGCCGTGATGCCGATGTGTTGAAAAGCATGAACCTGTACCATAATCCCGAGCAGAATATGAAACTGGCTTACCCACAGGTGATGTTTGAACAGGATTCGGTAAAGAACAGAACACGGGTATTGACCATATCGGATAGCTATTGGTATGGGCCGGTGTACATGGGTGTTCCGTACAATTGTTTTGCAGGCGGTCAGTTCTGGTATTACAATAACAAGATCATTCCTAACCCAAGCGCTACCGAAAAGATAGAGGTGTGGCAGCTTGACCTGAAACAGAACCTTGAAAGCAACCAGGTTGTCATGATCCTGTATTCGGATGGAAATTTGCCAAACTTTGCCAATAACTTTATTGATGAGGTGTATGAACTGTACACTAACCCGAAACAATTTTATGCCAGGACCGAACGAAACAAAAACATAAAACAGTTTGAAAAACAGATCAGGGAAACCCCGGGCCTGTTGAAAAAATCGACCAAAAAATCGCTCGACCTTCAAATTCCGCTCGATTCGGCCATTAAACTGGAAGCCATGAGGTTGGCTGGAATCAAATAATTTTCAACATTATTTTACAACATCATGTTATAGAATAATGTAGGTTTATTTTAATCAACTTCTATTACTTTTTTCTTTTAGTACTTCCTTTTCTTCCTTGATGAAGAAAAGGAACAAAAGAAATCAAGAACGAAAACCAACCGCCATTTTTTGCGCACAACCTGCCCAGGAAACGGAGTGAAAAATGGCGGTTCGCACTTTTCGTTCATGCCCACGCGCTGCGGCATATGAACTTAATGGCAAACATAAATCCTACATTATTCTATAACATAACCTTTTGCAATAAAAACAAATCCACAAGTGGTATGAGAAAATCATTTATTTTTTCGTACTTTGTGGTTACGTTAAAAACAGTAACATGAAAAAAATTTTACTTTTTATCGGCGCCTGCATTTGCATAGCCGGGAAGATAAATGCCCAAACTTATCCAAGCTTAAATGTGACGATGTTATCACACATTGATCCTGAAACAGACAATACAGGATCGGATGGAAGAAAATACTCGGGTTGCTGGGCCTGGTACCAGGCGGCAAAAAACAAGGAGTACGCCATTGTGGGTACCAGTAAAAAAACTTATTTCATTGATGTGACCAATCCTGCAAACCCGGTTGTAAACGATTCGGTTATGGCCAAACATACCGGCTGCACCTGGCGCGAGATTAAAACATACCAAAACTATTGTTACATGGTAAGCGACCAATGCCATCCTAACAGTTTGCAAATTGTAGATATGCAGTACCTGCCCGATTCGGTGCATGTGGTGCACGACAGCAATACGCTTTTTGAACTGGCGCATACGGTGTTTGTTGATAATGATAAATTGTATTGCGGTTCGGTAACCGAAGCCGGAGGTGGTTACTCAACCATGCGTGTGTATAGCCTGGCAAACCCCGAAGCGCCTGTGTTGCTGAGAAAACTGGAACAGGATGTTAATTCTTCGGTTATTGATGTGGTGCATGATATGTTTGTGAGAAACGATACCATTTATGCTTCCTGTGGTTACAAAGGCCTCCATATTTTAAAACTCACTGCAGCTAATACTTTCTCTTTAATGCAGTCTTATACCGGTTACCAGTTCAATGGCTATAACCATAGTTCGTGGCAAACCAACGACCGCAAGACGATGGTGTTTGCCGATGAGGTTCCGGCTGGTTTGCCAATTAAAGTAATTGATGTGACTGACTTTAGCAACATAAATCTTTTAAAGACAATAAACTCGCACTCGCTGGCAACACCGCACAACCCTTACATTGTTGGCAACAACTGGTGCTGGGTAAGTTCCTACCAGGATGGCATTTATTTGTACGATATCTCTGATCCGGCAAATACTATCATCCATGGTTATTTCGACACGCATCCGCAGCATGGCGATAACGATAATTTCAGTACAGCGGCATACCGTGGCAACTGGGGTGCTTACCCGTTTTTGCCAAGCAAAATTATCATTACCTGCGATATGCAAAATGGCATGTTCATTCTTGACGGTGACAATGCTTATAAAAGCTCGGTTGATAACGGCCCGCAAAGTGTGCACGAACAACAGGGCATCTCGTCGTTGTTTAGTGTTTATCCAAACCCGGCCAGCAGTGAGCTTAGCCTGTTGATAGCCAACCAGCAAAGCAAAACCTTGCAGGTTATTGTAACCGATGTATTGGGCAAAGTGGTGGAGGAAAAAACAATGGACATCAAAGACGCTATTTATAAAACCACTTTAAACACTGGCAACCTAAACAATGGCTGCTATTTTGTAACCTTAAAAGGAAGCACGATTCACGAAACTAAAAAAATCCTTATTCAGCAATAAGTATGTTCACTCAAAATTCGATCATTGGCATTGTGGGTTCCGGTGCCATGGGAAGCGGTATTGCACAGGTAGCGGCTACCGCGGGTCACAAAACCATTCTGTATGATACCAACGCGGCGGCCCTTGAAAAAGCAAAAGCGGGTTTAAGCGGCTCATTGGCAAAGCTGGTTGAAAAACAAAAGATCACGCAAGAAAAAGCCGATTCAATCCTTGCTTTAACCTCCTACAGCAGCACAGTAACCGACCTGGCTCCCTGCGACCTGGTGATTGAGGCCATTATTGAAAATGCGGATGTAAAACAAAAAGTGTTTAAAGAATTGGAGGGCATTGTGTCCGACACCTGTGTGCTGGCATCAAACACCTCTTCCTTATCCATCACTTCCATTGCTTCGGCCTGCATAAAACCCGAAAAAGTCATTGGCATCCATTTTTTTAATCCTGCTACTTTAATGCCTTTGGTAGAAATTATTCCGGGCGTAGCAACCGACACAAGTGTTTTAAATAGTTGTAAAACGTTAATTGACAGCTGGGGCAAAGTAACTGTGGTGGCAAAGGACACCCCGGGTTTTATTGTGAACCGTGTAGCAAGGCCCTTTTACAGTGAAGCCCTGCGCATTTACGACGAACAGCTGGCCGATATGGCTACCATTGACTGGGCCATGCGTGAACTGGGAGGTTTTAAAATGGGACCTTTTGAGCTTATGGATCTCATTGGCCATGATGTAAACTATGTGGTAACCGAAACGGTATGGACGCAGTTTTATTACGATCCCCGTTTTAAACCGTCGCTGAGCCAGAAACGATTGCTGGAAGCCAAATTCCTGGGAAAAAAATCGGGTAGGGGCTTTTACGATTACAGGGAAGGTGCCATCATGCCACAGCCTAAAAAGGATGAGGTTCTTGGAAAATACATATTAAACCGCGTGTTGTGCATGCTCATTAACGAAGCCTGTGATACCAAATATTTAGGCATTGCTTCGGTACAGGATATTGACCTGGCCATGACCAAAGGCGTTAATTATCCAAAAGGCCTGTTAAAATGGTCCGATGAAATTGGAATATCAGATGTGCTGGCCACTTTAAACGAGCTGTATGAACAGTACGGCGAAGACAGATACAGGGCCTGTGTGCTGCTCAGGCAAATGGCCGGGAAAGGGAAATGCTTTTATTAACTATGCAATGTGGTTAAGCAATGAGTGTAAGTGTTTGGAAATTAGTTTTATAATATTTATATTTGAAATACTCAAAAAACAATCAAAATGAAAAAAATCATTTTATCAGCCATTTCTGTTCTTGTTATCGGAAGCATTATTTTTATTTCCTGCAAACCAAAAAATGATAACGATGCCATTACACCAACCTATAAGGATGAAGCTACAGGAACAGGCGGCAATCCAAATATTACCAATGTAACCACCACGGGTACTGTTTCCACTACCTCTGTAGCGATGCAAAATTCGCAATTAACCGGTATTGGGCTTGTAGGTGTTTGGTCGAACGTAAACTGTTCTAACCCGGCACCAACCTGCTTAACAACGTCCAACAGCAGCCTGGGTACAACCATTACCATTTGTTTTTCATCAGCTCCAACTTCCACAAATGCTACAACTTACCAGTTGGTGTCATCCTCATCATTATTAGGGCCTGGCAAAGCATTTATGACCGTTCAAAACCCTCCGCAACAGCCAACAGGCAGTACCTGGTATTCGGCTTCAGGCAGTGTTGTGGTAACAGTAGCGGCTTCGCCGGCAACAGGTATCAATGCCACCTTCTCTAATGTGCCTTGCTTACAATCAGGTTCAAACTTCCCGGTTGTAACAGTTGATGGACAAGTAGGTTGCTTATAATCAAAAAGAATTTTAATTTTAAGGCATCCGCTTAACGGCGGATGCTTTTTTTTTATAAAACACCTTGGCTTTTTCAGTAAACATCTTACATATCCTTTCCGACAGGTTTAAACGTTCTTACATGCTGGATGTAAGGGCTTTGTCGCTTATGCGCATTACCATAGGTTTGGTGTTACTAGCCGACCTGGCCATCCGTTCCTTATCCATTAAAGCATTTTTTACCAATGAAGGTGTATTGCCTTTGGATATTTTAAAGGCGTATAACTGGAACAGTTATTATTTTTCCTTTCATGCCATAAGCGGTGAGCTATGGTGGCAGGTACTGTTATTTGTCATAAACGCCTTTTGTGTTTTTTTGCTGGTGATAGGTTATCGTACGCGGCTGTTTACTTTTATTTGCTGGACCTTCCTGGTCTCATTGCAAAACCGCAACCCATTCATCATGCAGGGAGGTGACGATCTTTTACGCCTGGTATTATTATGGGGCATATTTTTACCCTGGGGCGAGCGTTACTCCATTCAAAAAAAATCGGAATATACTGATGGTTATTTTTCGATGGCTACTATTGGCTATACCATCCTGGTTGGCTCGGTTTATTTTTTCTCGGCCTTGCTTAAAACCTCGCCCGAATGGCATTCCGATGCTACGGCCCTGTATTATGCCCTGAGCCTGGATCAGCTGAGGTTACCTTTAGGATCTTTTCTCTATCAATTTCCGGGTTTATTGTCGGCATTAACGCATGTGGTGTATTATACCGAGTTACTGGCGCCATTACTGTTTGTTCTTCCCTTTATTCCCTCCCGGGTCAGGTTTTGGGGAGTTGTGGCCATTATCCTGTTGCACATCAGCATATCATTAACCATTTATGTGGGCTTGTTTTACGTTATCGGGATCAGCTCGTTAATTGGCTTGTTGCCAAAAAAACAAATGGATTGGTTTGACAAAAAATTGTTCAGGAACCGAACAGAGATAATCCCCGATAACGATACCAGTTGGCAGCATACCTTTGTTTATGAAACCTTCACCACAGCCCGAAATTGTTTTTTAGGGCTCATCATTGGCTATTGCCTGATCCTTAATTTAGGGAACGTCAGAAAGTTTCCTTACACGCTCGATCTGTACATGCTTAAGTTTGGCAGTGTATTAAGACTGGAGCAAAGCTGGGGCATGTTCTCTCCGTCCATATTAAAGGACGATGGCTTTTTTGTGTTCAGTGGCTATACCGCCAGCGGAAAATATATTGACATTAAGCATGACCTTGATTCTGTTTCCTTTGCCAAACCCGTTTACGTAGTGGGTGAATATGAGAGCGACCGCTGGCGAAAATATTCTGAGAACTATGTGTTCAACAACAATAATTACATGAGGCCTTATTATTGCAAGTACCTTATCAATAAATGGAACAAAGAGCATCCCGACAAGCATGTGGTTGACCTGTCCATCTTTTTCATGAAAGAGATCAGTTTACCAAACTACGAAACCAAGCCGCTCGAAAAACTGGCGGTATGCAATTGCCAGGACAAGTAATAATGAACATTAAGCAGGTATTAAAATACATCAACTACCGTTTGACGGCTTATACCGAGCACGATGTGCATTCGCCTTTTGTATACGATTTTTATACTGAGCTTATTAAGAATGAAAATCCTTACGGCGATTTTGAACGGCTGGATGAACTCAGGCAAGAATTACTCATCAATAACACCGTTTTAGAGATCACCGATTTTGGTGCCGGCTCAAAAAAATTAAGATCAAACCAACGAAGCATACAGCAAATTGCTAAGCATGGCATTGCACAAAAAAAACAGGCTGAATTTTTATACCGCCTGGTCAATAAGTTTGCCCCAAAAACACTCATTGAGTTGGGCACCTCTGTTGGTTTAACCAGTCTTTACCTGGCCAAGGCCAACTCGCTGGCAAAGTTGTATACGCTCGAAGGCAGTGAACACCTGGTTTCTTTTTCAACAGAACTCTTCAAAAAAGAAGAGGTAAATAACATTGTTTCTGTACCAGGCAATTTTGATGTAACTTTTCCTAAGCTACTCGAAAGTCTTGATGCACTTGATTTTTTATACATCGATGGCAACCATGCCTATGAACCAACGCTGCGTTATTTTGAAATGGCCCTTGCGAAAAAACAGGTGAGCTCCATTTTTATCTTTGATGACATTAACTGGAGTGGGGATATGCAAAAGGCCTGGCAGGTAATTATTGCAAATAAAGAGGTAAAACTAAGTTTCGATTTTTTTCATTTTGGCATTGTCTTTTTCAGAACGGAACAAAAAGAGAAGGAGCATTTTGTGCTGAGGTTTTGAGATGTTGCTTTGCAAGAAAGAAGTAGTTTTTTGTTTGCCATCTTTAACAGTTGAAAAATGCGTAAAAATACCTAAATCTCCTATCTTTGTGCCGCACTAATCAATCCGGCACATGCGTCATTTATACCTTTTTTGCTTACTGGCATTCTCTGCTATTTTAAGATCACAAAGCCTTAATTATTATTTTGGCAACATCCATGCTCACACCTCTTATTCCGACGGGAACGAGGACAGCACCACCTCGCACATGACAACGCCTTTGCAGGCCTATAATTATGCCAAAAGTTCACAGCATATCGATTTTTATGGGATCTCGGAACACAACCATTACAGCGCCGGCCTCACCAGCCCGGTTCATTATCACAAAGGCGTAGCCGATGCCAATACGGCCAATAACGATGGTACTTTTGTGGCCATGTATGGCATGGAGTGGGGCGTTATTTCGGGAGGCGGACACGTGGTTGTTTATGGCATCGACTCGCTGGTAGGATGGGACAACCATGATTACGATATTTATGTAGCCGAGGACGATTACGCCAATTTATGGCGGGTTATCAACGAACGTCCCGGTTCCTTTGCCTGCCTGGCCCACCCGCAAACCGGCGATTACAGCAACCTGTTGGCTAACAGTGCTGACCTGCTGGCCGATAATGCCATTGTGGGTACTGCTGCCAGGAGCGGACCTGCTTTTTCAACCAATACAACTTACAGCAACCCTTCAAGCGGAAATTACATTGCACGATACAACGACGCGCTGAAAAGAGGCTATCACCTTGGCATTGGGCTCGATCATGATACGCATAACTCCGTGTTTGGCAGGCAAACATCCGGCAGGCTGGTGGTGATGGCGCCCTCTTTAACCCGTATCAATATTATGGATGCCATTCGCCGCATGCGCATTTACAGCTCCGACGACTGGAACCTGAAAGTGAATTTTAGCATTGCAGGCCAGCCCATGGGCAGTATTATCACGCATACCGGAACCCCAACCATATCGGCTACCATTACCGATCCTGATGGAGAGAATGTTTCTTCCATTGCTGTATATTATGGTGTGCCGGGCAGTGGCTCCAATCCTACCGTACTTACCACTGTTAATAACAGTTCTACCTTGTCCTATACTCACAATATCAGCAATAATAGCAGCTATTATTACTATTTAAAAATTACGCAAAGCGATGGCGACATTGTATGGACCTCTCCCATTTGGTATAAACGCAACGATGCACTGACCAACACACCTCCTGTAGCGGCTTTTAGTGCCTCATCCCAAACGGTTTGCGTTGGCAGTCCGGTTACCTTTACCGATAATACAAGCAACGGCCCGATGGATTGGAATTGGACGCTCACCGGCGCCATGCCCAATACGTCTTATAACCAGAATGTGGTAGCAACATATAATACCGCGGGTACCTATACGGTAAGTTTAAATGCGTCAAACCCTTACGGCACAAGCAATACGGTGAGTCATACCATTACGGTGCTGCCTTTGCCAAATTTAAGTGTAAGCAGCGCCACCATTTGCACCGGCGAAAGCGATACGCTTGTGGTGAGCGGCGCTACTACTTATTCCTGGAGCACGGGAGCAAGCAATGCTTCCATTGTTGTTTCGCCTACCGTTTCTACCTTATACAATGTTACCGGTACAAGCAATGGCTGTTCGGTAACCAAAAGCACCTTTGTGATTGTGCAGGCCTGTGTTGGCATACAAGAACTTTCGGAAACGAAGATCAAGCTGTATCCCAACCCCGCCGACCATGTGATAAATCTGGAACTCAGGGACCCGGGAACCGAAAAAACAATAGAGGTCTTTAATGAAAGAGGACAGCTGGTGCTTGTACAGCAAAGTAAAGAGGCTGAATTGAGCCTGGATGTGGCTTGCCTTAAAAATGGGATCTATATGGTGAAGGTGGTGAAAGGAAATACATACAGCATCAATAAATTTGTGGTAAGGCACTGGTAAGCTAATTCTTTTTCAAAGAATATTTTTACGTAATAATAGGGGATTAAATATAATTTTCGCTTTACTTTTTTCCTTGATGAAAAAAGTAAACAAAAAAATCAAGAACGAAAACCAACTTCAATTTTTTGCGCACAAGCCTGCCCCGGAAACGGAGTGAAAAATTGAAGTTCGCACTTTTCGTTCACGTCCACGCGCTGCTCCGAATCAAAAATGTCTTAATACTTGTAAATAATCCCTTCCAAATACCGCTTGTTTTTTTCGGTATAAAACACCCTAAACCCATTTTGTTCAAACACAGCTTTGTATTTTGGATTCAGGTAAATGCAGTAAATTTCCCTCGGAAACTCTTCAACGCTTTTTTTGATGTTGGTTACCACCGCCTGCAACACCTCAGGCCCAAAGGGATTGAAGAAATAAAAGACGGCCGCGTCGTTTGGAATTTGAAATTGAGTGGCATCCTTAAAAAGGAAATGGATCTCGCTATTATCATTCTTTTTCAGGTAAACCCTTTTGTTTTCCGTAGCATCTTCCACCAGCTCTTTGGCTATGTCAACACCAATTAAATGGGTAAACCCGCATTGCTCGGCCACAAAAATGGCGCGGCCTTTCCCGCTGCCAAAATCAATGAATGGCTTGACCTTAGTATTCTCGGGAAGCTTGCTTAAAATGGAAAATAAAATATAATAGCTGGCACCCTGGTAATGGTGGTTCTGGTCGGAGTCCTGGCCCGCCAGCGTAAGCTTATTGAGGTTCACAATACTGTGGGTGTTGATGCCCAGCTGCTTTTCAAATTTACCCTCGTGTTTAAGTAAATGAAAGGTGTGTTTAAAGCCGCGGTAGTGCAGTGAACGAAAAAAGTAATACAGGTACTGGAACAGCTTCATGGCTCCAAAAGTACTATCTTGTCTAATACTATTGATAATTTTAAGAAAAAAATTTGTGCTGAGCTTGTCGAAGTATTACCTTCATAGTTCTAAAGAGCCCGTATGGAAATTGACCTGGAAGCAGAAAAGAAAGAGATATTAAATCGCTACAAGAATTTAATTAAAGCCTCTAAGCGCCGTTTAGAGAAAGGCGATAAGGAGATTATCCGTAAAGCCTTTGAAGTAGCCGTTGAAGCGCACAAGGAAATGCGCCGCAAGTCGGGCGAGCCCTATATTTACCATCCCATTGCCGTAGCCCAGATTTGTGCCGAGGAAATTGGCCTGGGAACTACCTCCATTGTGTGTGCCCTGCTGCACGATACGGTAGAAGATACCGAAATGACCATTGAGGATGTAAAGGGTATGTTTGGCGAAAAAGTAGCCCAGATCATTGATGGTTTGACCAAAATTTCGGGTGTTTTCGATCATACCTCTTCCATACAGGCCGAGAATTTCAGGAAGATGTTGTTAACGCTTTCTGAGGATGTACGGGTTATCTTAATTAAGCTGGCCGACAGGCTTCATAACATGCGCACGCTCGACCACATGAAGCGTGACAAGCAAATGAAAATTGCGGGCGAAACCCTGTACCTGTACGCCCCTTTAGCGCACCGTTTAGGCTTAAATGCCATTAAATCGGAGCTCGAGGACCTTGGCTTAAAATATACCAACGAGGACTGGTACCGTGATATTACCCAAAAGCTGGAAGAAACCGAGCCGCAACGCAAAAGATTCATCAAGAACTTCATTGAACCTTTAAATGAAATTTTAAAAGAGCAGGGCTTTAAGTTTAAAATTTTCGGAAGGCCAAAATCCATTTATTCCATTTACAATAAGATCAAGAATAAGGGCGTGCCTTTTGAGGAGATCTACGACCTCTTTGCCATTCGCATTGTGATTGACACACCTTTGGAATCGGAGAAAGCCGATTGCTGGAAAATCTATTCCATCATTACCGATTTTTATCACCCCAATCCCGACAGGCTGCGCGACTGGATATCGACCCCAAAGACCAATGGCTATGAGAGTTTGCATACTACTGTGATGGGCCCTGAAGGAAAGTGGGTGGAAGTGCAGATCCGCACCGTGCGCATGGACGAGCTGGCCGAAATGGGTTACGCGGCGCATTGGAAATACAAGGACGCGGCAGCCGAAAAAGAAAGCAATTTAGAGAACTGGCTCAAACGCATTCGCGAAATGCTGGATAATCCGGATCCAAATGCACTGGAGTTCATTGATGATTTTAAACTGAACTTATTTGCCGACGAGATCTTTGTGTTTACACCTAAGGGTGAAATGAAAAACCTCCCGTCTACGGCCACTGCTCTCGATTTCGCGTTTGAGATTCATACCAAGGTAGGGGAGCATTGCATAGGCGCTAAAGTAAACCATAAACTGGTGCCTTTGAGCTACCAGCTAAAAAGCGGCGACCAGGTTGAGATCCTGACCTCAGCCAAGCAGGTTCCAAAAGAAGATTGGATCAACTACGTGGTAACCGCCCGTGCCAAATCAAAAATAAAGAGCGCTTTAAAAGAGAATCGCCGCAAAGTAGCTGAAGAAGGAAAAGAGGTGCTGGAAAAGAAATTTTACAAGTGCAAGCTGGACTACACCATGCAGAATGTGAATGATTTTGTAGCATTCTTAAAGCTGCCTTCCTCCGGCGAATTATTTTACCGTACCGCTTTAGGGAACATAGATATAAAAGAGATCAAGGAGTTTGTCGACTTTAAACACCACCCTGAAAAGTTTAAGCCTAAGAAAAAAGAAAATAAAATTGAAGAGCTGGTTACCACCGTTCGCGGTAGCTCCGACATGCTGGTGATTGGCGACGACATGCAGAAATTGGATTATGGCCTGTCGCCTTGCTGCAGCCCTATTCCGGGCGACGATGTGTTTGGCTTTGTGACCGTGAATGAAGGGATTAAAATTCACCGGGTCAATTGCCCTAACGCGGTGAAATTACTTTCAAACTATGCTTACCGTGTGGTAAAAGCAAAGTGGAACAACGATCATTTGATCTCTTTCCTGGCCGGTATAAAAATTATGGGTACCGATGAAATGGGCCTGGTGAACAATATCACCAAAGTAATCTCGAGCCAGCTCAACATCAACATGCGGTCCATTAGCTTTGATACGGAAGATGGGATTTTTGAGGGCACCATTATGGTGTTTGTGCACGATGCCAAACATTTGAGTCACCTGATTAGTAACTTAATGAAGGTAAAAGGAGTCACTAACGTGATCAGGATCGATAACAACTAAGACATTAACATGACACAGGAAACAAAAGAAGCCGTAGAGAAAATTTTAACCGATTATCTCGAAAAAAATAAACACCGCAAAACCTCCGAGCGCTTTGCGATCCTGAACGAGATTTACTCGCACGACGGGCACTTTGATATTGAAGGCCTGTATGTGATGATGAAAAATAAAAAATACCGTGTGAGCCGTGCTACGCTGTATAACAACATTGAGATTTTACTGGAGGCAGGCTTGGTGACAAAGCACCAGTTTGGCAAAAACCTGGCCCAGTTCGAAAAAGCCTATAAGTTCAAACAGCACGACCACTTAATTTGCAGCGATTGTGAAAAGGTATTCGAGTTTTGCGATCCACGGATCATGCAGATCCAGAAAATGGCCGAGGACATGCTTAATTTTGATGTTTTTCACCATTCCCTGAACTTTTTTGCCAAGTGCAGGAGCTTAAAGGAAAACGGTGTATGCGAGCATAAGAAAGCCAGGTAGGGCCTTTATGTAAGATTTAACGGCAAAATGCGAGCTACCCGCTGCTTTTTAGGCTAGCTTATTAAAGATTATTTTGTTAACTTAGTAGGGTAATTATAGGTCATTATAATACAATCATTATTTTTTATGGTATTAGATTATAATATAACGGAAGAGAAGGGAAAAGAAATTCTTTCTTTAAGCGGAGAGCTGATCGATAAAAATCAAGCCACTCAAATGATTAAAATGGTGGATGAGTTGCTGGAATCAGGAAAAAATAAATTTGTGATCGATCTTTCGGGATTAAAATATATGAACAGCAGCGGGTTAAACGTGTTGATCCAGCTGCTCACCAAAACACGCACCAGCGGTGGCGAAAGCGTAATTTGCCATGTGAGCAAAAAGGTAAATGAGTTGCTCATTATTACCAAATTAAACACCTTGTTTAAAGTAGCCGATACCAAAGAGGAGGCTTTTAAGTTGTTGGCTTAGGTTTTAACACAGAGATTTAGAGTTAAAAGAGAAATTAATATTTCTCTTTTTTATTTTACAATGAATTTCCTGAGAGGGATAAAATATAAAAGTTCCCTTTTTGGGAACTTTTTAAAATTATTCGTATATTTGTATCAAAAACGTAGTGAGGATAATTGCCAGGAAAACACTCAAACAATTTTGGTTAAAACATGAGGATTGTGAACAGCAGTTAAAGACCTGGTATGATGAAGCTGTTGAAGCCAATTGGTTATCGCCAAAAGATATAAAAACCAATTATCCAAGCGCTAGTTTTTTAGCAGGTAGCCGGGTAGTATTCAATATCAAAGGAAATACGTATCGGTTAATTGTCAGGATAAATTATAAATATAAAATGGTTTGGATCAGGTTTATAGGAACGCATGCTCAATATGATAAAATTGACGCTACTAAAATCTAACGATGATGGAAATAAGATTAATTAAAACGGAAAAAGACTATCAAAAAGCGCTTAAGCGTTTAGAGATTATATTTGATGCAAAACCTAATACCAAAGAAGGAGATGAGTTGGATCTTCTGGGGTTTTTGATCGAAAAATACGAAGAGGAACATTATCCTATTGATGCTCCTGATCCAATTGAAGCGATTAAGTTCAGGATGGAGCAAATGGGCTATAAACAAAAAGACCTGGCTGAGATCATAGGATATAAAGGCCGTGTGAGTGAGATATTGAACAGGAAACGTAAACTTACTTTAGAGATGGTACGTAGTTTACACGAAAAAATGAATATACCTCTAGAGTCATTGATCCAAGCCTACTAAAGCGTAATTCAGGTTTAATATTATACACTGCAGATAACAACTTTATGAATAACGTGTCATTTAGCTTTATTCATGAATCTGGTTTATTGTATTTACATCAACATCTTCCGGATTTTGGATCAGGTATATTTCTTTTATAACATCGAAGCCCAGCCTGCCATTACACACAGCTATAGAAACGCTATCGGCATGTTGCACCAGGTCATAATCGTTTTCTGAAAACACCAGCTCTTTTTCTTGCCCGAAATAATTTATAAAACAGGAAGGCGAGCGTTTCCACTTATGACCTGATTTCACAAGATATTTGTCATTTATTTTGAACTTATAAAACCGAAGATCTCCGACTACAAAAGCACTGTTGATACTAAGTAATAAGGCGGAAAAGACACCTCCAATAATGATGGTATTGCCTAAAAACCTTACAAAGAAATACTTTGAGTAAATAAACCGAAACCATATTTCGGTGGTGAAAAAGGTTAGAATAAGGCTTGGAATGAATAAAATGCCACCGATGATATAAGGTTTAATCAGCGTTTCATGATAAAAGGTTGCACATACGAGATAGCAAATAAAAGCCAGAGTTAATAAACCTATGACGCGGTATTTCATGCGACTTAAAATTAAATCGCGTTCTTTTTCAGTATAAGGCGGTTTAATTTTATAACTCATTGTTTATTCCCAGCAATAGCCGCACAAGCATTATATACCATCTGGAAAACATTTTCAAAGCCTTGTTCGCCACCAAAATACGGATCGGGTACTTCCTTGTTCTCATAAGGAAAAGAGGCATTCAGTAACAAATCCACTTTGGCTTTATGCGCTTCGGTTTTTGCCAGTGCCAGCACATTGGCTTTATTGCTTTTATCCATCACGTAAATTTTATCAAAAGCGTCAAAATCAGAAGCCTTAAATTGCCTTGCCCTTAGTGGTTTCAGGTCAATGCCATGAGTGGCGGCATTTAAAATGGTACGCCTGTCGGGCGCTTCATCAATATGGTAATTGGAAGTGCCGGCAGAGTCCACTTCAATGTCAAGTTTATGCTCTTCAATCAGTTTTAACATAATACCTTCTGCCAAAGGCGAGCGGCAAATATTGCCAAGGCATACCATTAATATTTTTTGCATGTTTTAGTTGAGTGTAAAAATTGTATGAATAATGGCCAGTTCGAGTGTTTTTTGCCTGCCTCTTGCAAAAAACGTATCGAGAACTTTTTCTTCATCACTTCTCAATACTCATCCCGATGGGATCATAGTTTGGTTCAAAAAATTAATCAGCTGGCACAAAGCTGCTTTGTTCGGCATAAAAAGCGGTTTTGGTAAGCAATGTAATGATGTTCTCTTTGCTAAGCTCTTTCATTTCCGTAGTATGTTTCAAAAAAACCGATTCTTCCATAATGGAGTAGGCCATGGCGCTCATGCCGTAATTTTTTTGTAATAAAAAATTCATAAAGCCTTCTTTGTTTTCATCGGGCAAGCTGCAAAGCGGACAAACCACCTGGAACAAAAACTGGTTTTCCTGTTCCCACACGTCCACCATAATGTCAAACTTTCCTTTTTTTAAGTTCCATTGTCCCGGCTGATCTCCTCTTGTTTCCTCAGCAGTTAAACCCAGGGCAGCAATGCTTTCTTCCACTAATTTATAGTACGTTTCAATCATCTTATTTTGTTAGTTCATTCAGTTTATCGGTAAAGTAAAGGGCCTTTTGATTGGTATAGAATTTATTTTTGAATTGCCCCACCCACTGTATGCCTCTTATGGCATTGGTTAAAAATACCTCGTCGCCATTGGTCAGTGTATGTACAGTCAAAGGCTGTTCAAAGGCAAGGATCTTGTTTTGTGCGGCCAGGTCAAGCACCTGCCGACGCATCACGCCATCCACACAACCATCGCTAATGGGTGAGGTATACAAGGTGCCATTTTTAACGACAAAAATATTGGCATTAATGGTTTCTATAATATTGCCATTATCGTTTACCAGCAGGCAATCATCCAGTTTTAACGAGGTTTTGGTAAGACCCGCCATCACATATAATAAGGCGCTTCCTGTTTTAAGGTTCGATATTTTGGTAACCGGCTTTTTAATCTCGGCATACACATCCACCCAAAGACCTTTTTGATTGAGCTGGTAACCTGCTGTTTCCAAAGGTTCGGCTTCAATTAAAAACGAAATATCGTTGACATCCGGTGTGTAAAAACCGCCATCGTTTCTGAAAACAGTTAAGCGGATCCGGGCATCTTTGGCAATCTTGTTCTGTGTAATGAGATGCAGGATCAGCTGTTCGATATTAGTGGTGTTGAATTCGGCGGGTACGTTCATGCGCAGCGTGGTCATACCAAGCTTAATGCGCTTTACATGATCGGCCAGGAACATGATCTTTCCGTTCGAAAACCGGATACTCTCAAATAAAGAGTCGCCATACCTGAAGGCCCTGTTTGTAAAACTAATGGCAGGCTCATACAAGTGGATCAGGTGACCGTTATATATGCAAAACGTATCCAGCATAAAACACTAAAATAATTAATTATGCCCGGAAAAGGACGCCTTTTTGAAAATTGTTTAGAACAACCAATTGTTAATCAGCTATGTTTCAGCGGTAGCTTTAGTTTTTGACGCAAGGCCAGGTTTAGCTTTTTGCCCAAAGGGATCTCAATAAAATAAGTTATCAAAGTAGCCAGCAAAACCGAAGTGCAAAGCGCTGCCAGTGCCGCAAGCCAAAACGAACAGTTGCGTTTTAACAACTCAGGAATAATAAGATCAATGCTGATGAATTGGTGAATAAGGTACAGGGCAAAAGAGATTTTCCCAACAAACAGGGTAGGTTTGGATACAATGAAACCGAGTTTATGGTTAACAAATAAAATAAAGAGCAGGAAGTAAACCCCAAGCACCATAAGGTATTCTTTATGCGAAATAAAGTCGGCAGCCTTCGGGAAATTATCAAACAGGTTGCTCTGAACCACAAAACACAGTACCAGTATGCTATAATTATAGTACCACTTGCCTTCCAGATGAATGATTCGGTAAAAAACTATGCCCGCCAAAAACAAAGGAAAATGCGTAAACAAATGAAACCAGTATACAAAGTCCCAGTTAATGGCCTGGTAGTACTTTTCAAGCCACATGCAGTAAAGGGCAATAACAAGCAACAGCCCAAGTCCCCATGCCATAATATTTTTCACCTGTTTAAATAGTAGTAAAAAGAACATGCAGATGTAAAATACCATTTCCAGGATCATGGTCCAGTAAGGCCCGTCAAGATCGCCCACCTTAAAATAATGCTGGAACATGGTAAGGTTAACGAGGTAATGAACCATGCCCGGGTCGTTGGTGTGATGGAACCATTGGTTGCCAATGAGCTGTGCTGTAAAAGTAACCGTAGCACATGCCCAGTAAGTAGGGTAGAGGCGGGTAAAGCGGTTCACGGCAAATTCCGTAGCTGACGCTACTTTGCGGATACTCATAAAAATAACGAAGCCGCTGATAATAAAAAAAAGATCCACGCCTGTAACCCCAAGCTTAAAGCCCCATTGCGCTTCGGGTCGGCCCATGGTGTAATGAAAAAATACCACGAACAAAGCCGCAACCCCTCTTAAAGCATCCAGTTCTTTAATCCTAATGGTTTGTGGTTTATGTTGGTTGGCTAAGTCCAAAGGCTTATTTTTTGAGGCTGTAAATACTTTTTGCCCAGGTATGTGGCGTAATACTTTGCGCCATTAAATGAGAAGTATGTCCCATGCGCATCAGCTCTTCATCTGTTTTTGAGATGATCTTTTTTAAAACGGCATAAATCCGGTCGCTATTTCCAGGGTCAAAGGAAAAACCATTTTCGGGCATTTTCAAGAATTGGTCTTTAGCCCCAACGGCATTGCTGAGCAATAATGGAAAGCCGGCAGCGGCAAACTCATGCACTACAACACCCCAGGGTTCAAAGGTGCTTGGCAATACAAACACACCCGTTTGGTCGAGGTAAGAACGGATCTCATTTGGTTGTACAAAACCAAAATGTTTTATTTTGGGGTGCTTTACAGGTTCAATTTTTCCCACACCAAGGCACCAGAGCTCCCAGTCGTTTTCCTGTTCAGCTTGCAGGTCAATAAATGCCTGCCATAATTCTTCAATGCCTTTTTCTTTTACATAACGTCCCACAAAAATAAAACGATGAGGGATTTTATGGGCTGTGTTTTTCAGGGCGCTGTTATACAAATCGGTATTGGCAGAGTAGGCCCCTTGTATGATATGTTGAGATTTAAAACCTAATTTTTTGGCAAATACACTTTGCTGTTTTCCCGGCACAAAGGCATGGTTAAAATAAGGCGTAATGTTTATTCGGGCGTAAATGGCTGATAAGCGTTGTTTCAGGCTCCCTGTCCAGTTATTGTCGAAACCTAACAAACTGGTAATGTTTTTATTGTCTTTTACAACCTGCAGGTATTCTTTATCGTTCCAGCCGGCGCAATAAATTAGAAAAGGATTTACCTGTTCAATGAGCGCGTTTATTTTTCGCAGGTCAAAATCGCTTCGGCGGTAATAGCTAATCAATTCATGTTTGCTGTCAAAAGAAAAAGGCGCTTCTTTGTTTACAGGCGAACTGATAACATGAATTTTTGTGCCATACAGGTTGCATAGCGCTTCCATGCAGGTAATGGTATAGCCTGCCAGTTCGGTATACAAAATAACAATTGAATTTGCAGGAGTTGAAGTATTATGCGCCATACTGATACAAATATAATTATTACCTTTACCAATATGCAGGATAATATAAAAATTACTTTTTATGAGCCATGGATGGATTCGCAGATCATTGAGCTCTTTTGCAGGCAGTATGGGAATTCAACAGAACAGTTCACGCAATTTTTTTCCGATTTTTATAATCATCCCTATCAGCATAATGAAAGCATTCGCCTGGTAGCCATCAGCGATAAAACGGTAGCCGGTTTTGCTTCTTTTTGCAAATGGCCCTATGTGATTGGCGCAAAAAAAGTACGTTCGTTTCAGTGTGGCAATGTTATCATCAGCGAAGATTTCAGAGGAAAAGGCTTGTACAACCGTATGCTCAATTATTTAAATGAGCAACATGAACAGTTAAGCATCGATCTCATCATTGGTTTCCCAATTAAGGAAATTGTAAAATTGTATTTAAAAAGCGGCTGGACAAATCCCTTTAATATATCCTGGTACATAAAACCGGTCAATGTATTTTCCCTGATAATGCCGCTTAATAAAAAGCGAATGGAATCACTGTTTACAGTAAATCCGTCGCATGTGGTTAACGTACCAGGTCATAAAACCGAACTTCAAAAAACAGAAGAGTTTTACAACTGGCACAAAGCCTACAATGCCATTTTTGACTACTATTATTTTAAAGTGGAAAAAGGGACTGAGTTTGTGGAGTTCGCCTTAAAATTAAACATCCGCAAAAAGCTTATCAAAGAACTTATTATTGGCGACGTAAACACCAATAGTACTGATGCAGGTTTTGTGACAGACGCGTTTAAGCAACTGCGCAAAAAGGCCTTCAAAACCGGTTTTGTAACTTTGCTCAGCATTGCCATCAACGATCTTAACAAAGACGCTGTTGTGTTGAAGGCTATCCAAAATTTGGGATATAAAAAGATTGAGAAGGACATTAAATTTATTTATAAGAATTTTAAGGTAGATGAAGCGATGGTTTCAAAACCCGACAACTGGATCTTATACAGGCGCGACCTGGATACATGGTAAGTAATGAAGCTGAACCTTAAAATACATTCCAAAGCCCATATTCTTAAGGCAATGATAGGCAATACCCTGGCTGCTTTTGCTAAAGGCCCGCCTGACCAGCTGATCGTGTTGAACTACCATGGTACCCAAAAAAAATACCTGGATAATTTTAAAGAACAGATGGCCTACTTAAAAAAACATTACGATATTATTTCGCCGGCGCAGTTCAGGGATTTTGTGGCGCTAAAACAACCGGTGAAAGGAAAAAAATTGCTGCTTACCTTTGACGACGGGATCAAAAATAATATACGTGCTATTGAAGTTTTGGACCAGTTGGGGCTTTCGGCCTGTTTTTTTATTGTACCGGGTTTTATTGATACTAATCCACCACAACAACAAGAGTTCTTTATAAAAAACATCCGTCCCATTATTAATGATGCCATTGATTCGGAAGAAGAAGATTTTATGGCTATGTCGTGGAATGATGTGAAAAGCATGTTAGCAAAACATACCATTGGTTGCCATACTTATCACCATACCATGGTAAAAGATGATTTGAATAAAGAGCAGTTGCAACAGGAATTAATCACATCGAAAGAAGAGATAGAAAAACACCTGTCAGTTCGGGTCGATACCTTTTGCAGCATTAATAACACCTTACTCACTATTGGAAAAGCAGAACGCAAACTGGTGGAAGAAAATTATGCCATTCATTTTACCACTTTCGGAGGGAATAATGCCTTGCCCGAACCTTACCTGGTAAAACGGATCAATGTGGAGTCGCATTGGCTGCATGGAGCATTTAAGTTTGCCTTAAGCACCTTTGAACTGAACCGCTGGAAAAAAGCGATTCAACTGTACCAGCAAAATACAGATTAGAGCACTATCAAACAAAAAACGCCGTCTCGATTTATCGTGACGGCGTTTGAATTTATATAGCGTAAAAAAATTATTTTTTAGCGTAACGTGTTTTAAATTTATCGATACGACCCGCTGTATCCACTAATACTTGTTTACCAGTGTAGAAAGGATGAGAGGTCATAGAGATATCTAATTTTACTAATGGGTACTCATTGCCATCTTCGTGAACGATAGTATCTTTAGTATCTGCACAAGATTTAGTTAAAAAAGAGTAACCGTTAGACATATCTTTAAATACAACTAATCTGTAGTTTTCTGGGTGAATTTCTGGTTTCATTTTATATTCAGTTATTTATTTCAAAAAATTTTGGAAGGCAAAGATACTAAAAATATCCAATACCCAACAATTTATTTCGTAAAAATAAAATAAAAAGAGCAATTCCCCGTTTTAAAGTATAAATTTGTGTCAATGGTACGTCTATTTCTTTTAGTATTTATAACTGTCTGTTTATCAGTTGGTTTTGTGTCTTGTAAAAAGGATAAATTGCTCACCGACCCCTCGGCGACGGTGTCTTTTTCCCAGGATTCCATTCTGTTCGATACCGTTTTTACAACCATTGGTTCGGCTACCCGCAGCATAAGGGTTATTAATCATAATAACCAAAAGATCAATATTTCGTCGGTTCGTTTACAAAACGGTTCCTCCTCCCAGTTCTTTTTAAATGTGGATGGAGTTGCAGGCCGGCAGGTAAATGATGTGGAAATTCTTGCCAACGACAGTATTTATATTTTTGTACAGGTCAATGTAAACCCTACCAGTGCTCTGAGTCCGCTCATTATACAGGATAAGATTTTGTTTGATGTGAACGGCAACCAGCAGGAAGTAGGCCTGGAAGCCTGGGGGCAGGACGCGCATTATCATTTCCCCGACCAGGCCATACAATACAAGAATGGCTATTTGCCTTATTCAACCGTTTCGAGCCAAACAACGCAGGTAACGGTTACCTGGGGTGGTGGCGCTTTGGGCCAGCCCGACGATAACCGCCCGCACGTAATTTATGGCTGGCTGGTGGTAGATAGCGCTCAAACCCTGGTGATTAATCCGGGTATAAAAGTATATTTCCATCAAAATGCCGGCCTTTGGGCTTACCGCTATGGAACCCTTAAGGTGAATGGCACACAGGGTAACGAAGTTGTTTTCCAGGGCGACCGGCGCGAAGCCGATTATGCCGACCTGCCTGGGCAATGGGACAGGATCTGGATCAATGAAGGAAGCAAGAACAATTCCATTAATTACGCCATCATTAAAAATAATTTTATCGGTATTCAGGCTAGTGTGCTTACCAATCCAAACGATCCAAGGAACTTGAAAGTGACAAACACCATTGTTAAAAATTGTTCCAAGTGGGGCTTTTACACACAATTCTTCAATATCTGGAGTGCTAACAATGTGTTTTGTAACTGCAAGGAATATTGTGGCGCCTTTACATTAGGCGGCAATTATACCTTCCTGCATACAACCTTTGGCAATTATTTTAGCCAGGATGGGGGCAGGGGCGGGCAACCCTGTGTGCATATTGACAATTACGATGGTACCGATACCTGGCCATGCGATAGCATATATATTGCCAACTCCATTATTCAGGGTAGCCAGGGCAATGAATTTGAATACGACCTGAGGCCAAGCTCATTTTCGCCTTCGCCTAAGTATGAGATCAGCCATTCCTTATTGAGAACAGCAGCTATTACAGGAACTGTTATAACCAGCACGGCCAACGATTTTACGGGTAACCCTGATTTTAAAAATGTAGCTAATTATGATTTTAGCATCTATCCAACCTCTGCTGCCGCAGGCCTTGGCGATGTGAATGTAGTCAATAGCTATTTACCTGTTTTAGGATCAGATATTAAAGGTTCAGGAAGATTGCCAACGCCCGATGCCGGTGCTTACCAGCATTAATGTTTTATTCTTCCAGCATTTTTTTTAAATCATTAAGCTTTTCAGCCCAAAACACTTTCATTTCAGCCGCCATTTTCGAATCAGGGATCTTTTGATGCTGAACAACGATCTGTGATTTGTCGGTTCCTTTGGTATAAAAATCAATGCTCAGGCTGGTTGTTTCGTCAGCCCAGGTTACGCGGGCCGATTTATTTTCGGTTGCTTTTCGGATGACGATCTTTTCCTTAAGCCACTTTTTGCGTAAGGCATCGTTTGCAAAAGAGGAATAAAGGATGGGTAAAGGAACGTTAATGGTTTTGCTGACACTTACTTCAAACTCATCGCCTTTTTGTCCACGCTCCCTCAAACCGCGGCTCCATCCATAGCTTGTAGCCAGCAGGTTTTGGTTCCATTGCCCTAAAGGTTCCAGGCCTTTTGTAGTGCTAATGAGATTAAACACATCGGGATGGCTCAGCTTTTTTGCGCCTTTTTTGTCAAGGTACAGGAACCAGTCTTCCATGGTTTTTCCGGTTTTTGCCACCACCAGCTTATCGGTAATGATGTTTCTTTCTGCTGCCATTTAAATCATATATCAAACACTAAACAAATATACTTTCTTTACTCTATAATATTTGTATATTTAAGTGTAAAAACAATAAGCTATGCCGTTAAATGATAGTCCTCAAGAAGGTGTCACATGGCCTTTGCCCACCTTCACATTTTTAGTCGACTTTGGAAATGGAGTGACAAATATTCCCTTTCAGCAGGTTTCGGGAATGGATGCGGAAAACCAGGTGATTGATTACCGTAACAGCAACAGTCCTTCCTATGCAACCATACACATGCCTGCTATTTCAAAGATTGGGAACGTTACCTTGAAAAGGGGCGTGTTTGTAAAGGACAATGCCTTTTGGAGCTGGTATTCGCAGGTAACAATGAATACTATATCACGTTACACGATCATTATAAAATTAACCAATGAAAAAAGTGAAGTAACCACGCAATGGCAGCTCAATAATGCCTGGATCACCAAGATCAGCGCCCCGACCCTTAAATCGGATGGAAATGAGGTTGCCATCGAATCAATTGAAATAGCCTACGAACAACTAACAATGAACAATGGAAAATAAACACCCAACCGGAATAATGGTAAGAAATGCAGGCCTGGTGCTTCTGCAAGGTTATCTTATAATGCTTTTTCAAAAGCTTGGCTTGTTGACGGATCAGAAATTTAATAATGAAGACGCCCGGGAAGCCGCAACGCATTACCTGCACTACCTGGTCACTGGTCACGAAATATCACAGGATCCCGACCTGGTGCTTAATAAGCTGTTGTGTGGTATGGAGCTATCCCATGAAATTGAATACGGCATCAACATCTCCAACGAGAAAAAGCAACTCATCGAAACTTTGATTAGGTCGGTTATGACTCATTGGCCTGAGTGCGGCTCAACGTCAATAGCGGGTTTCAGGGGCAATTGGTTGGTGAGAAACGGGCTGTTGGTTGAGCAGGAGGACAAATGGGAATTAATGGTGGAAAGAAAACCGTATGATGCATTGCTTCAGCACTCTCCTTTTTCCTACTCTGTTATTAAATTCCCCTGGATGCCAAAGCCATTGCACGTGAATTGGTTTTACTGAGGCATTACATCCTTTCCGGAACCTCAATACCCAGGCACAACATCCCTTCTTTAATGATCTGAGCCGTTGTTTCAATCAGTTTGATCCTGAATTCTTTAATAGAAACATTCTCCTCTTTTAAAACAGAACATTCGTTATAGAACTGATTGAACAATTTGGCCAGCTCGTAAGTGTAATTGGCTACCACGGCAGGATTGTAAGTTTCGGCTGCTTCCTCCAGTATTTTTGGAAAATCGTACTGCAGCTTAATCAACTCTCTTTCTTTTTCATGGAACGGTATGGTATCCGACACAGAGATGGATTGCGTATCCTTGTTATAGTCTCTTAAGATGGATTTGATCCGTGCGTGTGCGTACTGAATAAAAGGGCCGGTATTACCATGCAGGTCAATACTTTCCTTAGGATCGAAGAGCATTTTCTTTTTTGGGTCAACTTTTAAAATAAAATATTTCAAGGCACCCATACCAATGGTATTAAACAGCTTCTCTTTTTCTTCGGGTAAAAAATGCTCTATTTTTCCTGAAGCTTCCGTAGTTTCTTTGGCTGTTTCAACCATGCCATCCATCAGGTCATCAGCGTCAACCACGGTGCCCTCTCGGCTTTTCATTTTCCCTTCGGGCAATTCCACCATGCCGTACGATAAATGGAAACACTCTTTGGCCCAGCCATAACCCAGTTTCTCAAGGATTTTAAACAATACTTTAAAGTGGTAGTCCTGCTCGTTACCTACGGTATAGATCATCTGGCTGATCTTTGGAAATTCCTTGAAACGCTCAATGGCCGTTCCCATATCCTGTGTAATGTAAACCGAGGTGCCGTCGCTGCGCAGTACTATTTTCTCATCCAGCTTATCGGCTGTGAGGTCAATGGCCACGCTGTTATTTTCTTTTTTGTAAAATACCTTTTTTTCCAGGCCTTCCTGTACTACTTCTTTACCCAACAAATAGGTATTGCTTTCGTAGTAATATTTGTCAAAATCAACACCCAGTTTTTTGTACGATACCGCAAAGCCATCATACACCCAGCCATTCATCATCTTCCAAAGGGCAATGGTGTCGGGGTCGCCGGCTTCCCATTTCAACAGCATTTCCTGGGTTTGCAGCATGATAGGAGCCTGCTTTTCCGCTTCTTCTTTGGTGGCACCACCATCCATTAAGCTTTGAATTTCTTTTTTATACGCTTTGTCAAACTCCACGTAATATTTTCCAACCAGGTGATCGCCTTTCATGCCGCTTGATTGAGGCGTTTCGCCATTGCCAAATAATTTCCAGGCAATCATGCTTTTGCAGATATGGATCCCACGGTCGTTCACCAAATTAACTTTAATGACCTCGTGTCCCTGTGTTTTTAAGATTGTGGCTACCGAGTAACCTAATAAATTATTCCGCACATGCCCCAAATGCAGTGGCTTGTTGGTATTAGGCGAAGAATATTCCAGCATGATCTGGCGGCCGCTGCTGTTGGCAGCTTTAAGCCCATGCTGTTTGTCCTTCGACATATCTTTGAATTGATTGAGCCACAGATCGTTTGAGAGGGAAATGTTCAAAAAGCCTTTCACCACATTGTAAGCCGAAATACCCGGGTTGGCTTTTAAAAGGGCTTCACCAATTAGCTCACCGGTTTTTTCGGGCGTAGCCTTCGCGGCTTTAATATAAGGGAAGGTTACCAGGGTATAATCGCCCTCAAATTCTTTCTTTGTTTTTTGAAGGATAATTTCGCCCGGATTGCTTATTAAACCAAATAATTCATTCACAAGACCCGATATGATGGAAGATAAAAAATGCTCAATATTCATGCGGCAAAAATACATATTAATTTAAACTTTTGGAGGCTATATAATTGCGGTAATTATAGTATCTTCGTTCTATAATTCTTTAATATTTATGAATAAGATTTTAGTAACGGGAGGCGCCGGAAATGTTGGCGGCGCATTGGTTGAACAACTCATTAAAGACAAGAATAATTTTGTGGTGGTGGTTGATAACCTGTCGACCGGATTTTTATCAAAACTACCTTCTCCCGAATTTGAAAACTGGAAATTCATTAAAGCCGATGTGAACGATTACAGGGATATTTCCTCCATCATGCTGGCCTATAATTTTCATTACGTGTTTCACTTTGCCGCTGTTGTTGGTGTTATCAGAACCCAGGAAAACCCGGTGAGCGTACTCGATGATATTTCAGGCATCAAGCATATTTTAAACCTTTCCAAAAACTCTTCGGTTAAGCATGTGTTTTTCTCCTCTTCATCCGAAGTGTATGGCGAACCGGTTGAGTTGCCGCAGCATGAGCATCGCACCCCTTTAAACTCACGCGTGCCTTACGCGGTGGTAAAAAATGTGGGCGAATGTTTTTTTCGAAGCTTTCAACAGGAATATGGCCTGGCCTATACCATCTTCCGTTTCTTCAATACTTACGGGCCAAACCAAAGCACCGATTTTGTGGTGTCACGCTTTTTGGCCGCCGCCCTAAAAAACCAGGATATTACCATATACGGTGATGGCTCTCAAACCCGTACCTTTACCTTTGTAGATGATACAGTAGCCACCTGCATTACCATCATGAATAAAAAATTATTGGAGAATGATGTCATCAATATTGGCTGCGACAAAGTGACCACGGTGCTGGAACTGGCGCAGCTGGTGATTCGTTTAACCAACAGCAAATCAAAAATTGTACACTTGCCGCCATTGAAGGAAGGTGATATGACCCGCCGCCAGCCCGATAATCAAAAGATGCGCGAGATCCTTGGAAGAGAGCTGGTATCGCTGGAAGAGGGCGTGAAAGCCATGATGAGCAATAAAAAATACCTTCAATCAATTGGTTTATAAGCTATGTGTGGTATTGCAGGCATCGTAAACCAAAAAGAAACCAATTCACACTACAGTGCATCCATTCAACAAATGACCGATGCCATTGCGCACCGCGGCCCCAACTCGCAGGGCAATTGGAACGACGCGCATTGTTATTTTGGCCACAGGCGTTTGTCCATCATCGATCTTTCCGAAGCCGGAAACCAGCCTTTTGTATCGCAGGATGGCCGTTACGTGATGGTATACAATGGCGAGCTGTACAATTACAAAGAACTGAAACTGGAGTTGCAACGTTCGCAACATGGCTCAAAAGAATTACCGTACTTTTTTAAAACCAATACCGATACCGAAGTTATTTTGGCTGCTTTTTTACGCTGGGGTAATGACTGCCTGCAGCGTTTTAATGGCATGTACGCCTTCGCTATTTGGGATACGCTTGAAAAAAAACTGACTATTGCCAGAGACCGCATGGGAATTAAACCTTTGTATTATGCCTATAAAGATAGTGCACTGGTATTTGCTTCCGAAATTCGGGCCATCATCAAATCGGGCTTAACAGACAATAAGATCAGTTTACGTTCAGTAGCCGAGTACCTGCAATATACGACGGTTCATGCGCCCAATACCATCCTGCAAGATGTGTTCATGCTTATGCCGGGCCATGTGCTCGAAATGCAAAATAGCAATGTGACCATTACGAAGTACTGGGATGTAAACAAATTTGCAGTTTCAAAACAGGACCTGTCTTACAAAGAAACCTGCGGCAAAGTAAATGAATTGTTGACCGGAGCCGTTGAGCGGCGCCTGGTAGCTGATGTGCCTTTTGGCGCTTTTCTTTCGGGTGGTATTGATAGCAGCGCCGTGGTTGGATTGATGAGTAAAGTATCGTCGGAAAAAGTGCAAACCTTTAATGTAAGTTTTGATGAAAGCGAATTTTCCGAAGCAAAGTATGCCAAACAAATTGCTGAAAAATTTAATACCCAACACCACGAAATAAAATTAACGCCCGGCGATTTTTTAAAACAATTGCCCCAAGCCTTAGCTGCTATGGATCACCCAAGCGGCGACGGGCCAAACAGCTACATCGTGTCCAAAGCAACTAAAAATGCGGGTATTACCATGGCCTTGTCGGGCCTGGGTGGCGATGAGCTCTTTGCAGGCTACGATATTTTTAAACGCTATATAGAGCTGGAAAAGAAAAGCTGGTTAAACATTGTTCCTTTTAAAGGGGTAATAGGCAATGTGCTGGCAGCAAAACAAAAATCGGTGCAGGGAGATAAGATGGCAGAGATCCTGAACCTCGATACCATTAGCGGATTGAATGCCTATCCCATAAACCGTAAGCTTTTCAATAAAAAAGATTACGACAGCCTGCTAAAGGAAAATTTTAATGCCGATCATTTTATTAAAGCTGTCATCAAAAATACCGAAACAGATAAGCAACATAAATTAAGCCGTGTTTCCCTGTTCGAGATCCAAACCTATATGCAAAATGTTTTGCTACGCGATGCCGACCAAATGAGCATGGCAGTGGCACTGGAAGTACGGGTACCTTTTTTGGATTACAAATTGGTGGAGTTTGCCCTGAGTGTGAAGGACGAATACAAATACCCGCATACGCCAAAAAAAATACTGGTTGATGCTTTAGGCGATTTGCTGCCGGGCGATATTGTAAACCGCCCTAAAATGGGTTTTACGCTGCCATGGAAAGACTGGCTCAAGCATGAACTGCGTGGCTTTTGTGAAGAGAACATCGTTCAATTCTCAAAGCGAAGCTTTGTGAACCGCGAAGCGGTAGTGTCCATCTGGAACCGCTTTTTAAACAACGACCCTAAAATTACCTGGAGCCGTGTATGGCACATTGTGGTTTTAAATAACTGGATAAACACCCAACAGATTGACTGCTAAGCCCACCATACTTATCCTCTGCGATTGGTTTTTGCCGGGTTACCTGGCAGGCGGGCCTATACAATCTGTTGCTACTTTAACCAAACAGCTGGGCAATGAGCTTAATTTTAAAATTATTACCACCGACAGGGACTTCAGGTCGGACAGGGCATATGGCAATGTGAAGATCAATGAGTGGACAAATTTTGAAGGGCGGGAAGTTTTTTACGTGAGTCCTGAAAACATGAACGCGGGTTTCATTTTAAAATTAATTCAGAATACAACACACGAGAGGTTATATCTGAACAGCCTGTTCTCAAAGTTATTTACCATTTACCCGCTAAAATGGAAACAGCAGGGAAAGATTAGTTCAAACATCGTGCTTGCTCCGCGCGGTATGTTACGCGATGGCGCACTGGCGGTAAAGCCGCTGAAAAAACAATTGTTTTTACTGTATGCAAAGCTTACAGGCCTGTTTAAAAATGTTCACTGGCAATCAACCTCTGCAGAGGAAACCACCGAAATAAAAAAGAGAATAGGGGCAAATGCGCGCTTGTCGCAAGTATCGAACCTACCGGCTCTTGCCGGAGAAATTAAATCAATTGAGAAACGGCCCGGATCGTTGCAGCTGTGTTTTATTGCAAGGATGGTTGATATTAAAAACCTGAATTTTGCTATTGAGGTGTTGAAAGAAATTAAAAATGCCGCCATAACATTTGATGTATATGGCCCCAAGGAAGATGAAGCTTACTGGAACCTGTGCGAAACCAACTCAAAAACGCTGCCTGCCAATATTGCATTTACTTACAGATCGGTTTTAAAACCCGAGGAGATTGGTACCACTATTAGCCGCTATCATGCGTTATTATTGCCAACCCAAACCGAGAATTTTGGGCATATTATTGCCGAAACATTTTCGAATGCAAGGCCGGTTGTTATTTCTAATCAAACACCCTGGACAGGGCTTGAAGCTAAAAACGTTGGCTTTGATATTGCCCTGAACAACAAAGCAAAATTTGTTGAAGCCATTAAACAGCTTGCAGCTCTCGACCAGGAAGGTTTTGATGCCATGAGTAAAAACTGCGAAACCTATATGCAATCCAAATTAAACTTAGCGGAAATAAAACATCAGTACCTCATGTTGTTTGGTGCTAAGCAACCATCATGAGAGGCAGTTGGTTTGAACATATTATAAACGGCATTAAGAATTATGTTTTTCTTTTTTGCGTTTTGGCATGGACACATACGTCGGCACAAAACATGGATTCGCTTAAAACGCTCTTAAAGAACGCGAAGCACGATACAACACGCTGCCACATTTTAAGCCAGATGATAGAAGCCGAGCCCGATGAGGAAGCCTGGCCTGTCTATAACGAGCAGCTGAAAGCCATTGCGGAGAGGAACCTGGAAAAAGATATTAAGGATGAAAAATTGCGTAGTTTTTACTTAAAACATTTGTCAAATACCTTAAACGACAAAGGTTATTCGCTCATCAAACTCGGCGATATAAAAACAGCCCTGGAGTGTTACCATCAAAGCCTTAAAATTAATCAGTTGCTTAAAAATAAAGTTGGCATGTCCATTTCATTCAACGACCTGGGCACCATTTATTACGAACAGGGCGATCTGCAAAAGGCGTTGGAGTTTTTTAATAAAAGCCTTGCCATACAAACCGAGATTGGCGACCGGTTGGGGGAATCCAACTCTCTTAATAATTTGGGACTGACCTATAAAACGATGGGTGATATCCGGAAAGCACTCTCCTATTACAACAGCAGCCTGGAGCTACAGAAAAAAATAGGCAACCGAGGAGCCGAAGCCATTACCTTGTCAAACATTGGAGGTGTTTACAATCAGTTGAATGATTATTCGAAGGCTCTGTTGTATTACAACAAAGGACTGGCTATACAGGAAGAGATCAATGATAAGGAAGGTGTATCGGCCACACTTAACAATATTGCCAACCTCACTTTAAAGGAGGGAAAGTATGACCAGGCTTTTGCTTATGCTTCCCGTGGCATGGCTCTGGCAGAGGAACTGGGCTACCCCGACAAGATCCGAGAAAACGCACTTTTGCTGAAAAACATTTATAAGCATCAACACAACACCGCCAAGGAACTGGAAATGTATGAGCTTTACATTACCATGAGGGACAGCATTTCGAACGAAACAACCCGTAAGGAGAGCATCCGCAGCCAGTTCAGGTACGAATACGAAAAAATGGCCGCAGCCGATAGCGTGAAGGTTGCCGAAGAAAAAAAGATCACTGCTGCGCAGTTAAAACAGGAGCGTACCCAGCGTTTTGCGTTGTATGGCGGACTTGCCATTGTGGCCTTGTTTGCCGCTTTCATGTTCAACCGTTTCAGGGTCACGCAAAAGCAGCGTAACATTATCAGCCAGCAAAAAGAAGAGGTGGAGCAGCAGCGCCACGAAGCCGAGTACCAAAAAGAACTGGTGCAACTTAAGCAAAAGGAAATTATTGACAGTATTACCTATGCCAAGCGTTTGCAAAATGCCATTTTGCCGCCACAGGAATACATCAGCCGTTATTTGCCGGGTAATTTTGTATTGTACCAGCCAAAGGATATTGTAGCCGGTGATTTTTACTGGATGTATGCGCACGACGACCGGGTTTATATTGCGGCTGCCGATTCAACCGGGCACGGTGTGCCGGGCGCCATGGTAAGCATTGTATGCAGTAATGCCT